>JAFECH010000354.1 GCA_018242255.1 Pseudomonadota bacterium | reverse complement strand
TCTCGGCTTTAGCTCGATTTTCATCCCTGTGGCGGGAGCATTGATAATAGGCGTGATGGCGCGCTACGGAAGTGAGAAAATCCGCGGCCACGGCATACCGGAGGCCCTTGAGGCGATCCTTCTTGGCCAATCGCGGCTCAGCCCGAAAGTTGCGATCCTGAAGCCTATTTCATCGGCAATCTCTATCGGAACCGGCGGCCCGTTCGGTGCTGAAGGACCGATCATTATGACCGGCGGCGCGCTCGGTTCAATCATCGCGCAACTGCTACCTGTCAGCGACAATGAGAGAAAGACCCTCCTCGTCGCCGGCGCGGCAGCCGGCATGACGACCGTCTTCGGAACGCCAATCGCGGCGGTCCTGCTGGCTGTGGAGCTGCTTTTATTTGAGTGGGCCCCGCGTAGCTTCATCCCCGTCGCAGTGGCGGCGAGCATTTCCGCTGTCGAACGTTCTTACTTGCATATGCCGTCGCCGCTTTTTCCATTCTCGGCTGATGTGCAGATATCGCTCGCAGGACTAATGACGTGGGTCGCGGCAGGAATGATTGCCGGTCTTCTCTCCGGCATCCTCACGAAGCTCGTCTACACGACTGAGGACCTGTTCTCTAAGCTGCCTATCCACTGGATGTGGTGGCCCATGATCGGCGGCGTATGCGTCGGCATAGGTGGACTTATCGATCCGCGGGCGCTGAGCGTTGGCTATGATAATATCGATCACCTGCTCAAAGGCGATCTAACCACCGCGAGCGCGCTTTCGCTGCTACTCGTCAAAATGACAATATGGAGCATAGCGCTTGGGTCGGGCACCTCGGGTGGCGTGCTTGCGCCGCTGCTCATCATCGGCGGCTCGATGGGCATGGTGCTGTCGGCCATCATGCCGATGGCGAGCATCGGCTTCTGGCCTTTACTCGCAATGGCCGCAACGATGGGCGGAACGATGCGCATTCCGTTGACGGCGACGTTTTTTGCCGTTGAAATCACCGGCTCAAGCAATTGCTTCTTGCCGGTCCTGGCGGCATGTGTAGCTGCTTACACCGTGGCGGTATTGATGATGCGCCGCTCGATTTTGACGGAACGTCTGGCACGGCGGGGGCACCATATCGTATGCGAGTATCATGTGCCGGCGTTTGCCCTCACGCGCGTCGAGGACGTCATGATAAGGAACGTTCAAACCATTCCCTCATCGATGACCTTGCGCGAAGCTGCGAGATTTCTCACTGATCCAGCAACAATCCATCCGACATTTCCTGTGGTTGACAACGATCGGCGTGTTGTCGGTGTCGTCGACGCACCGAGCGTTATGAAGTGGCGACGGAGCGGTCTGGCCAGAAATGCTCGGCTTCACGACCTTCTGCAGGCAGTGAAGCCAGTTATCGTTCACCCAGACGAACATTTGGAGACGGTTGCCGAGCGCATGAATGCCGCAAATGTCGCTCATATTTCGGTGGTCGACAGAAAAACCAGCCGATTGGTCGGCTATCTTTGCTGGAAAGACATCATCGGTACCAAGTTGGATCAATATAAAGCAGAACCGCGGCGCGCATTTTTCCGACTGACTAGACAGTAACGCTGACGGCCACAAGCGCACGGGAGGCGGTGGGGCGAACACGCCTGTCTTTGCCGCCTCCATACCCCAGACGGCATGATTCTTGAGGGCTTCGATCTGGAAGTGAAAAGGCGCCATGTCGGGGAATAAGCGGGACTTCACGACATCTTCTAAGTCGGCCCCGGTCTCTGCGCAATGTTGGGTCGCGCGCTCGATAAAGCCTCCGACGGCTCTCAGGGTCTGTAGGAAGGTCGGAACGCCGAGGTCGTAGAGTGAAGCTGCCATGGTGCAATCGTATCATAGGGCGAACAACTTAACACCAGTTGCTCACGCTCGCGCCAACGCACTCCTATTGGCCCGAAGCTAAAGGCCCGTTCAGCAGAAATATCTCATTAGAACAAGTTGGCTGCTATCTTAAATCTATCGAGGCGACTTCTTTAGCAACGGCCGCTATTGGATAGTTGCGGCAGTGGGACAGAGCACGGCAACACGACATCCCCGACATTATCAGACATCGGACCCACTCCACCAGCTCACCGTGTTGCGGAGAGGGCGGCCCTTACGTTCGGGAATCTGCATGCGATAAACGAGGCCGGGTTCAAGGATGAATTCGAACGGTCCGAGCCGCGCCGGATCGTAGCGGCCAAGCCGCTGCCGCTCGATAACGCCGACGTAGATGTAGACCCGTCGCCACCTGTCTTCGACGCGATCATGTATCTCCCGGCCCAGGTAGTATCCGATGACAGGGCCCTGCGCGGTCACGCCATGAAGAATGAGGCATTCGTCGACGGCATGGAAATGAACACGAACCATCTCCCGTATCCTCCAGCTGCCGGGCCGTCCCGGGCTTCTGTCTCGGAATGAGGGAGGTCGTGGCCTCTCAGATAATTCGGATAGGAAATACTGCACGCCAAATCAAAGTCGAGAAAGTTGATCTCCTTCGCGGAGATGCGCGTCACGGGCGAATGCCGAACGGAAATCGATGCGGCGCACGGTCCAAAGCTATTCCCAGCGGTCATGGTCATGGTCATGGTCATGGTCATGGTCATGGTCATGGTCATGGTCATGCAATAGGCGCCTGCTGTTTTAGCTGAGGTCAAGAGTCCGGGGCGCTTTTTCTCCCCGGACCCAGCATCTCTGAGGACGCATACCAGAGGCGGCAAAGAGTCGAAGGGCTGATTTCAACCTGATCTGCTTCATGGATTGCCTCCACTACCCTGGTGATCCTGTCGGCGCGCTTGCGCGCCGACCGCAAGACGCTCAAGCCCAAAGGCAAAGTGCTGCTTGATGTGCCCATGCAGGCGATCGGCTGGAGGAGAATCTGAACCCGATCGGCTCGCGTGTAATACGCCGCGTCTGCTATGCCGTGAACGCCGAACTCCCCAGTGCAGGACAGTGAGCTCACCCTCGGGGCGCAGGCAGGCGATGGGCGTCCGTGCAAGGGTCGCGCGAGAAGGGATTTTCGACCTTCGGCGTATCGCGCAAACGCCGCTCAATGAACTACCTCCCTAGATGCGCACACCGCGCGTGTTCCGCGCTCATTTAGCCAAATTTTTTCTTATTACTTCTCGCCTGAAAAATTGCCCCATCGAGATTTGCGACGAGCTGGGACATACTGTCAACTTGGTCGTCGTCGGAAATATTGGGAAACGCGCTGAGCTCGTAGAGAAACTTTTCGAGGAACGGTGCTGACATCGGGATCAGAACTTCACCTGCATCAATCCTGAAGATCGATTTGCCGAAACGATCTATCTTGGAGTCGGATGGTCGACATTTTGACGCTGGTCCAGGCATGATCGAAGCTGACGTCGCGTCGGACCAGGATATGTTCCGATAGCCAGCCTTCCTCAGATGCTGCACTACGCCGAGACCGACTCCGCGCTCATCGATGACGACCAAGGCTGGCCGGTCCCGCGCGATTTCGGACTTGATCGTTGCAAGCACCTCCGGCAGTTCAAGCTTCACGGAGATGGCTTGAGTCAAGTGGAGCGCGTCTCTGTTATCTATATTGGCGGCCAGCCCCCACTTCGTACAGACGCTGGCATTTCCGCTGACGGTCGCGCCAACATCCCAGGAATGAATGCTCAGCTCGAACTTTGGCGGCTTCGATAAATCGAATCTTTGGAAACGTTCGACCGAGAGCATGCCGGATCCGCCAGCTGTCGGTCGCTGCTGATACTGACCGTCCCAGACATGACGGGGAAGACTTGCTTTGAGCTTCGCCGCGTCCTCTGCCGTCATGCGCCCCGGATTGAGCACATCGCCGGGAAGGCGGTGCATCGTCAGCTTGCCGTGAGATTCGTACTTCTCTTCTTTTTCAGCAATCATCGGCAGCTTCAGAACGAAGTCGGCATTCGGTTCGAGCGTTGCCGAAAGGTCGTCCGGTGCCAGCCGATGCATGACAAGAATAAGTGCTCCCTTTGACTGATCGTTGAAACGCGTTGCAACCGAGTTCGACATCCAGTCGCGAACGCGAGCTTTGACGTGCTCTGAACCGGCGTCATCTGCCTGTATCGGATCGTCGACGATGATGAGGTCGGCACCGAAGCCCGTGATGTCGCTTCCGACCGCTGTCGCATAGCGGCCACCTTTTTGAGTCGTACGAATGTGATCTTCGGACTTTTTGTCGAGAATGGTTTCTGGAAAAATCTGTCCGTAGATTGGTGACAGCATCAGCGTGCGGGTCATCACCGAAAGATCGTGCGCAAGATCGTCGCCATACGAGATCGCGATGAACTTGGATGCCGGGTTGCGTCCCAGGCGCCACGCAACGTAGAAAACAGAAACCATCATCGACTTCATTTGTCGTGGCGGTAGGTTGATGTTGACGCGTCGATACTTTCCCTCTTCCACCTGCATCAACAGATCGGCCAAGACTTGTAGATAGTCCGCATAGACAAGATTGCTGCCCGGGTGCAGAACGCTGAATGTCAGCTCCACGAAACACATAAAGTCGGCGCGGGCCATTGCGATCAGAGCATCGAACGGCTCGATGTCGTTACCTGTCTGCTTTGCAACACCTAACTCGCTCATCTTATTTACCTTCAGCTGACGAGTTGAGGTGGTCGAACCGTTTCAGCATACGCTTGATGGTATCGTCGCCCGGCAGCTTGAAGGGCTCTCCTGAACCTGCATTCGACGCCGCCGCCTCTGGCTCGGCAGCCAGCTGGAAAATCACGCGAGCCGCCGCAAGATCGCCCTCCAGCGCCTTGCTAAAGACGCGTCGCGCGAGCGCCTCCATCTTAGAAACGGTGACGATGTTCTCGCCTTGCTTGATCTTGACGTGCTTGGTGGCCTCTTTCGCCATGATCTCCTGGAGGGTCGGCGCGCCCTTCGGTCGACCTTTCGGGTTGCCGGATTGACCAGGCTTAAACTGATGCTGTTTCGGAGGACGACCGTAACCGACAGCATCCTTCGATGACACCTTGATTGGCTTCTCAGACATTAGTGCTCTCCCTCGTTCGAAGAAGCCGTACTGCGCCGTCGTGCGACCGCAGCATATGTCTCGCCGGTTTCCTCGAGGATCGCCTCGAGCGCCGTCATCTGCTGCCATCTGTCGATAGCCACGTCGCAGTAGCGACCGTCGATCTCGATCGCTCGGCAAATGCGCCCGGTCGCTTCCGCTGCCAGCAGCATCGAGCCCGAGCCGAGGAAGCAGTCGAGGACGACGTCGCCGCGGTCCGTGACATCGAGAAGGGCGTCCTCGAGCATCACGCGCGGTTTGACGGTCGGATGTACAGCCAGTCCTTCGCGCGCATCCGAGCCAACCGTCGAGGCACCAGGATAGGTCCAGAGATTGCTCCGATGGCGCCCCCAGCGACCGAGTTCGACGTGATTGATGTGCGGCGCGGTCCCTTTCTTGAAGACCGGAAGCATCTCGTGCTGAGACCGCCATAAGCTGCCCTGTCCGGCGTTTGATTTTGCCCAGATGACAACATTCAAAAGACCGAGACCGAGATCACGCCCGGCAGCCAAGACGAGTTCCACACTGCGCCAATCAATGAATGTCGCAAGAAGGCCGCCCTCGACAAGGACCGCCGATGCGAGCTGCATCCAATCTTTATTGAAGACGTCGAACTCGTCACGACTGAGCTCGCCGTGAGCGATCTGAAATTCTCGATGATGTGCCTGGCCGGTGCAGTGGCCTTGGATCGGAACGTTGAACGGGACGTCGGTCAAAGCGAGCTGGACGCCCTCGTCAGTTCCAATGAGCCGCTGATAGGCTTCGCGGTCGCGTGCGTCGCCCTGAACCAGTCGATGGTCACCCAGAACCCAGACATCGCCCGGTTGAGACACTGCTGACTGAGGGATCGGCGGGAGGACCTCGGCGTCGGGACCGTAGTCATCCTCTTCGAGTAAGAGGGCATCAATCTCGGCAAGCTCGAAGCCGGTCGCAAGGATGTCCTCATCGAGTTCGACCAGCTCCTCGAATTCGAGCTTCAGACCCTCGACATCCCAGTCACCGGTTTCCGCAAGCCGGTTGAGGGCAATCGAAAGCGCTCGCCGCTCGCTCTGGTTAAGATGTTCAATCCGGATGACCGGTACGGTCGCGAGGCCGAGACGCCGGGCGGCATCCCAGACGACGTGCCCGTGCACGATACGACCGTCGCTATCGATCAAGATGGGAACGCAGATCCCGAACTGCTTCAGGCTCAGTTCGATCTTAGCGGCCTGTGAGACCGTCGACCGGCGCACGCGACGATCGGCGGGGCGTAGAGCGCCGATTGGTAAATATTCAACGCGCAGGTTCGGTAGCAGATCGTTGCGCTGGCGGGCGGCCGAACCTTCGCAGGAGGTTAGTGTTTTTTGCGCCTGTCGCCGATTACGTGATTTATCCTGCAGCGCTGATTTAAGACCGGCCGCAGGCCGGATCGGGTCTTTGGTGGATCGGGTATTTGGCATCGACTTCGTCTCCAGGTGGTGAACAGATCCGTTCACCGCCGGAATGGAAGTCACCAACCGAGGGCCTGACATCACGCAGCGCTCATCAGGTCCGAGCTTGGCTCGATGACCTGGTTGAAGCGCGGCCGATGTACCGCCCATCCTTGGCTTGACTGGCTCGCTTGGACAACCGCCACCTCAGGGGTGAAGCGTCCGAGTCAAAAATCGGACAAGCGGAGTTGGCTTTCAAGGGCAAAAAATCGGGGCGGTTCGTTTGCGACCCACCCTGGTTTTGGATGCCTTCCGGCATGAGTAGCGGCGAGGATCAACACCTCAAAGGCGCGGTGACTGAAAGAAGTCGACCAACTACGCTCGTATTCAAGAGCAAAAAACCGAGCTGGTTCGTTTGCGACCCACTCATTTTTTGGGGCACGTCGACCGATGCAATCAAACATCCCGGTGCAGAAGAACTAGTTTCTCGGAGGCTATTGTCCGACCGCTTCCCAAAATCCCTGAAATTCCCTGTTCGGTCGCTTAGGGAATTCGCTATTTGTGCAGGGGAAAAAGCGCGTGAAAACAATCGAGCTGCCAGGGTCGCGGGCATCTTCGCGGTGCAAATTTCGCGACTTCCCTGATAATTTCACTGTTTGCAGGGATTTTTCACCCAGAGGCTGGTTCGCGGCAGACTGCCAGCACAGCCAGCAATTATTTTTGTTATTTTTCAGTAGCTTAGCGTTTGAATTTTCCTCCCTCTAGTACACGCTGCTAGTACACACGCTCCTTTCCGCCGATCATATCGACAATCGGGTTCATTGCGCATGTTGACCGCGATCAAATTGAAGTTGGCGTCTTCCCGAGGAAAGGCACCGCTCAGTTTTTCTCTGCAGCCTTCCGTTACGATTTTTGTAGGCCCTAATAACTCCGAGAAAAGCCTCCTACTTCGCGAAATAAATGCGCTCTGTAAGGATGGCAGCAATGGCCCGCATACGCGCATTTTAGACACGCTTCAATTCGAGGGGGTGGACGAACAAACTGCGCAAATCGATCTCAAGAAGATTCAGCGCGCGATTAGCCCCGGTGAAGCTCTTCAGCCGGGGCAATCGTCCATTTGGCTAAATGGCGGTCACAGCGTCGTCGACAATCAGACTTATCTTATTGGGCGCAAACAGCCCAATCAACACTTAAGTCTCTACGCGTATTATTATTTATCGGGGCTCACTTTGTGGCTGGATGGTGCCACAAGAATCGGACTCTTGAACCAAGTTCCTCCCGGCGATTTGAAGGCGCCAGTGGCGCCGCTCGCTAAGATCTTCATGAATGATCCGATGCGAACTAAATGGCGCACCGAAGTTCACAACGCATTTGAGTTGTACCCTGCCATCGATGCGACTGTAGGCAACATTCTGTCAGTCCGGTTCGGCTCAACGCCTCCCTCGAAAGAGCGCTCCTTCGAGGAAGAGAATATTGATTGGATGAAGGCCGCAAGACCCCTCGAAGAGGTCAGCGATGGCGTAAAAGCATTCTCTGGCATTCTTCTTCAGGTGTTCGCTGGCGATCCGAAAGTAATCCTGATCGATGAACCGGAGGCGTTCCTGCACCCTTCTCTTGCGCGAACGTTGGGCAAGTCGCTCGCGACGGCCGCCCACAGCGAAGATAAATTTGTTTTCGTTTCGACGCATAGCTCGGAGTTCGTGATGGGAGCGATTCAATCCGGTGCCGTCGTCAATATTGTTCGCCTTACTCATGACGCGGGGGTAGGTACGGCTAGGCTGCTTCCGAACGATGATCTCGTTCAGATGATGAATGATCCGATGTTACGTTCAGTCGGGGTGCTTTCGGGCCTGTTCTTCAACAACGTGGTCGTGACTGAGGGCGATACCGATAGAGCATTTTATCAAGAAGTGAATGAGCGTCTTCTAGCGGCGGGTGATCCCCGCGCGATACCTCATGCTCTGTTTCTCAATGCCGATAACAAGGACACAATTCCGGCTATCGTAGGCCCACTTCGTAAACTGGGAATTCCCGCCGTGGGCGTTTTTGATCTCGATGTTGTGCGCGAGGGCAAAACAAAGTGGACTCGGCTACTAGAGGGATCGGGTTTACCTTCGGGCCAGCATGAAGCTAGTCATAAACTTAGACAGAACGTTCTCGAGAATTTGGTCAAGGCCGCCCCAAAAGAAGCCGCGAAACCAGAGATATATTTTAAGCGCAACGGGGGCATTGAGCTTCTTAAAGGCGACCAAAGGGAAGCCGCGAATAACTTTTGTGACGATCTCGAGAAGTATGGCTCATTTATTGTGCGAAAAGGGGAAGTGGAATCCTGGCTAAAGCATCTGTCGCTCCCATCCAAGGATGGTGGCTGGCGCGCTGCGATCTTTGGTGCGATGGGAAGCGACCCCAAAAAAGAACCCTACGTTTACCCTGCGAAGGGCGATGTTTGGGATTTCGTCGGCTCTATTAAAAAATGGCTGACCGACCCCACCCGCAAAGGAATACCCCAATAGACCTTTACGGACCCTTCACTACCTAGGCCTAGATTAACCTAGGTCTAGCTAGGCATAGGCGTTGTGTGCTAACCTAGGTAGACCTAGGTCACGAGGGTTTCACCTATGAAAACAATCGTTTTAGCCGCAACCAAGGGCGGTACGGGCAAGAGCACGGTCGCGACCGCCCTTGCCGTGGCCGCAATGAAGGAAAAGGCCAAGGTCGTAATCCTGGACGGCGATCCCCAGCAGAGCATCGGCATGTGGTCGCTGATGCGGACCGAGAACGGGCTATGGGCGCCGGAAGTGTTTGCCGTCAGCGACATTCAGCTAGACCTAGGTGACCTCGAAAGCCAAGGCACAGATTGGGTTTTCATCGACACGGCGCCGGGCGACGCGCAACGCCTAGCCCTCATCATTGCCGAAGCAGACCTAGTGGTGATCCCGGTTCGCGTCTCGGCTTTCGACCTGGACGCGATCGCGCCGGCCGTGCAGGCCTGCGAAGACTTCAACAAGCCGTTCGTCTTTCTGCTCAACGCCGTCATCGATACCAAGGGCGCGAGCTACAACGGCATGGTGAAGGGCCTAGGCCAGAACGGCCCGGTGCTCGATCAAATCATTCGCCAGCGCGCGGCCTACGCCAACGCAATCGCGCTCGGCAAAACTGGCCCCGAGGTTTCCAACAAAGCGCAGGCCAAGGATTGCGGCGAGGAAATCGACGCGCTGTGGCAAGCCATCAAGAAGCGCATTGCTTCGCGTTCAAAGGCAAGGAGATAGGCCAATGAAACCCGAAGCGGAAATGGATGACGATAGCCGCATCATGGCCAGCCTCTTGCGGCTTGGCGATCGTGGCCATAAACCGGCGCCGCAGAAGTCCAACCGTGCGCGCCCTGCTCACAATCCCCGGACGCTCAAAGGGCGTGCGGCGCTCGAAAGCGCATCGATTGCACCGGATGGCCGCGTGAAGCGCCGCACGAGCGCACGGACGGCTCAGCTCAACGTCACGATCGAGGAAACGCTGAAGGCGCGTCTGGTGGCGGCAAGCCGCGAGCACGGCGAACGCATCGTTGATATAGTTGAACGCGCCCTAGCCGTGGAACTTGATAAGCTCGGGGGCAAACGTGCCTGAGTTGAGTTGGCGTACCCCGATCCTTGCAGCCGGCCTGTGCCTCGTCGGCATCGAGACCTACGGCTCGGTCATGTACTTGCTGTCGCGTGATGGCGGCTTTTCTTATCTCGTTCTAGCAGGCGCAGCGTGCACCATGCTCTCCGGGTTCCTGCCGTGGATTGGTGAGAAGGCTTGGAAAGATGCCCAGCGTTTAGCCGGATTCTTCGCCTTCTGCATTCTGCCATTGGCGCTCAGCACGATTGCGCTAGCGGCTATCGAGCGAAGCGGCTCAGCGATGGACGCCGCAAACATGCCGGTGACGGCTCAGTCAAGACGCGTTCAGCTGGCGGATGACGCCATCGCTGATGCGAAGGTAGCGTTGGACAAAGCGAGCGCCGCGGCTTCCGCAGAGTGCAGCACAGGGCGTGGCCCACACTGCGAAAGCCTAGAGTCCCGCGAAGCTCAAGCTCAGGCCAAGTTAGATGATGCGCGCGCGAAAGCGGGAAATGTCGGAGCAAACAAGACAAACGCGCTCACGTCGCGACTTGTAGCAATGCTCCCGCTTAGCGAGGATCAGGTTACGCTCTACGAGCCACTGGTGCTTCCACTGACGCTCTCGTTGTTGAGTGTGCTCTGCACGGCTATCGGCCTAGGGCATCCGAATCAACGAAACCTAGGTCTAACTAGTCCTAGGGTTGTCGCTGCGCGAGCTGAGATGCTTCCACCTACCAAGCTAGGTGGCGTCGCGCCGTTTATGTCGGAACGCCTATCACGCGCTGAAGGCAAGCGGTTAGCAGCAGACGATCTGTTCGAGGCGTATCAGGGTTGGTGTGCGTCGAAGGGCATGGCTGCGCTCAATACGACCGAGTTTCATGAGCGCCTGAAGTTGATTTGTGAAATTACGGGAATCCGACGCGCGAAGAATGCCGCGCTCGTGAATGTGAAGCTACTAAGTCAGTGATCGCGATGCACGCAAGTTCAACGAACATTCAACCTTGCTTTGATGCTCTGGAGCAAGGCGACCGATCTAGCAAGTTGCGCTTTGGCGGGATTCCGATCATGAGAATTCAAAACGTCTTCTGCGACTTCGATTACGTCCGCCGCGAAATCCTGTCGAAAAACTGAAATCAGTGCGTCCCCGCGCCCCTCCTCCCACAAACCTATACTCTTTAATTGGAGCAGAAGCTTATAGACATCATCAGTGTCAGAAGCTCTCGGTGAACGGATCCGGAGAAGGTACAGGCAAACCTGAGCAAGCAAATCCCTCAGTCGTGCCGGCTCTTCGATGCTCTGCCGAAGCGCAAGTAGGCGACTAGGCGTTAATCGCTGGAGTTGATCAATTGAAGGTTCCATGGCTTTGCTTCACTCACGGGATTTTTAACTAATAGAATTGAACAGCCACCTCTATACCCAGCTTAGCGAATGCTGCACCAACGTTGTTAAGGTGTTCTTCAGTTCGGTTGTTCCCACGACTGTAGCGTCCAGAAAAATTATTTATATACCATCGGCCCGGTGGTCCCGGATCAAATTTTAGCTCACCAGCGATCCTTCCGACGGCGCAGCCGATCAGAGCGGGATGGCCTAGCCGGTCATACGTCACTCCTGGATCAGGACGAATGTCAGGATAGGTGAACTCTCCCGTTTCAGCATCGACTGTTTCCTCTAGGGCGAACCAAATGTTGCCTTCGCGGTCAACCACCCAGAGTATCGGACGGTCGGCGAACACATACTTAACCACCCCAAGCCCTTTTTCCACCAATTGCATAAGATCAAGCAGGAGCAATGCGTTCTGGGCGTCTAGGTTAGACAGGCTACGCGGCACCTTACCTTTCTTTTCCCAGGCATCTAATTTCCGGGGCTCAGCCGCGGCCCCGTATGTCTCATCGAGATTTGGAGCCACCGACGAATGCATGACTTATCCGCTTTGCAGAAGCTCTAAGTGATTACCTACCGTTCGGCATCGAATCAACGTCTGCATTTACTTTCTGCAAACACCCGTTTTCAATGGGATAATGAGAGAAAGGGAAGGTCTGGCCTAGAGAGCTAGCCGTGCAGATTGGAAAATTCATTGAACGCGGGCGCGAGCTATACGCAATCTGTCACGGTCACCACGGCGAGTTCGGTGGGCCCTGCACAATCACATTGGGTCTATCGAAGTTTGGTCCTGAGATGGACTATCGCGAGCTTCTCGGCACCTCCAATGCTCCGTCTGCGGCACGAATGATCCTCGCACAATATTGCAGGTCAGGCTGACTGACGGATGGATGCGACAATGACGGCAGCGTTGGACCAATCAGAATCTCATAAGCAATACCTGTGCAGCTAAAGGAGGTCGCTTTGACCAAAATTTTGACTGCGCCGTAAAATACCACCTAATCCTGGTGTGGATCACCACAGGCCTCCGGCACGCGGGTGGTAAGGCCCGCATCGAGGCACAGGCTGTGGGATGGATAAGGGAGCTAGACCACGCTGTTGGAATGGCAGCCGCTTACTCGGCCGGCCTGAAACTCAGCGCATCGAAGGTGGATTGCAGCACTAAAGCGAGTACCACCTTCGATGATGAGACCAGTCATTCGATGCGCTAAAGCAGGCTGTGTTGCTCCGCGCTCGGCCGCCCAAGTAAGTCTTCCTTGTCTTTGCCGCTCTGGACGATCCGCATAGCGTTCGGATCAAAGCTGCGAGCAAGCGCGAACGCTTCCTCGGGGGTGCCACTAAGCCAAGTTTCAAAGTCGGCTTCGGTGGAGAGCAGGACCGGCATGCGTTCGTGATTGATGCTGTCGGTCAGCGCGTTCGGCGCCGTCGTCATGAACGAGTAGACATCTATCTCGACGGTCGGGCCATCCTTTTTGATTGGGCCCTTCCAGCGCTGCCAGATTCCGGGGAAGGCAAATAGCTCGCGTTCATGCTCGCCGTTGACGGCGAACCAATTCCACTTCGCAGGCTTGGCAGTGTCAGGCTCGCAATAGCTCGATGCTGGCACGAGACAACGCCTCGCCGCGAATGACGGTTTCCAAAAGCGCGAAGTCCGAATTTTATCATCGCGCACGTTCGTTACGCGACGAGGTGCCTTGCCATCCTGCAAGAGCACGAAGCCCCAGGACATCTGAACAAGCTCACGCTCGCCATCTTCAGCGCGGCGTATCACTGGTGCTGTATAGCCAGGAAAGATTGCAGACTGTGGTTTGACCTCTGTCGCGCGATTATGGCCGAGACGAAAGAGGCGGCGGATCGCTTCGACGTTACGGGTCAGACTATAGAGGTTGCACATCTGCGGTATAGGCTTCCTGCGCGGCGTTCCAGAGGCTGGTGGCCTCGACTTCAAGGTCCATGATCGCCCGGTCCGTGTCACCGTGCTCGATCGGCGCCCAACGGAAAGCGCCGCACCAGCACTCGACTTCGACAACGAGCATTTCAGGAACGCGCAAAACTTCTGGGTGCGCACCGCACTTGTAGCATTTCATGAGTTGCATCGGCTAAATGTGGGCCCGCATCGAACGCTGATCAAGGCTCGGACGCCGTTTGTGAGTTGAGCGTTAGTCGGACAGTGGCAGTCGCGAGGCGGGGAAGCCGGACCGGTGGCCAATGATAGATGTCCGTCCGCTACGGTCCACCGGGGCTCTCCCGGTCCGCCGCAGCCGCAGCCTCGGACGCTGCACGATCCGAGATTGAAAGACGGCTGGCGCTCGGCCGCCGCTGCGATCGCAACGCCTATGGAGACTACAATAATTCGCCGCGCGGATGTTTGATTGAGGCGGTGACAGAGGCAATCGCATCGCTTCACGCCGTGCTGGCGGCGAACTCAGTCCGTGAGGCGATGCCCAAAACCATACGAAAATATCCCACGCCTCTCAGACACTTCTAAAATGGCGCTATACGCTTTATCGGACCGAGTGGCGCGGGGTCGTTCGGGAAAAGCTCGTCTTTGATACTAACTTTGGCTGTTCATGGAGACGCCGGCGCGGCCACCGTCAATCCAAACAACCCGACCCTCAAACACGTCGCCGTCATGTGTGGTCGCAGACACGATTGCGCCTGTGACGAGGCCGCTAACTCTACTCAAGCCAAAACCACTTTCACTGAGGTCCCAAAGTAGACCGGACTGCACCTGCGTGCCTTGAAGGACCAAAACCGGCCTATTGACTAGGAGCCGATGGGAAAGCCTTCGCTCTATCCACTGCCGCAATTCGTGCATAATCGGATGCTCGGCACGCTGTGCGTTGTCGAGGTCCAGGCCAGCAGTGAAAGACTTGCGAAGCATCTAGTTCCTGCCGTTTCGCCGAAAGGAACACTTTATCATCGCATCGTTGAAATACCATGAATTCGGCAGGGAAATAGCACCAAGTTGCGCCAGTGCAAACGCGCGCAGCACCTGTAAAGATAGAAGCTGGCCCATAACTTCAAAGCGCCGATCGATTAGCAGTCTGTTAAGCGACGCAGCCCACCGTGGTCACGTCAAACCTCTGAGAGGGCGTCTTGCGTAAGACACTCCCGGCAACAAACCTCTGAGAGGGCGCCGAGAGAAATTTGCGTTTCCGGTTGAGCCTGCGGGCCCGGTGACCGCAACGAGCACCAACCCAAAACGGCCACCGGGCAATACTTCACGCGAGACAGCCACGCGCGAAGTAGACCAACCGGGCCAGCTTCCCGCGCTTCCGTGGCAACGCGAGAAACCGCCCAATCCTTATTCCTGCGGCGCCTTTTCGAAGACAGCGATTTGCCGCTTCGTGTCAGCGATCCGGGCAAGCAGATCCTGCGGAACTTCTCTGCCCATCGCCTCGATCTGATGAAACTCTACGGCCAAGCGCGCGAGACGATCGCGCAAACCCGTGATGAGTTGCCGGTCTAGCGAGCCAAAGCCTTGTTCGATTGGACGGTCGGTAATCGGATCAATCCGACAGTTGTGGCCGAACACCTTCTTTTCGTCTTCGGTCGGCTGCCGGGTCATTGCGCACCGGCCATGAATGCCTTGAGGGCGTTCTGCGTCTTGATGTAATCGGCCCGCAGTTCGTCGCTCGGGTCGATGCCCAGGTCGCGCTGGTGCCGAATGCCCAGCTCCAAAGTTTGGAGCCGTGCCTGCAAGTGCTGCATGGTCGGCTGCTGAGCCGAACCAATCCCCTGCTCGATCGGCTGATTGGTCACCGGGTCAATTTTCACATCGTGTCCGAAGACGGCTTTTTCCTCGGGGGTTGCTTCGCGTGCCATTGCTGTCGTCCTTTTCGAGTTGGCGCTAATTACTCAATTGTCCCACCAATTCCGTTTTTGTCAATTGAGCGGTATATGGCCAATTCCAATTTAATTCCGCGCCAATTTTCAAAGTCGGAATTGCCACAATAATTAACGGCGCCGTAATTTTGGCGGCCGGCGCGCGCGGGACGATCCATGTAAGAAATATCGAAAGGCGATTTCTCGGGGGTATGCCCCCGTGGCACCCCGGTCTGCTGGGCCAAGTTGTAGGTAAGGACCATCGCCGGCCGATGGCCTGGATCGAGCGGGACGGCCGATGACCCTCCGAACCCACTTCTCATCAAATAGCAATTAAGTGAGAAGTTGGCCGCAAGCCCAATAAATACAGGAGTTATGAAGGCGATTGCGCTTGACCATTGCCCAAACTTCTCACATTATGTTGCGATTGCATTATTTTATGAGAACTATTGGGGACTGTGACATGGCGAAACAAGCTGAGACGGTGAGCAATGCACGGCTCAATCAGGCGCTCGCAGCCTGCAAGAGCGATCGGGAGAAGTGTTTGGTGCTGCTATCGACCAAGGCGGGGCTACGGGCCGTCGAGATTGCAGGGCTGACGTGGAGCCGCGTGGACCTTGAAGAGCGGAAGCTGTTGCTGGCCACCACGAAGGGCAACAAGCCGCGAACCGTTCCGATGAGCCGTGAGCTGTGGGAAGCCCTAGAAGCCTACAGGCGCTCGCGGCAAGGGCATACAGGGGCCAATGACCCCGTGTTCGTGAATACCCAGGCCGCGCCGGGCAAAGCTCTGACCCCGAACGCCGTAGCCGTATGGTTCCGGGACTTCTACCGGCGCCGGCTCGGCTGGACCGGCTACAGCTCGCACTCGGGGCGCCGTAGCTTCGCGACGAACGCGGCCAAGAAGATCGTCATAGCGGGTGGCAGCCTGAAGGATGTCCAGGCGCTTCTGGGCCATGAAAACCTGAATACCACCCAGCGCTATATCGAGACCGACGAGGACGCGCAGCGCAAGGTTGTTGATATGCTCTAATTAATGAAAGTTCGCATGTTCGCTATTCCGGAACTATGAATTAACCTTAGTTAATTTTTAGGACAGCATTGCTGACCTAATTCGCATTTCGCGGGTCAGCGCATTGTGTCGGATATTCCCCTGGATTTGAGGGGGTAATTTCCGGATTTATTGCCGGTCGGAAAATTCGGACGGAATAATTTTAATTCCATGGCCAATTTAATTCACGGCCTCAAATCTATTTCGCTTTTCACTTTGCTCAGGGCCGATCCCCCAGGCCCTGAAGCAGACCGGGGGGTACTAGGGGGGACTAATTTCACCCTACGGTTTCAACTGGGTTTCAACCGGTTTCAACGCCACAATTTGAATGGTTTCAACCCGGTTTCAACCAAAGTCTCAACCGGGATGTTTGGCTTCTGGAATTCGATTTTTAATTAGAAATGGGTCACGCTCTTTCGCAAAATATCCTGCCTGCTGCTTCCCATGGGCTGCAATATACCTAAGCTCTCCCGTGCTGATGGCTGCCGCCAGCTCATCTTTCACTTGCTTTTCGGTCGGTCGATATCCGGCGTCCTTCTCGATTTGGTCGAACATCCAACCTTGAATCCGCCTTTGCTTCTGGATCGGACAGCCTCCATCTGCCGCCTGCAACGCGGTGTTGATGCAGGCATTCTTGAACAGGGCCTTGCGCTCGGTTGCCGCCACCTCAGTTATTGGCAACAGCACGCCATCATCCCACCGCAGTGTGAGCGGCAATTTTTGCGGCGGCGCGTTGTTCCGCTTCTCCACCTTCAGGTCAAAGGCGCTTTCCGTATCCGGCACCCGGGTCAGACTGAGCCGTGCGCGCGGCGCGTTGTGCCAGGCGACAGACCAGCCACTATTGTCTCCGCGCTCCTGCCCGGCTTGCGACGGGTGCCATAGGACAACCATGGTGCTGTCCGTCTCGGCACAAAGCTGGCCCAAGATTTCAATGGCCGCTTTGACCGCGCCTTCATTCGATTTTGTGGCACCGGTGAAATTCAGGACATTGTAAGCGCTATCGACCACGATGAATTTATGGCCGCTGATCGACTTGAGACGCGCCTGGAGCTCGCCCCAAAAGGGTTCAAGCTTGATCCCGCCATCGGAAACGGTAGCGAGCGGCGCGACGAGCCCGCGCCGGTCCCACAAATAGGCATTGTCACCGATTGGCAAATCCAGCCGTTGAGCCATCGCCTGCACGCGGCGCGTTACCTCATCGATCCCGTCTTCGCACGAAATGCAGACGAACGACGCCCGTTCTACTTCACGACCGTAAATTGGCCTCCCGGCCGCGATGCTCAAACCCCAATGGACTGATGTCCGGCTTTTGTGGGTTCCGCCATGGCCGGCCAAAAACGTCACGATGCCTTTCTCAATCAGCCCCGGCACCAGCTCTTGGACGGGCGGCACGTCACGTTTCAAGAGCGCTGCGAACGGAATAATTTCGCCGGTCATCCGCGGCGTGTCGCTTGGAAACTTGGCCACCACGTCCGCGAAGACATCGGATGCTCGCGCGACGGTCGTGGCACCAATGGCGTTCTGTTTATAATTGACCGCATTACCCACGATGACGGCCAAATCCTCAACATCCCACGGCGGCTGACAACGCGGGTTCCAATGTTCGAGCAGCAGCCGGAACGCTGTGTCGGGCCTCAGTTGATCCAGGATTTCGGCCGCGAGCTTGAATGTTGTATCGTTGCCGCCCGCGCCCTCGATTGCCACCATGCCCTGTTTGGCCAAACCCTTCAGATATGAGGCCATGCGGTCGATGTTGCCGGGGTCGTCCGGGTCGGCACCAGATGGTGCCGTGATCACATCCGCGACGTGGCGCTCAGCGGCTTGGATCAGCCAATGCGGCACGTCGGCGACGTCACAATCGTCCGCGACTTCATAGACGCCGCTTGAACCGTCCTCGTAAACGACGCGAGACGGCGGCACGAGCACGTAGCCACCCCTGCCCCGCGTATCGATCGCGAGCCCCTTCCACAGCCTCACGCGGCTTGGCAATGAGCCAGAAAAGTAGAAATGGCGCCCGCCGTGTGGTGTTGCCACGCTGTAGGTCTTAACGGCGCCGTGCTCAGCCTGAATTGCCTGCCATGCGTCCAGGCCCGCGCGCTCCACATCGACAACGCTCCACTTGGCATGCTCAGGTGAGATAGCGATGTTGTAGCTTGGGCACCGAGCGAACCAAGCGGCGATCTGATCAAGGTCGGTTGTCGCGTCCTTATAGCCGTGCTCGGTGGCTGGTGCCTTCGATTCCGGGTGGCAGATGAAAACCGGGATGCCGTTCGCCGCATATTCGTGGGCGGTCTGGTGCAGGGCGCTAACAAATCGGCTCTTGCCCTTATTGGCCGAATTATTTATATATGCCATTGCATTCACTTTCTCCAATTGGGGATTTCGGCCCCGGTTTTATCTCCCTCTCAGAGGTTTGATTTAAAGGCTCATCGTTCGCTGCGATGGGCCTTTCTAATTGCATATCACGAATGCCGGTTATTTGTATCGATCCGGAATCGAACCTCCTTCGACTATTTCGTCCAGCATAACATTTAGCCGCGCGATCATTGCGCGAAGACGTGGCCGCTCCTCTTTCGGCGCAACGTCCAGATGTGCAATAAGCTCCCGCCGGAGGGCTTCAGTCCGGTTTTCAAGATGCCTAGGTTCATCGTAGCTCATATGAAGGCCCCTTCGTTGGCGCGGAAGTTCTCAGCCAAGCGATGCCGATGGCGCCGCATGACTTCGCGGGCGTTGCGCTCATGATCGAATTTGAAAGCGGCCTGCATTTCGTCCAGGCTCGAATAAAACCGGCAATTGCGAAGGTCCGCCAGCTTGCATATACGGCGGAAATAAACACGGTCTGAAAATGGGCACAGTTCTGCCACCAGAAACGTGTCCGGGGCCAATTCCCGTTCAATCCTAATAAACCGCTCTAAATGATTGAGCCAACCGGCCGGAACTTTGGCCCGGCTATATCCGAACGCCCCAATTAGGGGATTGCCCGCAGGCTGATAATTTGATACTTCTGACATCGCATAAAAACCTCAATAAATGGCCCTGGCAGGCCGGGTTGGAAACTAACGATAGTCCGAATTCTTGACAGCGGCCGGCTGCAACCGGGCCGCTGTTTTTATTTGCGTGTAGCCTTCAGCAGTCGCGCATGCCCCACGAGCATGGACAGCACTTGCGGTGACGTGAGCACGCTTCTGGAATTGGCCAAATCGTTTCCGAAGTCGGTGCCGATACTGCGCAGCAGTTTCGCAGCTTCAGCCTGTGCCGCCTTGTATCCTTCCGGCGATTTGAACAGGCGCTCGCAGGCGTTCTCTTGCGCGTCGAAGTGCTGCTTCTGCGCATCGCGGCTCATGGCCCTGATTTGCGCACCGATCGACGCAACAAGTTCAATGAAAGTCTCACCGCCCATTTTTGCGCTCATGCCCATCTTGGCCGTGGCCTCTCTCAGCGCGCCGAGCGCATTGGTGCCGCCATCGGGCAGCTCGCGAAGATGCGGCGGCACGGTCACATAGTATTGGCTCGGGTCGTAATTGATGCCGGCGCGCTGCTGAAGCTTCTGCTCGGGCGTCAAAGGCGCGGGCGCGGTGTAACCGTACTGCGCACGCCAAGCGGCTTTCTCAGCTTCGATGGCGGCATTCAACCCAACGGGATTGTTGCGGTACTCGTCTCGCGCACCGAGCCGAACCGCTATGGCGCTATCGACGTTAGCAGCATCAGCCTCAGTGATGGTTGGTTCATCAGCCATGTTTTTTCAATCCTTCAATGCAAGGCGCGATTGGTCCGCGCGAGCGCGGCGGATGCCTCGATCGCAAAGCTTTCACTGCTGCGGGCAGTTTCGATGAGTAGAACCTTGGCCCAGGTTGCGAGGCCCGCATTGGAGCCGCGCGCCAAGTTCTCCAAGGCCAAAAGGATGTAATGGCCGCGTTCAGCAGGGCTCAATGTCGCCAGCTCATTGAGCGCGGGATGCCCATAATCAACATCATTCCGCAGCATGTTGCACCTCGGGAGGCATGAGCTGGCCACCAATTTTCCGATTGGCCGTCTCGAAAATTTCTTCAGCGGTGAGGCGGCTCGGCGGGGAATAGAGCGCCGCTTCTTTGAACGGGACGCCACAGTGGACGCCATCGGCCGGCTGGTACCCAGCGCTACGCAGGATGCTGGCCACGGCGTTGCGGTAGGACGAGCGGTCCAGGAGCGCGGCGGCGCGCGTCTCGCGATCCAGAAGGCTACCGGCCTGAGTAGCAATATCGACGTTGAGCCGATGCAGCCGCTCGATCGTATCGGCTAGACGGCTAGCATGGACAGCAACTTCCGAGGCGAGCGCGACACGTTCAGCCGTCTTTTTGATGATCCGGTTTTTTCGCTTCTGAAGCTCGCGCGTTTCACGCTCGCGTGCGTCGGCAATATCCTTGTCGCGAGCGGCTTGCGCGTCTTTCCGGAGCTTTCGCGCCTTGGCCAGAGCGAACTTCTTCTCAGCCTCCAGCTTTACATAGCGCTCAACATCATCGGCACTATCGCCATTTGTGCAGGCGTCCATTTCCGCTTCAAGCGCTTGCGCTCGCGCATCGGCCACTAGAGCCTGGTTTTCCAATTTATCGGCTGCGGTTTCCTTACCGCCGATGAGGTGCAAGATGCTCATGGGGACACCTCAAGGGCGCCATGAATTTTGCGGGGCTGAAGCGCGCCGGCAATGTCGTCATCGGTCCACTGCGCGCCGAACGATGAGGCGGCATCAGTCACCGAATAGTAGCGTGACCGGCCGCTCTTGCTCCGGTAGCCCCAGTGCTCTTGCCGCGCCCGGTATCGGCACGCGTGGTAGGTGAGGCCGCTAAGGCGCGCAATGACGCCTAGTCTCAGGAATTGGGTGCGGGGCATTTATTTCCCTCCGGTGCAAATTAGAATTGCATATAGGAGGATATGGCTTATTTCAATCTTTTATTTAATTATGGAATTGAATTGGCCAATTCGGCTTTAATTACGGGAGATATAAATCAGCAATTACGGGCAAATAAAGCCGCAATTCGCGGCGTCATGGCACAGCCGCTAGGTGTGCAGGTGATCAAGCTTCAGCGCTTCGAAGCGGGCTTTCTCAACGATCGACTGGAGCGCGGCAAGCTCCAGACCGAGCGGCGCGTAGACCGAAAGCGTAAAGCCGCGGTCGTGGCCAAGGATCGCGGCAATATCGGCCTGCGTAACGCGCGCACGGTCGAGCGCTGTGGCCATGTTCTTCCGCAGGGAATGAAAAGACAGGCGTGGCCGCGTGAGGCCCAGCGAACGCCTTAGCCGCGTGAAGTGCTGCGTCGGCACCCAGCTTAGTTTGTCGTCCGGGCCACCCGGCGTAAGGGCGGGGAACAGTTGGCCCTCGGGCAGTGCATCAACGTATTTCAGCAGTCCGCATTTGATCAGCTCGGAATGCACCGGGATGCGGCGGACGGCTGCCGCGGTCTTCACGCGCTTGCCCTCTTCCGCATCCTCGCAGACGTTGAAAAAATGGATGCCGTCTTCGCAGCGGATGTCATCGGTCCCGAGACTGCAAATCTCGCCTAGGCGCATACCGCTGAACAAGCCGATCAATGGCACCCAGCGCAACGCGGTTTCAATTGTGTGCGCGTTCGGCTTCAGCCGCTCTTTCATTTCGCAGCGGAAAAGATCGGAGGCGAAAAGCTTATTCAGCTCGGCATCGGTGAACGGCAACCATTCAGTTGAACCTTTGCGCGCCTTCGGTCTGCTCTGCTCTGAGAACGGATTGTTGCCATCGAAGTGACCGCGCTTGCGTGCATGCTTGAAGACGCCAGACAGCGAACCGATGATGCGATTTAGGGTCTTATTCGATAGCTGCTCATCACCTTGGCCGTACTTCTCCAAGAGCTGGGCGAGCGACAAGTCTTTCGATTTGGCGGACCGTCCCCAATGAGGATGTAGCCGCGCGATAGCTGCCACGAACGCGCTTGCTGTTGCCCGGTCGATATCCAAAAGCGGCGCATCATTTACAAAATCCATGAAGAGCCGAAACGCCGCTTCATGCTGGCCTTGCGTCTGCGCCGTCATTTTCGCTGCAGGGTCGCGCTGCATTTCTTCGATAAAGTTTGCCGCCGCTTCCGAGAACGTGAGGCCATCGGATGACTTGCGCTTTGGTCCGCGCGCCGGTTTCAGCGACACCGGGTCCACATACCCGGTCGGCACGAACGAGGGCGGATGTTCTGTCGGCTCACCGGCAAGGGCTGCCATTCTGCCCTGGACCGCAGCAAGCTGGGCCTTCAAGAGCGATTGGCCAAGCATCCGGTAGGCATCCGAACCGGGCTCGAACGCCGAGCTTTGCGACAACGGGCCGAGGGTGGCTGCTACCGACTGGAAATCGTCTAGCTCTATCGCTTCGGCGAGGTCTGCTGCGACGATCCATAGGCCCGCGATTTCTGCCGCGGCAGGGTTGGCGACCTCATCTTCGGCCGGCGCCGCAAAAGCCCGCTTCCCGCACTCGGCCTCGAATTCCATATCTGCGAGCGCCGCTCGATAGACCGATTGGGCGTGGCCATCGATTTGCGTGAGCACGGGGCTCGCAGGTCCACCGATGGCATGGGTTTCCGGGCCGACCACGCGCCTCAGAGCATCCTGGGCCTCAATGAGCTTGGCCCAGCGCCGATGCTGCGCAACGGTCAAATCTCGGGTGTTGAGCGTGCTCGAAATGACGGCCGAACCGTAGGCGTCGCGGACCGCGCGAGGCACGGCCATTTGGAAATACCAGCCCTCGCGTCGGCGCTTTAAATACCGGGTATCGGCCACAGTTATCCACAGGCTCTAGTACACGCTGCTAGTACACGCTTCTAGCACACGCCCCAGTATTTACCGAGAAAATTCAATGGTTGTATGGACTTAGCTTTCCACCGCTAAGGGTCCTAGTCCCCCAGCCAACAATTATTATTTTTATTTTTCAGTAGCTTGGCGTTCGAATTTTTCTCTCTCTCGTACACGCTGCTAGTACGCGAATGCCAGAGGCGGATCAGTTTTCATGGACGACGAACTGGCACGTCGCAAATCGCTGACTTTCGAACAAGCCGAAGGGGCCGATCCACTTCCATAGCCGCGCCCGCATCGGCCTTAGTGGGCCCTTGCGAGAATAGTGACCAGTATCGAGGTTGACGGCCTTCAGGCCTGTCGCTTTTCCCACCGCATCACAGCGACATAAACATAGCGAGGTTCCAACTCAACCAAGCGAGCTTGCCGACCGACCTTCTCAGCACACTGCCTGAGATTTCATAGTTGTCCGGTATCGACGGCTGAGCCGACTTTAAAAGGCAATGACAGACTTCGATGTTAGTCGCTGATATCGGTTGCCAGTGGTGAAGTGCGAAAGCCTTTTCGCGATCAGGCGCTGGCGTCCGAATTCTAGCTTTCATATTTCAGTGGCGAGCCGGTAGCCAACACCGGGTTCGGTGAGGATCAAATCTCGAGGCGAGCCAGGCTGCGCGAGCTTCTGTCTGAGCTGACCGATGAAGACACGCAGGTATTGAAGATCCTGTGCGTGCGACGGGCCCCATACGGCTGTCAGAATTTGTCGGTGGGTGACGATGCGGCCACCATTCCTTGCGAGGATCGCGAGCAAATCGAACTCTTTCCGGGTAAGCTTAATGGGCTTGTTGTCAATCGTCACGGCATGAGCAGCAATATCGACAACGAGTGGACCGGACACAAATCTGACGGTTTCACCTTTCGCCTGCGCCGTGTGCCTCAACGCTGCACGCAGCCTTGCCGTCAGTTCGCCGATGCCGAAGGGTTTGTTGACATAATCATCGGCGCCCAGGTCCAAAGCGTCGATTTTTTCGGCCTCGCGATCCCGTGCCGAGACGACAATAATCGGTATTTGCGACCACCCGCGCAGTTCACGAATAACGTCTTTGCCGTCGCGGTCGGGAAGGCCAAGATCCAAAATAATAACATCGGGCGATTTGAGAGCCACAAGCTGCAACGCTTCGGCCGCGTTTTCAGCTGTGAGCACCTGATATCCGGCGGCCGTGAGGCTTGGCTTCAAAAAGCGCTGAATCTGCGGCTCGTCGTCGACAACGAGAATTCGTTCGCCGCTCATGCTTCTAACCTACTGTCCTATCGACGTCGTCGGGCTTGCCTGCCGGCAACGTAATCGTAATTCGTGTTCCGCGCCCTCCGGCAATCGGGCTTTCAGCTTTGATTGTGCCACCCATGGCCTTTACGAGACCTGCGGCAATCGACAGGCCGAGACCGGTCCCCGGCGCGCGGCCGTCGCTCCCCGCGACGCGATAGAATTTGTCGAACACCTTGTCGAGTGCTTCCGGAGGTATGCCGATTCCATCGTCGGAGACGCTGATCTCCACATTGCGCCCGACGGCTCGGGCGAGAATGCGGGTGGTCGATTGGGGTCCGCTGTACTTATCGGCATTGTCGAGAAGATTGAAGAAGACCTGCCCCAACAATCCTGCGTCGCCGCGAACTAACGGAAGCGACTTGGCTATAGCCATCTCGGCCTTCCGTTTTGGAAAACTTTTCTTGGCACGTTCGAAGGTACCGCGAATGGCGTCTGCGACATCGACCCAGTCGCGCCGGATATCGACGGCGCCGGCATCTATTTTCGTCATGTCGAGAAGGTTGCCAACAAACCGGGTCATGCGGTTGGCCTCTTCCTCGATCGTGGCAAGCAGATCGGCGCGATCCTCTTCTGTCATTTTGCTGCCAAGCTGACGAAGGCTCGTGACCGAGCCGACAATCGATGCCAAGGGCGTTTTCAAATCGTGCGATACGGATGTCAAAAGCGCGGCGCGCAGGCGTTCGGCTTCGGCAGCCGTCTCTGCCTTTGCCGCATGTTCGACGAGCTGGGTCCGCTCGATCGCTAGCGCGGCCTGTTCGATGAACGATTGGAGCGCGCTTTCGGTTGGCGACGGAAGCAGTTCCTGATCGGTTTCCGGATCGATGCCGACCACACCCAGTACACCATGCGGCGACAGGAGGGGGCGAAACTGAAACTGAGCCGAAGGGAGAGTCGACGTCAGGCGCCCGGCGGGCTCCTTGCGATGGTTTGCCCATCGCGCCGCGGCCCAATCCGAAGTCGAGATATCTTCTTCGGGGGGCCAAGCCGTGTGGAGGGTCAGGTTGGCGCCGTCGCGCAAGAGGACGACCGAACGCCCACCGACGACGGCCGCAGACTGCGCGGCCAGGAGCCAAAGAACATCGTCAAGCCCAACTGCGCCGGAAAGCTTCCGCGAGAAATCGTACAGCGCCTGAGTTACCTCCGCGCGTTCTGCAATCGCGGCAGATTGCTCTTGTAGGCGGCCTGTCAATCCTCCCGTCACGACGGCAACAACAAGGAATATAAAAAGCGAGAGAAGCTCGTAGGGTTCAGCGACGGTGAACGTGTAGCGGGGCTCAATGAAAAAGAAGTTGTAGGACAGGAATGATAATGCCGCCGCGATGACACCGGTCCAGACACCAAATTGCAAGGCGCAGAGCAGGACAGCGAACAGATAGACCATCGAGAGATTTGGAAACCGGGTCAGGTGCTCCAACCCCATACCGATGAGCGTCGCCGATCCGACTCCGAATGACGCCGCGAGCGCGCCGCCGATGGCAATATGCGGGCGCGGCAGTTCAAATGGAGCGGCCGACTTGCGCGGTTCTTGCGCGATCACGGTGACGGCAAGATCCCTGGCTCTTTCAACAACGTCTTGCGAAAGCGATTTTCCAAACCACGAGCGCAGGAAACCCGGCTTTGATTTTCCGATGACGATTTGAGTGATGTTGTTCCTTCTGGCGTAATTCAGGATGTCTTCCGCCATGTCCTTGGCCTTGATCCGGACGGTGGTTGCTCCGAGGCGCTCGGCGAGGCGTATCGCTTTTTCCGCTGCGCGCTCACGAACGCGGTCGGCCGATTTGCGATCGCCTTTGGCGAGGTGGATTGCGATCCATTCGGACTTCAACGCGGCGGCCATGCGCGCCGCCGCTCTGACGACCGTCTCGGAGATATCGTCGCCGCCGATGCACACCAAGAGGCGCTCGGCCGTTGGCCATGGTCCCTCGACCCCCTGTTGTCTCAGTTGCGCGAGCATCTGTTCATCGACGCGATCGGCCGTGCGGCGGAGCGCAAGTTCGCGCAGAGCGGTCAAATTGCTGGCCTTGAAGAACTGATCGACTGCACGGCGAGCATTTTCCGGGAGGTAGACTTTGCCTTCCTTGAGACGCTTGATCAGCTCGTCAGGCAGCAAATCGATAACGACGATCTCGTCGGCCTTTTCGATGATCTTGTCCGGTACCGTCTCGCGCACCGTGATGCCGGTGATGCGCTCAACTACATCGGTCAGGCTTTCAAGATGCTGAATATTGAGTGTCGTCCAGACGTCGATACCCGCTTGCAGGAGTTCTTCAACATCCTGGTATCTTTTGACGTGTAAAAGTCCAGGCGCGTTCGTATGGGCGAATTCATCAACCAGCAATAAGCGAGGGCGCCGCTCCAGCGCCGCGTCGACGTCAAATTCCATCAATGTGTGTTTGCGATAGGTGACGGTGCGGCGCGGAAGAACTTCTAGTCCATCAAGCAGAGAGGCCGTTTCCGATCGTCCATGCGTTTCGACCACACCGACGACGACATCTGTACCATCATTTTTCAGCGCTCGCGCCGCACTCAGCATGGCATAGGTCTTTCCTACACCCGGAGCCATGCCAAGAAAGACCTTAAGCTTGCCGCGGTTTTCGTTCCTGGCAAGCTCGAGAAAGGCTGCCGGCGTAAGGCGCGCTTTTCCATCTGTGGACGTATTTTCTGCCATGGACTATCCGGCGCCGGAACCGAGGTTGGCGTCAAGGGCGAGATTGAGCTTAAGCACATTGACGCGCGGTTCGCCGATGAAACCCAAGAAGGGTTTTTCAATATGTTTATCCAGTATCTTGCGAACACGCTCAGCCGCAACATGGCGCGCAGCCGCTATTCTCTCGACCTGGAGCCCGGCAAATGCCGGGGAAATGTCGGGGTCGAGACCGCTCGCCGAGGCTGTGACCGCGTCGGCCGGAATGATGGCGGCGCCTTCTTTGCGCAGCTTCTCGACATCCGCATCGACGCGTTCCAGAAGCATCTTTGATGTGGGACCATAGTTCGAGCCTGACGAGGCACTGGCGTCATATCCCTTCTGACCGGCGGCAGATGGGCGCCCGTGGAAATATCCGTCCCGCATGAAATTTTGTCCGATCAATGCCGATCCGACAGTGATGCCATTGCGAGAAATAAGGCTGCCGTTGGCTTGCGACGGCACGGCAAACTGGGCAACCGCTGTGAAGGCCAGCGGATAGAGGATACCCGTCAGTAAAGTGAAGAATAAAACCATCGTGATGGCGGGTCGAAAGTGAGACAGCATTTTTGCCTCCTTAAGCGAGATGCAACGCGGAAACAGCTAGATCAACCATCTTGATGCCGACGAAGGGAGCAATCAGTCCGCCGAGGCCGTAGATGAGCAGATTGCGGCGCAAGAGCTGCGCTGCGCTGGCCGGGCGATAGCTGACACCCTTCAAGGCGATCGGAACGAGCGCGATGATGATGAGGGCATTGAAGATGATCGCCGAAAGAATGGCGCTTTCCGGCGTTGCCAAGTGCATGATGTTGAGTGCGCCAAGTTCCGGATAGGTCGCGACGAACAGTGCCGGGATGATGGCGAAGTATTTTGCGACATCATTGGCGATCGAAAACGTCGTCAACGACCCACGCGTCATCAGCAGCTGCTTGCCGATCTCGGTGATTTCGATGAGCTTGGTCGGATTGCTGTCGAGGTCGACCATGTTGCCGGCTTCGCGAGCGGCTTGCGTTCCAGTTTGCATTGCAACGCCGACGTCGGCCTGCGCCAGTGCCGGCGCGTCGTTGGTGCCGTCGCCGCACATGGCAATAAGCCGCCCCTTGGACTGCTCGGATTTTATGTAGGCGAGTTTATCCTGAGGGGTTGCTTCGGCGATGAAATCATCGACGCCGGCTTCGGATGCGACGGAAGCCGCGGTGACCGGATTGTCGCCGGTGACCATGACCGTCTTGATCCCCATGGAACGGAGCTCTGCAAAGCGGGCCTTGATATCGGGCTTGACGACGTCCTTCAAGTGGATAACGCCCAGCAGCGCGTCGCCATCGGCGACAGCAAGTGGCGTTCCGCCCGATCGAGCAATCCTGTCAACCGCGTCGCGGAAGGCGGCAGGTGCGTCTTCGGCTGACGTTCCGGTAAATCGGAAAACTGCATCCACTGCGCCTTTTCGAATTTGGCGCCCGTCGATATCGATGCCTGAGATGCGTGTTTGCGCCGAAAACGGGATAGCGCTGGCCGCAGACCCCTTGTCGATCTCGGGCAAACCGTATTCGCCGCGGCCGAGAGCGACAATGGAGCGCCCCTCTGGCGTTTCGTCCGAAAGCGACGCCAGAAGAGCGGCCTCGGCGACGTCGCGTTCACTATACCCTGGCGCCGGGACGAATGCGCTGGCAAGCCGGTTGCCGTAGGTGATCGTGCCGGTCTTATCAAGAAGAAGGGTGTCGACGTCGCCAGCCGCTTCGACGGCGCGCCCCGACGTCGCGACCACGTTGAAGCGGATCAGCCTGTCCATTCCTGCAATACCGATGGCCGAGAGCAATCCGCCGATCGTCGTCGGAATGAGCGTGACGAGAAGCGCGACGAGCACCGTGACCGAGAGAACCGTTCCAGAATAGGCGGCTATTCCCCACAGCGTCGTGACCGTGATCAGAAATATCAGTGTCAGGCCTGACAATAGAATCGAAAGAGCAATCTCGTTCGGCGTCTTTTTTCGTTCGGCTCCCTCGACCAGCGCGATCATCCGATCGAGAAACGACGAACCCGGTGCGGCCGTCACGCGAACCTTGATCCAGTCTGAGAGGACTTCTGTCCCGCCCGTCACGGCTGAGCGGTCACCGCCTGACTCGCGAATTACGGGTGCCGACTCGCCCGTTACCGCTGATTCGTTAACCGATGCGATGCCGGCGACGACTTCGCCGTCGGATGGGATCGTGTCACCGGCTTCGACAAGCACCAGATCGCCAACGCGAAGTTCCGAAGCAGGTTTGGGCCTCCAAAGATCGCTTTTGAGGTCATCCGGATGGAGATAGACCTTCGCCATCGTGTCCGATCGCGTCCGCCGCAAGGCATCTGCTTGCGCCTTTCCCCGACCTTCCGCGACGGCTTCGGCGAAGTTCGCAAATAGCACTGTAAACCAAAGCCAAGCAGCAATCTGGCCTGTGAAGAGCAGGTTGCCGCGCCCGGCGAGGAGATCGCGGAAGAAGAAAATCGTGATGAGCGCGGCAACCGCCGCAGTAACGAAAATGACCGGATTGCGAACCAGCTTGCGAGGCGAAAGCTTGCCGATGGCATCGACAGTTGCTTGTTGAATGATGCCCATGTCGAGCATCGCGAGAGAGGCTTTTGACATGACACGAGGTCCTTCAGAACGTTTTGCCGGCAGTCATCAGGAAGTGTTCGACGATCGGCCCGAGCGCGAGGGAGGGAAAATATTGCAGTCCACCAAGGATCAGGATGACGCCGACAAGAAGACCGACGAACAATCCGCCGTGCGTCGGAAACGTGCCAGATGACGGCGGGAGTTTGCGTTTGGCTGCGATTGATCCGGCAATCGCCATGACTGGAACAATGAAAGCGAAACGGCCGACAAGCATCGTCACTCCGAGCGTCGTATTGTACCAAGTCGTGTTGGCATTGAGACCGGCAAAGGCCGAGCCGTTATTGCCGGCTGCTGACGTGTACGCATAAAGGATTTCCGAGAGACCGTGCGGTCCGGCGTTGTTCAGGCCGGCGAGAGCACTCGGGAGGACGGCGGCAATTGCGCTGCAACCCAATATGAACAGCGGCAGGATAATGAGCGCCAGCACGGCAAGTTTCATTTCACGCGCTTCGATCTTCTTGCCGAGATACTCCGGTGAGCGACCGACCATCAAACCGGCAATAAAGACCGCGAGAATTGCCATTACGATCATGCCGTAAAGACCGGAGCCCACGCCGCCGGGAAGGATTTCGCCGAGATGAATGAGGAAAAGCGGCACCAATCCTCCAAGCGGCGTGAGGGAGTCGTGCATGGCATTGACCGCGCCGCACGACAGTCCCGTGGTTGCCGCGACATAGAATGCGGTCAGCGCCTGACCGAAGCGGATCTCCTTGCCCTCCATATTGCCGCCGGCGACATCGACGCCAGCGTGGGCAAGGATCGGGTTTCCCGCTGTCTCCGCAGCATAGACGGCGCCGACGCCCGCAAGTAGCAGAATGCCCATCGCGGCGAGCAGCGCGTATCCCTGACGCGAATCACCGACCATCTCGCCAAAAGTGAAGGTGAGTGCCGTTGAGATCAAAAGCATGCTCCAGATCGACAGCATGTTCGACCAGGCGTTCGGATTTTCAAACGGATGCGCCGCGTTTGCGTTGAAGAAGCCACCGCCGTTGGTGCCGAGTTGCTTGATGGCTTCCTGGCTCGCAACCGGCCCTAATGAGATCGTCTGCTTGGCGCCTTCGACCGTGGTCGCGTCGGTGCTGCCGAGGAGAGTTTGCGGGACGCCGCTGATCAAAAAACCGATGGCCACGATGATCGAAAGCGGCAGAAGCACGTAGAGTGTGATGCGCGTGAGATCGATCCAAAAATTTCCCAAGGTTCCGACTGCGTTTCTTGCAAAGGCGCGCGTAACCGCCGCGGCAAGCGCGATACCGGTCGCGGCCGAGAGGAAATTTTGCACCGTGAAGCCCGCCATCTGCACGAGATGACTCATCGTCGTCTCGCCGCCATAGGCCTGCCAGTTCGTATTTGTAACGAAACTCACCGCTGTGTTGAAGGAAAGGTCGGGAGCAACGGCGGGAAAGCCTTGAGGGTTGATAGGCAGAATGGCCTGAAAGCGCATCAACGCATAGAGAATGATGAAGCCGGCGGCGCTGAATGCCAACATCGCGGCCGTATAGTCGAGCCACGACTGTTCGTGTTTTGCATCGACGCCCGCAATCGCATAGAGACGTGTTTCTACCGGCGCGACGATGCGGGTGAGAAGTGTTCTCTTGCCTTGAAGCACGCGCGCGATGTAGCGGCCGAGAGGCCGAGCAGCGACGCAAACTGCAAGCAAAAGCACGCCGATTTGGAACCAGCCGACGGCTGTCATGTCAGCTATCCTTTGAATGTTAGAATTTTTCGGGGTGCGCGAGCGTGTAGAGGAGATAGATCGCGAGCACGACGGCGACGACAAGACCGATGACGGGGTCGGACATGCGGCGCGCCCTATAGATTGTTGCAAAGAAAGGCGTAGGCGCCGAGCAGCGCAAAGCCACCCAGCCCGAGAACGAGAAATACGAGATCGAGCATGTCCGCTCCTCCTATCTAACTGACAGACGGATATATCGCGGGGTAAGTATCAAATATCGATCGGGAAAAGGGATCGGGAGAATAAGGAAGTCATAAAGCCGTATGCGCGCCATAAACCTTTCTCGGATTCCTTTACGGCTCGATCGACCCAATCGACGCGATCAAGGCGTGGCAGGAACCTGCGCCTGGATGATTCAATATCAACCAAAAGTGCCGCGCCCCAACCACAGTTCGCCTTGAAGACTGAACGGACTAACATGTCTGGCGTCTTGTCCAGATGCTTCGTTGGCGGCGAAGTCCAATAACTCAGCCTTGCGAGATGCCGGCAAGATCCCACCAGTGTCCCGATGCCGACTTTCGGGGCGCGCGGTTTGGGCTTCTGCCGGAGGATCTTGGGTTCCGACGGTCAGGCGAAGCCTAAGAACTTGCGCGGCTCGGTCCAGTCGAGCGGCAGATTTTGAGAAGTTCTGAGCAAACGCTTCGGGCCGAGTTCCGGCGGCTGCCGACCGGCAACGATGTCCTCTACGATGCTTGGCGCGAGATACGTCAGACGCATCAGTGCCGGCCTTTGCTCTTGGTCATACCCGGCGTGATGTCATTGAGGGAATCCGTAGTATCGGACAACATCTTGTCTCGAATGGAGAAGGCTTCCAGCAACACTTGAACGAGGGACGTGTTTGGAGACCTCTGCGACAGGTCGCCGATCACCATGCGCTTGCCTTGACCAGAACGACGCAGCTCGGCCAGCACTGTGAGAACGATCGACCGATCTGATGCGCTCTCAATTTTTCCCTCTAAGCTGCACGCCCGCAAATTGCACGGCATTGATCTCAATCTCCATGTGATCTGGCGAGAGCGACCGCGCTTATAGGCGTGCGTCACATCTTTGCGTCCCGGCGATGTCGTGCCTAGCGCGAACTCGCACCCCGGCGTTCACGTCCTTAGAAACGTCCTCGCTGCATAGACATGGCGCATCAAATTGCGGGGCCTGCAAGCGCAACCGTAAGTTCGGGTTTGTTATGACCGCCCACCAGTGGCCTTGTGACGGGCGTAGAATCGCTTCTGATCGAAGGATACCGCTCTGATTTGGGCAATCCATACGATACTGGGATGGAATCGCCTGAATGCGATTTGAGTTTCTTATTCTTCTTTTCAAAAAAAATGGCTGGGACGGGGCCCAGCCAATAAGTCCATGCACGCGAGGGAAAAAACGGAGGATGCGTGCACGTCGTGGGAAGAGGTCTTGGACGTAGCTCACCGAGGAAATAGCCAGAGCTGACTTGCAACAATGGTGCTTGCTCGGAACGAGGCACGAGATCGATCATGAAGAACGATTTCCCAACTCGTATTTTTTATGATGCCGCTAGACGCTCTTATGCGCGCTATAAATCGCTTTTATGTTAGGCAACGGAAATGCTCTTTGCTTAGCCGGCCTGTTGTAGTTTGCCCGTGATAATGCTGGTTTTTATGCCGCCAAAACAAAAAGCGGGCAGTGTCCGAGAGGAGCGCGTCCAAGCCGTTCAATGTCGCACAATTAAAGCTCAAGGTGTCGCCAGCCGCCAACCGATATGTACGCTCCCCATGCCGATATCGGATAACACCCGTCAGCATATAGAGGCACGCCGATCCGCGTTGACGGCTGAAGTTCGGCTTTGCGTTCTGATCGCAAGAAATCAGATGCAGCTCCGATTGTCCTTCAATGGAAAACCAGTGCCCTATCAACTCATATTTAAGACAGTCCGCGCCTTCTCGCGAAACCCGTAGCCCACGTCCGGAAGGGGTGTAGTGACAGTCATCGACCTCCTCCAGCCCTGCCAAAAAAATTGTCAGCGGAACCGAGCATCTAGACGCGATCGTGACGAGCAGTTCCAGTGATACGCCGACCCGACCATGCTCGATCTTGGAGATCATCCCCGCTGACAAGCCGACCTTACGCGCAAAATCCGCCTGATTGAGATTCATCTTTCTTCGCAGCAATAGCAACTCGCCACCGATCGCCGCACGCGCGCAAAGGACGGATTGGTCGACAAAATCCCTTGCTGCCTTGGGCCGATTTTCAGACCGTGATGTAGGCCGCCTTGGTTTTACCATTTGACCTTGGCTCAGTTGGAGAACTCTTCACACGAATGGAAAAGCCATTCAGCAAAGCTGTCGGCAAAACTTCTGAACATGGAGATTTGATAGGTCGGATTGTCATCCATCTGACAGATTACGATTCCGATATGGCTCGCATGCGTAATCGCGACATCGCCAGTCTTGAAGGCGCTAGGGTGCAGATCGATAGGCACCCCTTTCGCGAGAACGTCTCGCGCTCGATGCCCGGAAATTTCGACGACTGCTCGTGCATCGGTCTGGTCGACGATCGACGCGACGCCGCTAAATAAGGGCTCCAGTTCGAGTTCCAAGTCGCGATTTTGCTCGCGAGCTGCCACGGCAAGCCATTGGTTCGGACCATACCAAAGAAACGATGTTCCTCGCGCCGTAACAATCTTCGGAGTCCGCGGAAGGTCAATGCCGTAGGCACTGCGGATCACTTCCAGGACTTTATCCGATTGCCCTTCGAACACGCCAAGGTTCGCCATGGTCAAGTCATCGCGGCGAGTGACCGAGACGCTTGAGCCTGGAATGTCTCTCCATTCAACGAATGCCGATGCGGCTACCCACTGTGTATTAGCCACGGAGTTTTTCTCCCTCAGGATCAACGAAGCACGGATTGACGACTTCGACGACGTACTCTTCGTTGCGAACAGGATCAACTGCGCGCACCTTCTCGCCGATTCGCTCAGGCCCCCGCTTGAGCAGGCCGAGTGCAATCCAATCGCCAACCGTTGGGCTATAAGCCACCGAAGTGAGATAGCCCTGGTCATTCGCGGCCGTCGCCGGCGCGGAAAGGGGAACAATGTGAGCGCCGGAACGCATTCGCATATTCTTATCGACCGGGCGGAACCCAATGAGGCTTGGCCGATCCGGGTCGATTATGCCCGGCCGCTCGCCGAGAACACGACCGATAAAGTCTTTCTTCTTCGCGATCATGTCGCCGAGGCCGACGTCGCGCGGCGTGGTGTTACCGTTGAGCTCCGGTCCACTGATGTGTCCCTTTTCGATGCGCATGACGGCGAGCGCTTCCGCACCGTACGGGCAAACACCAAACTCCTGGCCCGCGTCCATCAGCGCTCGCATCAAGGCATCGCCATAGCGAGCTGGAACGGCGATTTCATATGCACGCTCGCCGGAAAAGGACAGGCGGAACAAGCGGCCCTTGATGCCACCACATACCGTGATCTTTCCGACTTGCAGGTATGGGAAAGCCTCGTCCGAAATATCGAACTCGGGATCGATGATCTTGCGTAGGAGATCGCGGGATTTAGGCCCGGCTACCGCGTACTGGGCCCACTGCTCAGTCGCCGAGATAAGCTGAACATCCAGCGACGGCCACAGCCATTGCGCGCAGAATTCCATATGCTGGAATGCTTTCACGGCATTTGCAGTCGTGGTCGTGACGAAATAATGATGTTCTCCGAGGCGCGCAATTGTGCCGTCGTCCATAAAGATCCCGTCTTCGCGCAACATCCCACCGTAACGAGCCTTGCCGATTGGGAGCGTTTTCAGCCCGTTCATGTAGATTTTGTCGAGGAACTCGCCGGCGTCCTTGCCTTGTACATCGACCTTTCCAAGTGTCGAAACGTCACAAACGCCGACGGCACTGCGAACGGTCTTTACCTCTCGGCAGACAGTTTCGAACCAGTCTCGTTCATCGGATTTTGGGAAGTAAGCCGGACGCAGCCAGAGGCCCGTTTCGACGAATACGCCGCCATTTGCTTTCGCCCACGCGTAGGATGGAGGCCTGCGAACGGCTTTGAAAGATTTGCCGCGGTGATGCCCCGCCAGAGCGCCGATTGCTACTGGTGAGTAAGGCGGTCTCGCCACGGTCATTCCCGTTTCCGGAATAGAACGGTCGGTCGCCTTCGCCATGATCGCCAACGCGTTTACGTTCGAAGTTCTGCCTTGGTCTGTCGCCATGCCGAGCGTCGTGTATCGCTTGAGATGTTCGACAGATTGGAAACCCTCGCGGGCTGCAAGTGCGATATCGGCCGCGGTGACATCGTTCTGGAAGTCAACGAGCGCCTTCGATTTAGATGCTTCGACGAGCCAAAGCGGCCTAATTCCGTATGGCTGATTGTCGGCGCGCGGCGAAGCCGGGCCGGCGACTTTCCATCCGAGCGAAGCGACCGCTTCCGAACCAGCCTTCGCGCCTTCATCCAACGCATCCTTGAGTCCGAACGAGCCACCTGCCGCTCCTGCGACGCTCATCCCCGGAGGATGGGTTCCCGGTACGAAAGCTGCGATGGCATCGTTCCAGGTGGGTTTGCCGCCAAGATGCGTGGTGAGCTGCAAGTTGGGATTCCAGCCGCCCGACATGACGAGGCAATCGCAGCTAAGGCGGACATCCTCGCCCTCTCCCGTGCGAATAACGACGCCGCTAAGCTTCGCCTTGCCAACGGTATCGATCACGACTCCGCCGCTGATCATCCGCGTTCCCGCAGTGCTCGCCGCTTTCGAGATTTCCGCACTCAGCCCGCGACGCGAATCGACGATGGCAACCACCTCCAATCCCGCGAGCGCCGCTTCCGCAGCTGTGAGCGCGCCGGAATCGTTGTTTGTAAATACGACAATCCGCCGGCCAGGCGCGACGCCGTAGCGGTTGAGATAGGTGCGGAACGCGCTTGCCAGCATTACGCCAGGACGATCGTTTCCGCCGAAGACGATCGGCCGCTCAGTAGCGCCCGTGGCAAGAATGGTTCGCTTTGCGATGATCCGCCAAAGCCGTTGACGGGGAAACCCGTGCTTTGCCTGCGCAAGGTGATCGCTGACGCGCTCAAGAGCGCCGTATGTGCCAGTGTCGTAAACGCCGAAAACCGTCGTGCGCCTCATGACGACGACATTTGGCTCGCGCTCTAGCTGTTCACGCACGGAGTCAATCCATTGTACCGGCGGCGCTCCATCGATCGGCAAGCCATCATCGAGAGCTCGACCGCCAAGTTGCGCGTTTTCGTCCGCGAGGATGACTCTTGCGCCGGAGCGGGCAGCATTGAGCGCTGCATTTAGGCCAGCAGCTCCGCCGCCGACGACAAGGACGTCGCAATGCGCCGTCGCCTTTTCGTAATGATCTGGATCCTCTCCCTGCGCCGCGCGCCCCAGTCCAGCTGCACGGCGGATCGCTGGCTCGTACAGCTTCTCCCAAAGCGCTGCTGGCCACATGAATGTCTTGTAGTAAAAACCGGCAACGAAGATCGGCGACAGCAGCGAGTTGATCGACATGAAGTCGAGACGCAGCGAGGGCCAGCGGTTCTGACTGGACGCGCTCAAGCCGTCAAACAGCTCAACCATCGTCGCTTTCGTATTGGCTTCTCGATAGTTTTCGGACCTCAGCTCGACCAACGCATTAGGCTCTTCCGAGCCCGCGCTCAGCACCCCACGTGGCCGATGGTATTTAAATGAGCGGCCGACAAGCGTGACACCGTTCGCGAGGAGCGCCGACGCAAGCGTGTCGCCTTGGTATCCTTGATAAGGAGCGCCGTCGAAGGTGAAAGTCACCGGCTTTGATCGATCGATTATACCGCCTTCACCGAGACGATTGGATTGACGTCTCATGAGGTGCTCCCCGGCAGCGCCGCAGCATCGCGCTCTCGCGCAACTTCGCGCGCAATGCGAACGTCGGAAATGATGTGAGAACGGACATTTCGGGTGACGACCAAGCACGCATGACATCCGGCCGCGTGATACCAAAGCTCCCGATGATCCCCATCCCGGTTGTCGCGCTGGTAGACGTATGCGTGATAGTCACTCATCGCTGTCGGCGCGAACGCATTCGGGCGAGTGACGCTCGCATCGCCGTAATATGTGAATTCATCGAGGCTACGCTCGCCGCAACATGGGCATTGAATGCGCATGGCTGATCCTTTGACGCCTTATTCAGTGAAGATTGGGATGTGGGCCCATGCCCTTTTCGTCGATCGTGTGACCTGTGGCGAAGCGATCGAGCCGATAGGCGGAGGCCGCTGGATGCACAGTGTTCTTGGCGATGAGGTGCGCGAAGCAGAATCCAGATGCCGGGGTCGCCTTGAAGCCGCCGTAGCACCAGCCTCCATTGAAGAAAAGGCCGTCGATTGGTGTGCGATCGATGATGGGACTGCCATCCATCGACATGTCCATGATGCCGCCCCACTGCCTCAGGAGGCGGACGCGCCCGATGCGAGGCATAAGGGCCATCCCGCCCTCGCACACATCCTCGACCACGGGCAGATTTCCCCGCTGCGCGTAGCTGTTGTAGCCATCCAGATCGCCACCGAAGACAAGGCCGCCCTTATCCGACTGACTAATGTAGAAGTGACCGGCGCCGAACGTCACGACGCCGTCGACGAATGGCTTGATGGATTCGCTCACGAATGCCTGCAGGACGTGACTTTCGATTGGAAGCCGCAGTCCCGCCATAGCCATGACGCGCGATGAGTTACCGGCGACGGCCACACCGACTTTTTGCGCACCAATGAAGCCACGGCTCGTTTCCACACCTATGATCTTGCCGCCCTCCCGGCTGATATCCGTGACCTCGCAGTTCTGAATGATGTCGACGCCGCGCAAATCTGCTGCGCGCGCGTAGCCCCACGCAACGGCATCGTGTCGAACCGTGCCGCCTCGGCGCTGCAACAGCCCGCCATGTATCGGAAAGCGCGCGTTGTCGAAATCGAGGAAAGGCACGAGCGATTTTACGGCCGCCTTATCGAGCAGCTCGGCGTCGACGCCGTGAAGCCGCATGGCGTTGCCGCGCCTCGCGAAAGCGTCCCGTTGTCCGTCTGAATGGTAGAGGTTGAGAACGCCTCTCTGACTCACCATCGCATTGTAGTTGATGTCCTGCTCAAGACCCTCCCACAGCTTCATTGAAAGCTCGTAAAATGGGATATTGCCCGGCAAAAGATAATTCGAACGGACAATTGTGGTATTGCGCCCCACATTTCCGCCGCCAATCCATCCTTTTTCGATGACCGCAATACGCGATTGATTGAATTCTTTTGCCAAGTAATAGGCTGTCGCCAGTCCATGACCGCCCCCACCTACAATAATTATGTCATAGGCCTTTTTCGGCTCTGGATTTCGCCAAGCTGGCCGCCATCCTGTATGCCCGCGTAATGCCTCTCGCATTACGGAGAAAATAGAATATTTTGTCGTCGCCATTTTTTTCGTCACTGGCCTCTGGTAATCTCGCGATGAATTTCGGTCGCGCGGCCGTTCTAGTACATATAAAAAAAGTTTATACAGGCAGCACATGAAGCAGAAGAGCCGATCTCTTCCGTTCGATCTCCATGGCTTGGAGATATTCCTCAGTGTGTGCGACGCTGGCGGGATGGCAGCCGCCGCGCAGGAGCTGGGCATCACACAACCCGCCGTATCATTTGCGATAGCCGATCTAGAGCGGCGCACAGGCGCTGCGCTGTTCGATCGCAAGGTTCGCCCCCTCGCCCTCACGTTAACGGGTTCACTTATGCGTCAACGTGCTTCGTCTCTGCTTGCCGACGCACGGCAAATTCCCCCCATGCTTCGTCAGGTGAAGCTTGGGAAAGTCGCCCTCATTCGCGTCGGACTGGTAGACTCATTGAGCCGCGCAGCAACGGTTCCCCTGTCAAATTATCTTGCCGAACATGCCGAAGAAGTATCGATTCTATCGGGATTAACCGCCGCCCATGCAAGTGAGCTTCTCACCCGGCGTCTGGATCTTTTCCTTGGAGTCGATGACTTGGAAGAGACATCAGGACTTGAGCGTTGGGAAATCATGCGCGAACCTTATGTGCTTCTTCTCTCCCGGAGTGAGCGGCGACCGCGCGCTGTCGAAGACCTCATTGAGTTAGCCAAGTCAAGACCATTCATCCGGTTCAGCGCACGTTCGAGGACCGGGCTCGAAATCGAGCGTCATCTACGCAGGCTTGGCGTCGAAGCAGCGCAATCATTCGAGTACGACAGCCCATTTGCCGTGGCAGCCATGGTGGCATCAGGCCGTGGCTTTGCCATTTCAACACCCCTATGCGTCGCCGAAGCTAAATTCACGAACAAAGAACTTGTAACCTGGCCCCTCCCTGGTCCGATCGTCACGAGAAAGTTGTCGGTGGTGGCGCGCTTCCGAGAGCTTGGAAAAATACCTCGCGACGTCGCCGAGGTGGCAAAAAGTGCCTTTGCGCCAGATCTTTTAAAGAATTAGAAAAAAATAAAAGGCCCGATATATAAATATCGGGC
>JAFECH010000353.1 GCA_018242255.1 Pseudomonadota bacterium | reverse complement strand
CGGAAGCTCCGACGCTGCCATTCGCAATCCGATGGTCAATGACTTCGGCGATTTTTTCGCCACAAATACTTCAATCGAGGCGGTTGCCTTCAACGGCCAAAAAGCCCGCGATCTCTTTCGACGCTATATCGTGAAGCCCGGCATCGTCGGCGAGGATCGGTTTACGGCGATCGACCTTCCGTCATCGAGCCCACTTCATACAATTCCCTTCGAAGAAAAGCTGAAGGTTTGGCGCGCGAAGCTTGGCATGTATTTGCCGAGCAGTGGTCAAAACCGCCGCGCGAAATAATCGATCGCAAAGTTCGGCAGCAGCCTGCGCATGGCCGCTGCGAGATAAGTCGGCGTGGTCACGTAATAATGCCGACGCGGCCAGGAACTCTCGACGGCATGGATCAGCTTCTTCGTCACCGCTTCCGGTTCGAGCTTGAACATCTGCTGCCCGCCCGCCTGCATGGCTTCGAGTCGCGCTCGATAGACGTCGCGATGCGGAGAATTGTCGATATCGACCGTCGCCAATAACCGCTCTATCGAATGTTCGACGAAGCGGGTCCGGATCGGCCCCGGCTCGATCAGCGAAACGCGAATGCCTGAACCCTCAAGCTCTAGCCTCAGCGACGTCGTCAGCGCCTCAAGCGCAAACTTCGAAGCACAATAGGCGCCGCGATAAGGCGCAACGATCATGCCGAGGACCGATGAACAATTGACGATCCGCCCCGCACCGTTTTTGCGCATCGCCGGAATGAGACGCCGCGTCAGATCATGCGTGCCGATGATGTTCACTTCGAACTGCTCGCGCAGAAGTGTCGGCGTTAGATCTTCAACCGCGCCGGGCTGCCCAAAGGCCGCATTATTGAACAGCGCATCGAGCTTGCCGCGCGTCATCTCCAATGCACGAATGGCGCACGTCGCGATCGACTGCGAATCGGCGAGTTCCAGCGGTAAGACCTCGACGTTGAGGAAGTTCTTTAAGCGCGCGAGATCCTCAGGCTTTCGCGCCGTCGCGATGACTCGCCATCCGCGCTCGCGCATGGTCCTGGCCGCGGCAAGGCCGATTCCCGAAGAGCATCCGGTGATGAGAATGGACCGTGTCATTGGGCTCCAGCTGCGGCCATTCGTTCGCACCTTCAGGCCGGCTCTTCGCAGAACAGTCGGAAGGTGAAAACAAAATACTGCAAGTTTGCATTAACACGAGCCGAAGCGCCGCGTCTTTCCCACAAAGACGGGTTATGCTGCATATGTTTTTGAGATTGGTCTCGGAAGTGCGGGCCGGCCGCCGAAAATCACTTATGGAATTTCACGAGGTCGCGGCCGTCTTCAGACTTGAGCGTCAGCGTATCGCCCTTCACGACGAACGAGCGCGCCGCTTCGAGCGCCGAAAAATACTGCGCTTCGATCTCCGTTTTCCCCTCACACATCATCTTCGTCGCCGCGAGCGGCCCGATCTGGATAGCGTCGTCCTCGATCGAGATCGGTCCTTTGAAGCGATTGCAGCCGCCCGTGCCCGACACTCGGTCCGTCGAATAGGCAAGCGTCGGTCCGTCGACCGGCTTACCGCCAAGCTCTGTCGCGACCCAAGTGGCCGTGAGAGGGCCGTCATCGTCCTCTTGCGCCATGGCCTGCGCCCCTAGCGCAAACCAAAGCACTCCGGCAAGGATAGCTACGACGTACCTCATCACGAGCCTTTCCCCGCTGCCCCGCTTAGTTCGCGCCTTCGAGTAGACGCCGCGCGATGACCTGCGCCTGAATTTCGGCCGCGCCTTCGAAGATGTTCAAGATGCGTGCATCGCAAAGCACGCGGCTGATCGGATATTCGAGCGCGAAACCGTTGCCGCCGTGAATCTGCAGCGCGTTGTCGGCGTTAGCCCAGGCGACGCGCGCACCGAGCAGCTTCGCCATGCCTGCTTCGAGATCGCAACGCCGGCCGGCATCCTTTTGACGTGCAGAGAAATAGGTCAGCTGCCGCGCGATCATCGTCTCAACCGCCATCATCACGACCTTGTTGCGAACGCGCGGGAACGAATAGATCGGCTTGCCGAACTGCACGCGTTCGAGCGCGTACTTCAGGCCGAGATCCATCGCGCACTGAGCCACGCCGACCGCGCGCGCCGCCGTCTGAATGCGCGCACCTTCGAACGTGTTCATCAGCTGCTTGAAGCCCTGACCCTCGACGCCGCCTAGCAGGTTTTCTGCCGGAACTTCGAAGCTGTCGAAGGAAATGTCGTATTCCTTCATGCCGCGATAGCCGAGGACTTCGATCTCGCCGCCCGTCATGCCCTTCGCCGGGAATGGCTCCTCGTCCGATCCCCGCGGCTTCTCGGCAAGCAACATCGAAAGGCCCTTGTAACCGGCCTCATTCGGATTGGTCCGTGTCAGCACGGTCATGATGTCGGCGCGGACCGGATGCGTGATCCATGTCTTCTGACCGGTGATTTTGTAAACGTCGCCATCCTTCACCGCTCGCGTCTTCAGCGACGCAAGGTCGGAACCCGTGTTAGGTTCTGTGAAGACAGCAGTCGGTAGCATCTCGCCTGAAGCGATTTTCGGCAGATACTTTTCCTTCTGCTCCGGCGTGCCGTTGTGCAGAATGAGTTCGCCCGCGATTTCCGCGCGTGTACCGAGCGAACCGACGCCAATATAGCCGCGCGACAACTCTTCCGACGCGACGCACATCGATTCCTTACCAAGCGCCATGCCGCCGAATTCTTCCGGCAGCGCCAGACCAAAAACGCCAAGCTCCGCCAGCTTCGCGATCACTTCCAGGGGAATATATTCGTTCTTGAGATGCCACTCGTGGGCGTGGGGAATGACTTCTTCGAGGCTGAACTTACGCATCAGATCCTGGATCTGCGCGTGCGTCTCATCGAGGCCGGTATCGCCGAACGTCATCGCTTCAGGCTGCGCTGCGATCAATTCGGCGAGGCGGCTTTTCACGCTCTCAGCACCACCTTCCGCGACGAGATCGGCAACTGAATCTTCGAAGCGGCGGATTTCAGCCTTCGGCACGCCCAGAGCGTCAGCGCGCGCGATTTCAAGCTGGCTCATCGGAATGCCGCTGGCGATCTGCGCCGTGTATTCGCCGAAAGCCGCGATCAGGAGCAGTTGTTCGAACTCGCCGAACCGGCCTTCGTCCTGGAGGCGAGCCGCCCAGTCGTGCATTTGGCGCAGGCCTTCGACTGTGGTGGCCAACCACGCCAGCCCGTGCGCGGCATGTTGCGCCTGATCAACGCCGCCCTCTTCCTGGATTTTTATCCTGACGCCGGCTTTGGCCGCCTGCAGGACCTTGTCCGCCGAGGCCACGGCCTCACCACACCGTTCGATAAGTTTGACGGGACCGGCGGCAAGAAGATTTTCTCCAGCGTTCATGGGCGTCACGGACATACGTTTCTCCTGAGGAATACCATTATGCCCGAAACGCGGCCGGGCCAAATTTGATGCGCTGCGCGACCAATTCGCCGCTGGAAGATGATTAGTCAACTGGTCATCGACCGCAACAAATGCTCTCGCGACCTATTCGCGCGAAAATGCGTCGCGGCTCGGCACCCGAAAGCATTACGAACAGCGCCACGGTTCCAGCGTTTACGATACCTGGCCCGTCCTTTGGACTGTGTCCAAATTGCCGACTCTTTGCTAGCCCCTAGCATCGGGTTCAAAATTGACCTGTGGACCGAGATTGACCGAAACACTAGGTTCCGCGCCACAAAAACAAGACGTCGCGGGAGTAGAGACATCTCATGAAGCGCATGCGCAGATTGGTCGAGGCCCTGTATCGGGTTTACGAGCATTCGGGCTTCGCGATGGCCGGCGCAGTCGCGTTCTCGTTCGTCGTCTCGATCTTTCCGTTCTGCATCTTTCTCGGCGCTCTATCGGGCTATTTCGGCGGCCGGGAGCTGGCGCAGGATGCAATCAATCAGCTGTTTGCGATCCTTCCAGCGCCCGTCGCGCAAGGAATCGCCCCCCAGATCGAAGCGGTCATGGGCACGCGGCGCATAGACCTCGCGACCCTCAGCGGTTTTCTTGCCCTTTTTTTCGCAACCAGCGCCGTTGAAACGCTGCGCGCCGCGCTAAACGGCGCTTACCGGGTCCGAGAAAAGCGGCCCTACCCGCTTTGCCTGCTTATCAGCATGCTGTTCGTCTTCGTTAACGGCATCTCGACCCTTGTTCTCACCTGGGCGGTCGTGGTCGGACCGAGCGTTGTCGGTCCCGCGATCGCATCGCACCTGCCCGACAACTGGGTCCGAATTCTCGTCGATTCGAGCGACATCGGACCTCTCATCCGCTACGGCCTTTCGGCTACAGTGATTGCCGCTCAGCTCTTCGCCTTGCATTTGCTGCTGGTAGCAGGCCAACGCCGAATGGCCGACGTTTGGCCGGGCATCACGTTGACGATCGTTCTCTGGTTGGCGCTGGCCGGGCTCTGGTCGAACTATCTTGCGATCACGAACTACTCGCTGTTCTACGCTGGTCTTTCGCAGCTCATGATCGCACTGATCTTTTTCCAGTTCACGGCCATCACGATCCTGCTTGGCGCCGAACTCAATCGCGGCATCATGGAAATGAAGCGGATGCGCCGTGAGGCAGCCGAGCGGGCGGCCTTTCGCGCCGACTTGCGCCAGCCGTCAGCGCCGCAGAAATCTTGATAAGGCCCAAATGCCGAAGGCCCCTCACCGGGAATTCGGCAAGGGGCCTTCGCCATCAAATCGCAGACGAAACCGTCAGACTATCAGGCTGATTTCGGCCCGGCCTCGATGACGTCTTCGAGCGTCCGAAGACCCGTCGTCGGTGCCTGGACGAGCACGGCCATGTTGCCCGGCTTGTGCTCGTTCTTCATCATGCGCATGTGCGCCTTGGGAATCTGCTCCCACGAAAACACTTCCGACATACAGGGGTCGATGCGCCGCTCGATGACGAGACGGTTGGCCTGGCTCGCCTGCATCAAGTTCGCGAAGTGCGAGCCCTGCACGCGCTTCTGGTGCATCCATAGATAGCGCGCGTCCATCGTCAAATTATAGCCGGTGGTTCCAGCACAAATCACGACCATGCCACCACGCTTCACAACCTGCACCGAAACTGGAATGGTCGTCTCGCCTGGATGCTCGAACACGCAGTCGACGTTGACGCCCTTGCCGGTGATATCCCAGATCGCTTTGCCGAAGTTGCGCATCTCCTTGAGCCAGGCGTTGTATTCTGGCGAATTGACCTTAGGCAGCTGACCCCAGCAATTGAAGTTCTTGCGGTTGATCACGCCTTTGGCGCCGAGCTGCATGACGAAATCGCGCTTATCGTCATCGGACACGACACCGATGGCGTTGGCGCCGGACGTCGCGCACAGCTGAACCGCGAACGCACCAAGTCCGCCGGCAGCACCCCACACCAGCACGTTATGGCCGGGCCGCAGGACGTGCGGACGATGGCCGAACAACATGCGGTAAGCGGTTGCAAGTGTCAGCGTATAGCAGGCGCTTTCTTCCCACGTCAGATGCTTCGGACGTTCGAGCAGCTGGCGATCCTGCACACGGCAAAATTGCGCAAACGAACCATCCGGCGTCTCATAACCCCAAATGCGCTGCGACGTCGAAAACATCGGATCGCCGCCGTTGCATTCTTCATCGTCGCCGTCGTCCTGATTGCAGTGAACGACAACCTCGTCACCGACCTTCCAGCGCTTTACCTTCGAGCCAACGGCCCAAACGATGCCGGAGGCATCGGATCCGGCGATATGATACGGCTGCTTGTGGACATCGAACATCGAAATCGGCACGCCGAGCGACGCCCACACGCCGTTGTAGTTGACGCCCGCCGCCATCACGAGGACGAGCACGTCGTGGCTATCGAGTTCCCACGTCGGCACCACCTCGACCTGCATAGCCTTGTCGGGCTCACCCTGACGCTCCTTGCGGATGGTCCAGGCATACATGTTTTTCGGAACATGCCCGAGCGGGGGGATTTCCCCAATTTCGTAAAGGTCTTTCTTGATTCCTGCCGTTACCGAAGCATCGGATACTTCGCTTTTGGCTGCCAAGTTCTGGCTCGACATTGGTGTTGCGTCTCCCGACCTTGTCCCCGCGACGAGGGCCGTTATGGCTCGTCTTCTTCGCGTTTGCCCCCTGCTCTCCGCGCGGGGATCGCAGTATGAAGCACGTTTTTGCGCTGCAATGAAGAGGGTTAGTCCGCAGTTAATAGTCGCTCAATTCCTCTTTAACGGGAGAGCTATATTTTAACGGCCACTTCCGCCTCATCTGGGGGCTATTAGGACGCACACAATGCAAGAGTTTTGGTGGCAGCTCCAGAACGTTGATTCCTTCACCGTTTACGTTTCCCTCGCATTTGCGGGCGCCGTTTGCCTTTTTATTCACGAGATCGTCGGCTCGCCGATGCTCGCCTGGCTCTCCACGCCTATTCTAGCGGCCGGTGGCGTCATCGGCCCTACCCTACTGGCCCAGCAGTTGATTACCCTTTCGTACGATAAGACCATCAACACCGTGATCTCAGTGGCGCTCGGCACGCTGGCCGCATTGTTTCTCATTCTCTTGGGAAACTGGCTTTTTGCGCTTTTCACCGAATACCGCGTAAGCAGGACTAAGCTCGTCGCGATCCCTTCAAGGCCGCCACGCATCCGCCGCTAACATCGGCGCTCAGCGCCTGGCAAAACCGCCGCAACCCCCAAAACGCGGCGAACTGCCGATTTTGCTGTATCGCCGCAATCGGTTACTTTAGGTCTTTTCCAGTGTCTTTGACCCGAGCCTAAGGGGCACCCTTTCGATGTCGGATAAAATCGTGCGCGACAAGCCGTGGCTGTTTCGGACCTACGCCGGACACTCGACCGCTGCGAAGTCGAACGCGCTATATAAGAAAAACTTGGCAAAGGGGCAGACCGGCCTCTCGATTGCTTTCGATCTCCCGACCCAGACAGGCTACGACTCCGACCATGAGCTGGCCCGCGGCGAAGTCGGCAAGGTCGGCGTCCCCGTCTCGCACCTGGGCGATATGCTGACGCTCCTCGACGGCATCCCGCTCGATCAAATGAACACGTCGATGACGATCAACGCAACAGCCGCTTGGCTTTTGTCACTGTACATCGCTGTCGCCGACCAGACGGGCGCCTCGCGCGACAAGCTGACGGGCACCATCCAGAACGACATCATCAAGGAATACCTCTCGCGCGGAACATACGTTTTCCCGCCCGAGCCGTCGCTTCGCCTGATCAAGGACACCATCGTGTTCTCGACGCAGAACGTGCCGAAGTGGAACCCGACGAACGTCTGTTCCTACCATCTGCAGGAAGCCGGCGCGACGCCGGTGCAAGAGCTTGCATATGCGCTCGCCACCTCCATCGCAGTTCTCGACACGGTGAAGGCGTCCGGCGAGGTTGCGCCTGAAGCTTTCGGCAACGTCGTCGGCCGCATCTCGTTCTTCGTCAACGCCGGCATGCGTTTCATTACCGAGATGTGCAAGATGCGCGCGTTCGGCGAACTTTGGAACGAGATCACGCAGGAACGCTACGGCGTCACCGACCCCAAGCATCGCATGTTCCGCTACGGCGTGCAGGTGAACTCGCTCGGCCTCACCGAGCCGCAGGCTGAAAACAACGTCTACCGCATTCTGCTCGAGATGCTCGCCGTCACGCTATCGAAGAACGCCCGCGCTCGCGCGGTGCAGCTTCCGGCCTGGAACGAAGCGCTCGGCCTGCCGCGTCCGTGGGACCAGCAATGGTCGCTGCGCATGCAGCAGATCGTAGCTTACGAGACCGACCTGCTCGAATACGGCGATATTTTCGACGGCTCCGTCGAAGTCGCAAAGAAGGTTGCGGCATTGAAGGAAGAAGCCAAGGCCGAACTTGCCACTATCGAAAAGCTCGGTGGTGCCGTCGCATCCATCGACTACATGAAGCGTCGCTTGGTCGAGAGCAACACGGGTCGCCTGTCGCAGATCGAAAGTGGCGAGCTGACCGTTGTCGGCGTCAACAAGTTCACCGAGACAGAGCCCTCGCCGCTGTCGGCTGGCTCAGATGCCATCATGGTTGTCGATCCCGCCGTTGAAGCGGAGCAGATCGAACGACTCAAGACCTGGCGTGCAAATCGCGATACCAAGAAAGCCGAGAAGGCTCTGGCGGAAGTCGAGCGTGCTGCCAAAGAGGGCCGCAACATCATGGAATCTTCCATTGAGGCCGCCAAAGCCGGAGTGACCACCGGCGAATGGGGCACGGCTCTGCGCAAGATCTTCGGCGAGTACCGCGCGCCAACTGGCGTTACCCAAGCCGCAGTCGCACGTGACAGCACCCAGCTTGAAGCTGTCCGCGCGACGGTAGAGGAAGTCTCCGACCGCCTCGGCCGCCGGATAAAATTCCTGGTCGGCAAACCCGGCCTCGACGGTCACTCGAATGGTGCCGAGCAGATTGCCGTCCGCGCCCGCGATGCGGGCATGGAAGTCGTCTATGAAGGCATCCGCCTGACGCCCGCCCAGATCGTCCGCGCCGCGGTCGACGAAGGCGTGCACGTGGTCGGTCTGTCGATCCTGTCCGGCTCGCATGTTCCCCTCGTCAAGGACGTGATGGAACGCATGCGCAAGGAAGGCTTGGACGACGTACCCGTCGTCGTCGGCGGCATCATTCCGCCGGAAGACGAAAAGACGCTGAAGGCTTTCGGCGTCGCTGCCGTCTACACGCCGAAGGACTTCCAGCTGAACGACATCATGGCCGACATCGTGCAGCTGGTGGATCGCTACGCCAAGGCGGCCTGAAGCGAGTCAAGCCTCGCAGTCCGATCCCTGATCCGGCCGCGGCGGCCGGCGCGCAGAACGCGTGTCGCCGCGGCCCTCGAAAAAAGCTTATGAAAACATGGGTCGCCCTCTTCCTCCTGTTGCTTGCCGCAGGCATCGCCTGGGGGCTCGCCCGAGATCTGCTTTCGCATCAAAAAAGGGTGCTGACCGGAACGGTCGTCGCCATCGACCTGGGAAATCCGGTTTTGAAATCACTTCCGCCCACCCCACCCCGCTTTAAGGTACGGCTGCCGGACGGGAGCCTGGTGGACGTTGCGACGAAAAAGCCCCACAGCGTAGCCGTGGGCGCGAGCATAACCCTCACGGAATGGATGACACCGTGGGGACAGGTCTGGTACACGCAGCGCGATTAAGGGAGGGGCCCTTGCGCGAAGAAACTCGAAAGCGACTGGAAAGAGCGCTGTGGATCGACCGTGCCAAAATGGCCGCCGTCGGTCTCGCGATTATCGCAGCGATCGGCTTGGCATTCAGCTACGAAGAGCTCGATCTCAAGGTCGATAACAAGAATATCGGCGGCACGGTCACCGACCTCGAGCCCCTGGTTTCCAAGCAGAATTCGGCCGACGGCGAAAATGTCATCGTCCGCCTGGACGACGGCGAGCTGGTCCGCGTTCTCGCTTACAAATCCAGGGGTCTCAAGATCGGAGACAAAATCCAGGTCGTGGAGCATCGCCACGCTACGGGCCGGGTGACGCATACCCTCAAATAACCTTAAGCCCCGCGTTGACGTGGCCAAAACGGCCGTTATAAGTCGCCGCTTCGCCCCCTTTCGGGGGTGGCTTGCCTCAGTGGCGGAACGGTAGACGCGGCAGACTCAAAATCTGCTATCCGCAAGGGTGTGGGGGTTCGAGTCCCTCCTGGGGCACCAGTGTTTGCAATATCATTGCTGCCAGATCGCCAGCCATCCGGCATCATCGCCGACTTGAAGTGCTAACCCTCGCGCCGCAACAGCCGATCGACAATCGCCGTTGCAAAAAGCCGTGGTTGAAAGCGCGCGGTGACGGCGTCGCGATCGTAGCAGGTTTCGACCCACCGCCGAAAATCGAGACCTCGCGCCTCGCCTTCGTCGCGATAGGCCTTGATGACCTCTCCAAGAATACCGGCACGCGATGAGCGCAAATGGCCGAAGCGAAGCGAAAGCTGGCGCAACGCTTCATCGGCGCTGCGGCCCTTAATCGTCATAAGATAAACGGCTGCAACGAAACCGCTGCGATCCGCACCTGATTTGCAGTGAACCAGAGCCGGATATTCGATAGATGAAAGCAGATCAATCAACCCAAGCAGATCATCTTTGTAAGGCGCCTCACGGCCGCGAATGCTGACCTTATAAAGATCGAGACTAGCCCGCTCGCACGCTTCTTGCTCAAGGGGCCAAGGCCGGAACGGGAACCCACCGCGCACACACAATACGGTGCGAACGCCACGCCGTCTTTCACGCAGCAAGCCACCAGGCGTCGGTTGAGAAGAGCGCCAGAGCGACTGATCGACCTGATGCCGGTTCGGATAGAACAGCCGAAGTAGTCCGTGATCGACAAAGACGAGTTCAAGCCAGGCATGCACGCGCTCGGCGGGAGTTAGCATAGGTCTGGCAACGCGACCCTTCGTTCCAATGCCATTTGCTCTATCTACGAGTTCGTCCATCAATCTCGCGCCGGGATTTCGTTCGTTAAGTCCGTATGAGCCTGACGCTGACGCGACGACGATGCCCTGGCGACCCCAAAACAGGTACCTCCGCCAGAGCTGTGTGCATGTATTCCTTCAAGCTGGACGAAAGCGCAATTGCAAATCTCCGACGCAGATGAGCGCAGACAAAAAGAACGCGCAATTTCAGCCGCATACGTCTATGCGCTGAATACGACACTCTGCATTGAAATGAGTTCCGTTATACTCAGCCACAACCATTAGGCAAAATGAGCTAGGTCGCCTGCTCGCGTTGCAACGGGATGGGCTGTGTCTTGTGGCAGACGCGCCCCAGACCCAAAAGCGCGAGGAACGTCAGGGTCGCGGCTGCGGTCAGATAAAGGCCGACCGCATGGACACCGTACTTCGTCGCCAGCGTCGTCGCGATATAAGGCGCCAGCGATGCGCCAAATATCCCGGCCAGATTGAAGGCGAGAGACGAACCCGTGTAGCGAACTCCAACCGGAAAAGGCTCCGATAACGCGGTGCCGAGCGGTCCATACGTGAACCCCATCAACGCCAAACCGATGATCATGAATGCGATCACGCTGAAGGTTTGCCCCGATCCAAATAGCGCCTCGAACGACAGTCCGAACAGGCCGATCAGCGCGGTGGTGCAAAGCAGCACGGTGCGACGGCCGAAGCGGTCTGCGAGCCACGCAGAAAGCGGAATGATCACGGCAAAGAAGATCACGCCGATCATCTGAATGGGCATGAATTCATCGCGCGTGAAGTGAAGCGCGCTGATGCCCCAGCTCAGGGCGAAGACAGTCATCAGATAGAACAGCACGAACGTCGCCAACGCGCCGAACGTCCCGAGCATCAAAAGCCCGAAGTGCTGCGTCAGCACCGTCATCAGCGGCACACGCACACGCTCATCTTTCTCGATCGCGCGCTGGAAGGCCGGAGTTTCGGAAATGCGCAGCCGGACATACAGCCCGACAAAAACCAGCACGGCGCTCGCGATGAAAGGAATGCGCCAGCCGAACGCCTTGAATTGTTCATCCGTCAGCGTCTCTGTGATCAGCAGAAAAATGCCGGTTGAGCAGAGAAATCCGATCGGTGCCCCAAGTTGCGGAAACATACCGAACCACGCCTTCTTTGAATCCGGAGCGTTCTCGGTTGCCAGCAGCACTGCGCCACCCCACTCACCGCCAAGCCCGAGCCCCTGAAACAGGCGGCACGCAGCAAGCAGCAACGGAGCCCAGATGCCTGCCTGCTCATAGGTCGGCAACAAACCCACGGCGACTGTCGAAAGGCCCATGGTGAGAAGCGCAGCAACGAGCGTTGCCTTCCGTCCGATGCGGTCGCCGAAATGCCCGAACAGCACGGCGCCGATCGGTCGCGCGAAGAATGCGATGGAAAACGTCGCGAACGACTGCAAGGTTGCGGTCGTCGGGTCGGCGTTCGGAAAGAAGAGGTGCGGGAAAACCAGCACCGCGGCTGTGGCGTAGATATAAAAGTCGAAAAATTCGATCGCCGTACCAGCGAGACTGGCCAACAGCACGCGGCGCGTAGAAACCGGTTTCGATCCTGTCAAAGGGCTCACCTGGTGAAAAGCGATTCGGACTGAGGGAATATTTCAGCCGACGCCAAGGTCCGCAAGCCGGAGACGCGGTTAAGGCTTCGCCGCGCGCAGCATCAGCGGATCATGTAGACCTTGCGCACGGTCTCATGAACGGTACAGACGCCCTTCCAGTCCTGCGGAAAAAACGCTGCAGTTCCCGGCGTGATCTCGATTACCTCGCCGTCGTCGCGGACGTACGTACAGCGGCCCGACAGAAAATGGCAGAACTCATCCCGCGTCACGTGGCACTCCCACTTACCAGGCGTGCACACCCAGATGCCACACTCCGACTCGCCATTCGCGTTCTTGTGCAGCAGCTTGCCCGATGTCTGCGATTGCCCCTTGAGCATCGTCGGGATGACACCCCAGTCCGCAAGATCGGTAACGTTTTCTGGGTTGCGTATAATCGGTGTCGTCACGGATTTGTCCTTGCTGGAGAATTCGTTCAGCCGTCGTAACGGCCGGTTTTTAGCAATGCCTCGATGATCGTCGCGGCTTTCGCCGGCCCGCTTTGAGCTTGCATCTGAGCACTTGTTTGAGCGAGCTTTGCCTGCATTGCGGGATTGTGTAGGCAGGCGTCAAGCTTGGCCGCCAATTCCTCATCGCTCCAATCGTAACGCGGCATCTTGAACCCATGCCCCGTCTCTTCGACGCGCATAGCGTTGTCGTGCCCGTCCCAAACATAGGGCATGATGATCGCAGGCTTCCCGAAATAGAGACACTCTGTGAACGAGTTGTTGCCGCCGTGATGAATGACGGCATCGACTTGCGGAATGACCGACGGCTGCGGAAACCATTTATCGATGATGACGTTTGGTGGCACGGACTCGTATTGGTCCATGTAATCGCCGACGTTGACGAGCGCCCGGTATGGCAGCGTGCCCATTACCACGATGATCCGCTTCAGAAGCTCCGTATCGCCGGATCCGAGGCTCCCGAATGAAACGTAGATCAGCGGCTTATCGCCATTTGCCGCAAACTCCGGCACCTCGTAGGGCTTCTCCTTGCGCACGCAGCCTTCGAGATACTGAAACTGCGACGGCGGCAGCGGCTCACTGCGGTTGAACTTTGCAGCTTCTGGATAGAGCAGCAAGTTCATGTACGGCGACGCTTCGAAAAACTGGCCGATGGGATACCGCGCCTCGTTGCAGGCCGCCAGAAACGCATTGAATTCATCATGGATGGGCTTGATCACGTCATTGAAGTGATCCCGGTAACGCTGATGGCCTTCGGAATCGTTCTCCGCACATCCCGAAAGATGCGGCGGAATGGCCGGATCCTCGATCTCGTTTTCCGAGCACGAGATGATCCTCACCCACGGCTTGCCGAACTGCTTGATAGCCGGAAACAAGATCACGTTGTCGACGGCGATGAGATCGGGGTTTAACGAACCCAATACGCCCGGCAGGTCTTTCTGCGCCCATTTCGCACTGTCGACGATCGCGGTCCAGCAATCCTTCACATAGTTGTCGACCTGATAGTAGGGCGATTTACGGAAATTCGGGATGTGCCCGTTGATGAAATCGACCCAGAATTTCGCCATCTCCTCCGGCGGCATCGGCTCCGACAGATTGACGGGATGGGCTTCGAAACCATACGAGCGATAAACGTCGACGAAACCGGGATCAGACAGAAAAACTGCTTTATGCCCACGCGCTTCGACGGCCTGCGCGATACCGACCGAATTAAGCGCCGGCCCGTAGGCGGCCTCCGGAAAGAACGCCACCGTTTTCTGCTCGGCCATCCGCGCCGTACTCCCTACCTGCCCGATCACCGGTCGGCATCATCAACCGGCAGACCGAACTTCGGCAAGAGGGAACTGAACGCTAACGCGCTCAACCGGTGATCGCAGGAATGCCGCGAGCGACAACGTAAACCCCAACGACGGCAACGATCGCGGCGAAACTTTGCGACAGCAGTCGCTTCTCTTTCGCCAGCGCCGAGCTTGCGTACCGTCCAAGTAGACCGCCGAGGACTCCCCCGGCGATGAAAAGCCCGACGAGCTGCCAATCAACCAATCCAGAAAGCGCATAATTGCCGGCTGTCGTGAAGCCGAACGCCGCGACGCAGAATAGAGACGACCCGATAGCGAAGATCATCGGCATATTCGTAGCGGCCATGAGCCCTGGAACGATAAGGAACCCGCCGCCAATTCCAAAGAATCCCGAAACCGCACCGACGAGGACGCCATAGGCGAGAAGATAGGGCAGCAGCTTCGGCGCGCTTTCAACAGTCAACTCGACTGTCTCGTTGCCGCCGGTCTGCTTCTTCACGAACATCATCGTGGCGATAATGAGCATGAGAATGCCGAAGAACAGCAGCAGCTTTTGGCCGTCGACCTGCTTTCCGAGTTCCGACCCGAGCGCAGCTCCGACGATACCGGCCGCGGCAAACACGATTGCGCATCGCCATTTGACATGATTGTGCCGCGCGTGATCGACGAGACTTGCGACCGCACTCAACGCCACCGCAACGGCACTCGTTCCGATCGCCACGTGCGGGGACCGCACGCCGACGACATAAACGAGAAGCGGAACGGCGAGGATGGACCCGCCACCGCCGATTAATCCCAAGACGAATCCGACGAGGGAGCCAGAGAAGACGGCAAGCAGATTGTGTTCCATAGATCCATGACCTTCCGTTAGGCCATGACTTTGGGCTTAGCCATCCACTCTCGGCCCTTCAGCATGGCCTGCCAGTAGATCGGCGGGAGAATACGTTCTTTAAGAAGCCAAGCGGCCCTCGACGGCTTGCGTCCATCGAGCAAGGCGAGGGGAAAAGTCGGCGCGAGCTTGCCGCCATAGGTGAACTCGGCGAGCACGATCTTGCCGCGCTCGACTGTCAGCGGACAAGAACCATACCCATCGTAGACGCACTGATTTTTGCGATAGCCCATGTCGTGAAGAACATTTTCGGCGACGACCGGCGCTTGTTTTCGCGCAGCAGCTGCGGTCTTCGCGTTCGGCGTATTGGTGGCATCGCCGAGGCCGAAGATATTCTTGTATTTCTTGTGCCGCAGCGTCGCCGGATCAACATCCACCCACCCGGCAGCATCGGCCAGAACGCTTGCACGAATGAAATCCGGCGCGATCTGCGGCGGACAGACGTGCATCATGTCGAATGATTTTTCGACGATTTCTTTCGTACCGTCCGGCAGCGCCTTCGCGAAACGCGCACGCTTCGCCGGACCGTCGACCGAAACAAGATTGTGGCCGAAGTTGAGCTGCACATGATAGCGCTCGATGTAGTCCATCAACGCAGGCACATAGTCGGGCACGCCGAATAGTACTGCACCCGCGTTGTCGAATTCGATGTTGATCTGGTCCAGGCATCCCGCCCGCAGCCAATGATCGGCCGACAGATACATCGCCTTCTGCGGCGCGCCTGCGCATTTGATCGGCATCGGCGGCTGCGTAAAGATTGCCCGACCCGACTTCAAACCCTTCACAAGCTCCCAGGTATAAGGCGCTAGATCGTAGCGGTAGTTCGACGTCACGCCGTTCTTGCCGATCGTCTCCGTCAGTCCCTCGATACCGCCCCAGTTGAGCTTCAGTCCTGGACAAACGATGAGATGATCGTAGCGGATCGCGCGACAGCCTTCGATCACGACGCTGTTGTTGTCTGGATCGAAGCCGGCAACAGCGGCCTTGATCCACGTCGCCTTACGCGGCAGCACCGAACCCATCATCCGCACGGTTTGCTCTGGCGTGAAAACGCCGCCGCCAACGAGTGTCCAACCTGGCTGGTAATAGTGAACATCGGACGGATCGATGATCGCGACCTTCAGATGGCCCTTACGAGCGAACAAACTTCCTGCAACCGCAGCGCCCGCAGCACCGCCGCCGACAATGACGATGTCATATTTTTCGACCGGGCCGTTCGACGCGATTCGGCCTCCTGTCGCGATGCGACTGGCGACGCCCGACATGTCATAACCCGCTGCGCTCGCCTTCGACAGAATGTCGGCCATCGGGAGGCGGCCAGCTTCGGCGAGCGCCCAAAGCGTGGTGCTGCGCGTACCGGACCGGCAATAAGCAAGAATGGGTTTAGGCATATGCGTAACGGCTGCACCGAACGCCACGGCGTCGGCATCGCTGACCTTGCCGCTCTCGACAGGTACATATCGCGCTTCAAGCCCGCTTGCTTTTGCGGCCCGCTCGATTTCGGCAAATGACGGCTGATCCGGCCCCTCGCCATCGGGCCGATTATCGATGATCGACTTGAATCCCATGGCCGCCAACGCGGCGACATCGCCGGGCAAAATCTGAGGCGAAACCGAGAGATCATCGGTGAGCTTTTTGGGGGTCATCAGAAGGTCCTATGGCGAAAATCGAGTGATGCGTTGGATTAAAGTTCGTTGATCGGCACCTTCAGCTGCCGCTTGCCGTTAGCGTCGGGCTCAGGCAGGTTGCCGCCGCGGATGTTGACCTGAATGGACGGAATGATCAGCTTCGGCAGCCCTAGCGTTTCATCGCGCGCCGTCCGCATCTTGACGAACTCGTCCTCGCTGACGCCGTCGCGAACATGGATGTTGTGCGCACGCTCTTCAGAGACCGTCGTTTCCCATTTGATATCGCGGCCGTTCGGGCCGTAGTCGTGACACATGAACAGGCGCTCTTCCGGCGGTAGTGCCAGAACCCTTTTGATCGACCGGTAAAGCACGCGCGCGTCGCCACCCGGAAAATCCGCACGTGCCGTGCCGCCATCCGGCATGAAAAGCGTGTCGCCGACGAACGCAGCATCCCCAATGACGTGCGTCATGCACGCGGGCGTATGTCCCGGCGTCAGCATCGCAAACGCCGTCATGCCACCGATCGTATAGGTATCGCCGTCTTCGAAAAGGCGATCGAACTGGCTGCCGTCGCGTTGAAACTCGGTGCCCTCGTTGAAGATCTTGCCGAACACTTCCTGCACGATCTTGATGTTGGCGCCGATCCCGAGCTTACCTCCGAGCTTGCCCTGAATGTACGGCGCTGCCGATAAATGATCGGCATGCGCATGCGTCTCGATGAGCCATTCGACCTTCAGGTCGTGGTCCTGCACGTAGCGAATGATCCGATCGGCCGACTGATAGCTGATACGGCCTGCTGCGTAGTCGATATCCATGACGCTGTCGAAGATCGCGCACGCGCTCGACTTCGGGTCTTTGACGACATAGCTCACCGTGTTGGTCGCCTCGTCGAAAAAGGCGGTGACCTCCGGCTTGACCGACAGATCGATAGGGTGGGGGATTTGATCCATTGCAGTGCTCCTCAACCGCCTCTCGCGGCGTGTGGTCATTCGCTCTTGGCGGCTGGCTTGGCGCAGCGTCCGCAGGTGCTGACGCCGGCAAGCCGATAGGCCGGACAAAACCGTGCCAAACCGGTCAAAAACGGCACCAGCCCCACAAGTCCCCATGGCGTTTTCGGTCCGACGAACACAAGGCTCAAGAGGGCTAGGCCGACAAGGATGCGAAGCACGCGATCGAACATTCCAACGTTTGGACTCATAATAGCCTCCGGAATGAAATTCCAGAGAATTGCCTAATGATAAAAAATATCCTCGTATGTGATCTAGTCACATAGCAAAATACTAATGTGCAGTGGCGAGCTGACGCAGGGCCTCACGATTAGCCAGATCAATGCTACCCCTGGATGTGGTGACCCAGCCGCGGCGCTGAAATTCGTGCAATTGCCGCCCGATCACCTCACGCGCCGACCCGAGCTCGGCCGCAAGCTGCTGATGCGTGATTTCAATATGGCCCGATGGGTCCGCGAGCTGCAGCAGCCGCTGCGCCAACCGCTCGTCGATCCGCGAAAACGCCACTTCTTCGATAAGCTTGAACAGCGTCGTGACGTTGAGGCTGAATGCCGTGAACACGAACTTGCGGAATGCGGCAGAGCGCGCGATGGCCTCATCAAACGTTGCTCTAGGAATGGCGACCGCTGTCACTGCCGTTTCTGCCACGCCTTCAGCTTGATAGTCCTCATATCCCATCAGGCAGGCGGTGGTCAGCGCACAGCTTTGTCCGGCGGCGACGCGGTACAGCACGATCTCGCGGCCGTTCTCAGAGACCTGCTGCACACGCACCGTCCCATCGAGCAACAAAAGATAATTTTCCGGCGCTTGGCCCGGCCCGAAGATCCGCGTTCCGGCCGGCAAATCCACGACCGCGCTGGTGCGAAGGAGTAAGTTTGTGATTTCAGGCTCAAGAGCGCCGAGACCTGGAAACCGCGATGTCCACTGCCGATCTGCCATGCCGAACTCTTCGCGCCGCGAATAAAACACTGGTCACAGCACGCTGCCTTATTGCGCAGCGTTGTGCATCGCCGCACGATAACCAACAAAAATCGGAAAAAAGCTAGCAATAATGGGCTTACGCCGACACGAAACGTGCGCGTACGTAATAGCCCTCAATTCCGCGGTGAAGACAGGAACCAGATGCCCCACGTTGTCGTTCTTTCCCCAGGTATTCGGAGGAAAAAACATGACATACGAAGATCCGCGCTCAGGCCGTGAACGCAATTTGGGCCAGGACGACGCTGCAAGTTCAACGGGATCGTTGATCGTCGGCATCGTTTTCCTTGCCGCTATCGTCTTCGGCGGCTGGTATTTTTATAATGAGAGTCAGAAAGTCGCCGACACGACCACTACGCCGCCAGCAACCTCATCGACCGCTGATAACAATTCTAATACGACGATGTCGCCGCAAAGCTCAGCTCCCGGCGTAGCAGGTACAGCTGGCAGCACGAATGGACCTGCCGCACAGCCTGAAAATAGCAGTTCTTCGACGGGCGCGTCTCCGGGCAGCACCGGCGTCGGTGGCGACAGCACCAACATCGACAAGTCGACACTTCCTTCCCAGGACGCAACCGGCGTGAAGGGTAACGAAGGCAGCACGAACGGTCCGGCAGCCACGACGCCTGCACCGTCGAACAGCAGCAACGGCGCCGCAACGCCGCCGACCAATCCGTAAATTCGGTCGATATATGCGAATGAAAAGCTCGCCCCAACAGGGCGAGTTTTTTTGTTCTAGAACTTCTGCGAAACGCCGACGAAATATCCGCGCCGTGGACCGTACTGCGGCGCGAACACGCCGATTCCTTCGCCATCGCGGATCGTGTAAACCTCGTCGAACAGGTTGACAACGTCGAAGCGCACCGTCGTCGGCCGCCCGAACAAATTCGCGAACTCGTGCGAGAGCCCGAGGTTGACCTGCGTATAGGCCGGAACGCTCGCACCATTCGGAACCTCATCGGTATCGGTACGCAACCCGCTGCCGTAGATCATGTCGATGCTGAGCCTCGTGCCATCCCACAGATACGAAAATCCGGCGGACGCCGTAATCGTCTGTGAATGGTCAGTAAAGATGTAATGGTTGGCAATGAACGCCAAGTCATCCGGACCGATCAGGAACTGGTTCGAAATGATGTTCTTGCCCTTCTGCTGTCCGATCGCGACATTCCCGTAGGCGCTGAAGTTACCCCAATTGTACTTGGTCGTGATCTCGATACCCTTGTTCACGGCCTTCTCATAGTTGAAGGCGTCGAGCACGAGCGCGGCACCGAACTGCCCGTCATCAAGAAGATCGCGCGCCAGCTTGTAGTAGGCATCGACGCCGACTTCGAGCCCCGGAAAAATTGTCTGCGTTATGCCGGCATCGAAGTAGTGCGAACGCTCAGGTTGCACCAGCCCGCACCCAGCCGCCGGACAGCTGCTCGCCGCAGATGTCCCATCAAAAAGCGCAATGTTTGTCGGCCCCGCCGCCACTTGCGGCGGGGGCGTAAAGTAACGTGCATACCCCGCGTGCAGCATCGTTCCCTTGAACGGGCGATACTCGAGGCTGACCCGCGGGCTCCACTGGTTGGCATCGACGTATTCGTACATCTGATCAAAACGCAGACCGGCATTGAGCGTCAGCTTGTCGGTCAATCGTATTTCGTCTTGAGCGTAAACACCGATCAACCAGCCGAGCTTCGACGTCTCGTCGAACAGCCCGTTCTCGACGGAACCATCGTCCGCAACCACAGATGAATTGCTGATGGCTTTCGTCTGCTCGGCACTGACGGTGAAGCCGGCGCGCAATGTGTTGTACGCGTTCAACCGATACGAACCGTCGGCTTGCACGCCGTTGAGCAAACTGCGCCGCTGCACGTCTGAAGCGATGCCGTTGAAGAACAGATCGCCAGTATCGTCCGGCTTGAAATGAAGATCGCTGTACCGTGAGAAGTAAGCAATTTGATAGTCGCCGTTCTCAACCTTCTTCTGCAGCGCAATCACATCGTAGTAGTTCTGTTCGAACTGATTTTCATTGAGCAGCGCGGAATTGAAATAGTTGGGAAGGCCACCCTGCCTCGCAAAGGCCGTATCGGTTGGCAGGCCGGGCGTATTCGGAATTTGGAAATTCTGGACCGAAACGCCTGAAATCCAGCTCAGCCGCGTCGAGTCATCGAGCAACGCCGAAACGTAACCGAACCCCTTCTCCTGATCAGTGTGATCGTGAATGGCATCTCGGCTGGAAGTCGGGTTTTCAATCCCTTCATCGTTCATCAGATAGCGGCCGGTAAAAAAGTAATCGACCGCACCGGTGCTGCCGCCATATTCAAGACTTGGCGTGAAGGTGCCGCGGCTACCGCCATAGAAGCCGATCGTGCCGCCGGGTTCCTGCGCACCAGATCGCGTCGTGATGTCGACAAGACCCGTGGTGTGCAATCCGTACTCCGCCGGCAAAGCGCCGGTCACCAGCGACAGATTGCTGATGAAGCTCGTCTCCAGCACATCGCTGAAACCCGAAACACCGTCAGGAAGCAGAATGCCGTTGAGCCGGTATTGCACGTTCGCATGGTCGTTGCGCACGTGGAGCTGCCCGCTCGCCGCCGAATCCTGACTGACACCCGGCGCTTGCAAAAGCGCCTTGCTCACTGGCGTTTCAGTTCCCTGCGGCAACGCCCGAAGCGCATCTTCGCCGAACGAATACTGGTTCGTTCCGATCTGCGTGAAGATCTCGTTGCGCGCCGCGTTGAACGCATTGTTCTGAAACACGAGCGGACTTTCGGCGCTTTGCGCTCCCGCTACGGATGTCTCTTGGCCTGGCGGCGACGGCTCATTTGCGCGCGACGACGGTGTTTTTGCTCGCCGAACCGTCTTGACCTTCTTCGTCGCCGCCTTGGCCTTTGGCTCAGCCACGACGACAGCGGGAAGTTGCGCCCCTGTTGCACTATCCGTCGCCCCCGGCGCGGGAGCCGCCGTTCCCCCCGCCGACTGCGCCGACGCGCTCGAAGCCTGGACGATGCTAACGCCCGAACATAGAGCGAGCATGAGCCCGCGCACTCTCGAAACAGCCATACCGGATCTTTCATTTTGGATGTTATAATATCCGATATAGGAAAGCACGAGGCCAAACATGCAAGAGCGCGCGCCGTCGCGGACCTCGAATCTACGGTTTCATGTTGTCGCGAGGCCACAAAGACGAGGCGTGAGGATCCAATCGCAAAAAAGCCGCCCGCTGAGACAGCGAGCGGCACGACAACCAATTCAAACTACGCGAGACGATAAGCGTGCGTCTGTTTAAGGCTTTGCGGCGGGCGTTTCGGCCGACGCTTGCGCCGGCGCGCCGGCTACCGGCATCTCAGCTGTTAGACCTAGCGCTCCGCGAACGCATTTCGTTGCGTCCGGCAACATCGTCCGAAACTGAGCATCGTCGGAAAACTCTTCTTCCGCCACAGCCATGCCGAGCAGCTTTCCGGCTTCGATGTCGCTGCGAAAATGTACGCCTGCGATCATGCGGCTGTGACCGTAATCAGCAGCCCGCGCCAGAAAGACCGCGCGCTTTTCCGGAACCATATATGCAAGTAAGGCGCCGAGCGCCGTACCTGCCGTCGTATGCCCTGACGGATAGGATGGGCTGTACTTGTTGCTGGACTCCAGCGGCCTCAGATCGTTGTTGGGAAGATTGAACGGCCGTGTCCGGCAGAATGAATACTTGGCATCCTCGGCCGCCGATTTCGTTCGCTCCATCAGCCTGTCGAAGATCGGATGGCAAGCCTCCAGCGCTGCGGCATCGAACTTAATGTCCGCACCTTCGACGAAACGCGCGACGGAGATTTTGTAGTCGGCATGCGCGTGCTCGGCCTGCGCTTCTGTTCGATTCCGCTGCAGCGTTTGCAGCTCATCGAGCTCGACCTTCGTTTGCGCGCAGCTATCGCAGGGCGGAGGCGATAACAATTTTACGAGTGGGTCCGTTGTCGGCTTTGGGCAAGATGCCTCCTCTGCCGAGAGCGTCATCGGCACCATCGCGCACGCGACGAAAGCAGCACAAAAAATCTTGGCTTTCAGAAACATCGCTACTGGACCCCTTCATTGTAAGCTTCGAATCTCGCGCATTGGAATGCCCCCAATGGGCCGCAAGCATTAAAGACCGATGACACGGGAGTGCCGACACGGTGACACTGGCCGAAGCGAAAAATCGCACCCTCCTCAAGTGATGCAAATGAGCCGCGATTCCACCGAAATCGACGGCCGTTCAGTAATTGTCATGAACACCGTTTCTTGCGCTGTGGCACCTTTCCTGTCTGCTGTTCACATCCAGGAGTGAAGCCGATGCGCAAGATTACCATTTTGACATTTGCTGCTCTCGCCGCTGCGACGTTCGCCGCCGCGCCGGCCAGCGCCCGTTCTCATTCATGCTTTAAAAAGTATTCGATGGGCGAAGCACTCACCGAAGACACCGCCAAGTTTCAGGCTGACGAGGCCCTTCTTCAGGCGACCGACTGGGGCGTCTGGGCAGTTTGGATGACTGGCGCAGGAACGCCTGGGTACACCTTTAGCCCCCGCAAATATCATTGCTCGCAGGGCGGCTTCGGATGGACCTGCCATGCCCAGGCGACACTCTGCAAACTCTGAGATTCCGACAAAGCTAGGCGAAGGCGGCGGCAGGCGGGCGCCCCTTCGCAATCATTTTAATGCTATCGTTTGAATGCGCCTCGTGCCGCCAACAGCGCTATTCTCGCCTTCGCGGCACAGCATCCCTTTTGATGCGCTTATGACGCAAAAACCCTGAAAATCCCGAAGTGTCTTCTGAACTCGTTGAAACGGCGAAAAAGAGCGCGCCGACGACGACCAACCCGATCATGAGTCCGCCAAGGTCTACGAGCGAAAAGAAATCTGCCGTCATCACACGTCATCCGCCATCGCGATCGCCGTAACTGTTCGCATGATCCTCCGACCCTCGCTGTTCCCTGCGGAACACCCCGTCGGCGTGGTCCCCCGAAAGTCCGTGCGCCGAGATAAGCATTTGGCGACGCGCGCGATCTATGACAGTAAGAGAGACGGCCGATGGCCGACATTCTCAGTAAGATCTTATTTACGCTCGACTATTCCGGAAGAACCGCATGTCATCCGCCCCCGTCGCATCTTCGCTGTCCAAGCTCCGGGCCGCGGCCCTCGCCTGCCTCGTTTTATCTGGAACTGCGGGACATGCGCTCGCGCAGTGCGGCAACGGCGCCGGCGGCTTCAACGCTTGGCTACAGAAATTCCGCCAGCAGGCAGCGGCACAAGGCATCAAATCGAGCACGGTGGTGGCAGCTTTATCAGGCGTGACTTACGACCCGAACGTAATCCGCCTGGATCACTCGCAGCACTCTTTCAAGCTGAGCTTCAAACAGTTCTATGCCCGCCGCGTCAGCAATTCGATGATCCGGCGCGGCCGTGCGCTGATGCAGAGCCATCGCGCCCTCTTCGACCGCATTGAAAAGCGCTTCGGCGTACCCGCTCCGATCATCGTTGCGATCTGGGGACTGGAGACAAACTACGGCGCCAACCTCGGCGCCCGCTATTCGATCATCCGTTCGCTGGCGACGCTGGCCTACGATTGCCGCCGCACCGAATTCTTCACCGGCCAATTGCTCGACGCCTTGCGGATCGTTGAGGAAGGCGACCTGACGCCTTCGCAGATGCGTGGCGGCTGGGCGGGCGAGATCGGCCAGACGCAATTTCTGCCGACGCCGTACATCCGCTACGCTGTGGATTTCGACGGCGACGGTCGCAAGGATCTGATCCACAGCGTGCCAGACGTTTTAGCATCAACCGCCAACTTCCTTGCCGGCCACGGCTGGCAGCGCGGCGCAGGCTGGCAACCGGGATCACCCAACTACGGCGTCATCGCCGAGTGGAACAAGGCCGACGTCTACGACCGCACGATCGCGGCAATGGCCGACCAGATCGCCGGTCGCTGAGAGGCTTGGCGTAGCGTCAGGCCGCCCAGCGCCGGAAGATCACCGACGCGTTGACGCCGCCGAAGCCGAAACCGTTCGAGAGCACATATTCAACGTTGCTCTTGCGCGCTTCGGGCCCAATCAGATCGAGGCCTTCCGCTTCCGGATCGGGGTCGGTCAGGTTGAGCGTCGGCGGCAAAACGCCGTCGCGCAGCGCGAGAACTGAGAAAACGGCTTCAAGTCCACCAGCAGCGCCAAGGAGATGGCCCGTCGCCGACTTCGTCGACGAAATTGCTGCCCCTGGGCCATTACCGAAAAGCGCACGCATGGCAGCAAGCTCCCCGCCGTCTCCGACCTGCGTCGACGTCGCGTGAGCATTGAGATATCCGATATCGTCCGGCGTTATCCCCGCCATCGCCAGCGCCGCACGCATAGCGCGCAGCGCACCGTTTCCGTCCGGCGGACCTGATGTCAAATGATAGGCATCGGCGCTTGTCCCATAGCCCACCAGTTCCACGAGTGGCTTGGCTCCGCGCGCCAGCGCATGCTCTTCCGTCTCGATCACGAGCATGCCTGCGCCTTCGCCCATAACGAAACCGTCGCGCGCTACGTCGAACGGCCGAGAGGCTTTCTCAGGCGTTTCGTTGAACCCCGTAGATAAAGCCCGCGCGGCCGCGAACGAACCCAGTGCCACGCGGTTGATGCACGCCTCCGCACCGCCGCAAAGTGCGATATCCGCTTCGCCGCTGCGGATCATGCGCATGCCGTCGCCGATTGCCTGCACGCCCGCAGCGCACGCCGTGACAGGTGCGCCGAGCGGCCCCTTGAATCCGAACATGATCGAAACATTCCCCGCCGCGAGGTTGACGAGAAACGCCGGAACCGTGAAAGGCGAGAGCTTTTTTGCGCCGCGTTGATCGACCGTATGAACCGCATCGGTGATGGTGAGAAACCCGCCGATGCCCGAACCGATCACTGTCGCCGTCCGCTCGCGCGATGTTTCGCTGTCCGGCACCCATCCGGCTTGTGCCAATGCCTGGCGCGAGGCTTCGACTGCGAATTGAATGAAGCGATCCATTTTTCTCCGGTCTTTCACCGGAACCGCCTTCGCAATATCGAAACCTTCAGGATCTTCGCTGATGTCGGGAACAACACCCGCAACCTTGCAGTCGACATCGGGAACGACGGCATCGTCGAGCCGCCGAATTCCCGATTGGCCGGCGATGAGACGCTGCCAAGTCGTATCGACGGTTGCTCCGAGCGGAGAAACGATGCCCAAACCGGTGACGACGATCCGCGAACCTGTCCTTCGATCTGCCAAGTGCGCCTCCCTTCCGATCCTAATTCCGCAACGCCTCCGCGCTTCGGCGAGGCTCGCCGTAACGCGCTGATAAATGATACAAGACATTTAAAATAACAAGCCGACGATATGCATCGGTCGCAGGAGAACATACAATTCGAGCTTGAATGCGCCCTCCAGCTCGGATCTGCCGTCAACCCCCCTGTTGCAAGCTTGCAGCGCCGCGCCACGAGCCGTGCTGAACGCCACAATTTTGCTCATTAAAGTGCACCTCGGCACTAGGCGGCGGCGGCTCGAAGTCCTAGAAAAATCCGGTCTCGTCACCGTGCCTGCGGACGGCCTCAATCGTCACAGTCGGGCCGGACACGTCGATATGTCATAGTCTGTTTAGTAAGCAGAGTATCGTAACAGTGGGTAGCGTTCGGACCATCCTGGCCAGCCTGTTTACGGCTCTTGGCGGCTTTTTCCTCCTCGCCTTGACGCTGGGGGTGGGCTTTGCCCTCTACCTAGCAACAGCGCCTGACGGCGTTTCGGCCCCGGCTGACGCCGATGCCGTCGCCGACCGCCCGCTTCTCCGCGCCCAACTGTCACAATCGCCGAACGTCATCCGCGAAGCTGGAATGTCGCTGCCACGCAGCGTCGGCGCTCCGGATGCAGCCACTCGGCGCGTCGCACTGGTTCGTCAGCTGCAGAGCGCTCTGGCCCGCGCCGAGTGCTATAACGGCCCGATCAGCGGCATCTGGAGCGAAGCGTCGAAAGACGCCATGCGCGGCTTCGTCAAAACCGTCAATGCCGAGCTGCCGGTGGAAGCACCGGACGCGGCACTCGCTGCCTTGCTCGATTCCAACGCGTCAGCGATCTGCCGTCCAGAACGAGCCATCGAAACCGGCGCATTGGGTTCGGCGCTGCAGGCATCCGCTGCCGAGGCCAACGCTGCGCTTCAACGTTCGAAAATGCCCTCGCATGACAACACCGAGGACGATCGCCACTCCGGCACAGCACCGACACTACTCGGTCGCGCCTGGGCACCGGCCGGGATGCTGACACCGGCGGCCATCACAGCATCGGAAGATAAGCCGGCGCCATCCAATGCACCTCGCTCCGCCACACCGGAAGTAACCGCCAGCAACGATGTATCGCCGACCGAAGGAACGTCCGTCCCGGCGTCGACAGTCCATTTCGAAGGCAACAGCCCGCTTCCGGCCGCGCAATCAATCGATTCCCAGCCGTCGGAAGCTGATCTGCAATCCGAACGCCGCAAGACGGCATCGGTAAAGACGAAAAAAACCAAGACAGCGCGGCGCCGCCCTGCCAAATATGAGGATGTCGAAACGACCATCAGCAAGGGCTTCAATTCCTTGCAGCAGTCGCTCTCGTCGATGTTCTAGCAGTTCCCTAGGGAGATAGAGTGATGCCGAGACGCGCCATAGTTGCGATGGTGACGGCGATAGCGCTTGCGAGTGTTTCAAGCACGGCTTGGGCCGGCGATTACGCCCCTCTCAACTGTCACAAAGCCGGCTCCCCCGCAGAAAAAACGATCTGCAGTTCCTACGCTCTCGGTCAGAGCGAAGCCCACATGGCGACGCTGTTTTCGGTTGCGACATCACTCGTCGCCATGGGCCAGCGCGGTGACATCCAGGATGCCCAGCGCAAATGGCTCGCCTCGCGGAACGCCTGCGGCAAGGACGTCGGCTGCCTTAACGCCGCATATCAGAAGCGCATCGGCGCGCTCAATGACGTAATAGCAAACATTGCCTCGCGCGGCCCGTATTGAGCCTCCAGCACTGGCTCCCCATATGAGGGGCGGAACGTGACCGGCGGGCCAGCGTTCCACCTTGAAACCCGCTGCGTGCCCGCATGCACGTGCGCCGATTGGAGAAACTTCATGATGAAGTCCAACGCCGCACTGTTCGTCTTCCTCGCAGGCTCATTCCTGACCGCTGCCGCGACAAGCGCTAGCGCCATCGAATGCCGGGAGGACTATCAGATCGTGAATGGCCAACCGATCTCGACGCCATATTGCCGCGATGGCTACCTTGCCCAGGTCGCCCGCGAATATGGCTTCAAGACCTCGGCCAGGACCATTCGAAACAATCCCTCGCGCAAGGAAGAAGTTTGCCGCTTCATCGGTAACGACATCCGCGTCCAGACGGCGTGCTCGGAGGTGCTGCCAACACCGCGGGACACGCGTTGACACAAACGGGCGTCGCGGTCATCGGCTCGATAGAACACGACCGGTTCGCGACGCTTTATTCATGCGTTATGTCGAATGCCTTGCCGACAAATTCTGATGTGTCCCAACCGCCGCAAAACTCCGACCTGAACCGCTCACTTTGAAATGAAAGGCAGGCAGCAATGTCATCGAGTACAATCGTCAAAAATCAATCCGGAGTCTTCAAAATCGGCGGCGACATGCCGGTGAACCGATTGGGCTTCGGTGCGATGCGCGTCACCGGCAGCGGCATCTGGGGCGAACCCGCCGACAAAGAAGAATGCCTGCGCACCCTCCGCAAGCTTCCCGAACTCGATATCGATTTCATCGATACCGCCGACAGCTATGGGCCTGAAGTCAGCGAGCGTCTAATCCGCGAAGCGCTTTATCCTTATAAAGGCATCAAAATCGCAACCAAGGCTGGTCTGGCCCGCACCGGCCCCAACGTCTGGATCCCACTCGGACGCCCCGAATACCTTCGCCAGCAAGTCGTTCTAAGCCTTCGCCGGTTGGGTGTGGAACGCCTCGACCTTTGGCAGTTGCACCGCATCGACCCGAACGTGCCGCAGGCCGAACAATTCGATGCGATCAAGGCCATGCAGTCCGAAGGCCTGATTTGGCATGTCGGCTTGAGCGAAGTTGGCGTGAAAGAGATCGAGGCCGCGCAGAAATTCTTCAAAGTCGCCACCGTGCAGAACCGCTATAACCTTGCCGACCGTGGCAGCGAAGACGTGCTCGACTTCTGCGAAAAGCATGGCATCGGCTTCATCCCGTGGTATCCGCTTGCCGCCGGCGATCTCGCCAAGCCCGGCTCACGCCTCGAAGCGATTGCGAAAAATCACGACGCCGGTCCGAGCCAGATCGCACTGGCGTGGCTGTTGAAGCGCAGCCCGGTCATGCTGCCGATCCCCGGCACCTCAAAAGTGAAGCATCTCCAAGAGAACATGGTCGGCGCCGATATCAAACTGAGCGACGCGGAATTCGCCGAGCTCAGCGCGCTTTCTCAACCTGGTTCATAACGCTAGGTTTCACCGGCGGAGAGCTGGCGAATGATGTCGCCAACTCTTTCATCAAAGCGCGCACTTCGGGATGTTGATTGACGTCCCAGTCCGCGAGCATCTTTTCCAGATTGTCTTGGCGCTGACGCAACAGGCGCGCGTAAAGCTGCTGCCCTGTCCCCGTCAACTCCATAAAATTGCCCGGCGCCTCGCGCGCCATGCCGGCATCTTCGAGACGGCGAAAAACCCGGGGCTGCCGCGTTTCCTTCGGTCCGAGCCGTTGGCGAAGCTCCGCCTTGTCCGCCCGGCCGCCGATTTCGCCAAGGCGAGCCAGTAGCCAGAACTCGTCGGGCTGAAGCGCGACGTCGAACCGCTTCGCCGCCTGCTCATAGTAGCGCCAGCGGTTTTCTTTCGATGTGATGCGCTCGACGATCCGCGCCAACTCATCAAGCGATGTCGCATCGCGCGGCATCTGCAGCGGATCATTTTGCGGCTCGACGGCCAGCGTCGCCCTGAGTGGCACTTCCTTGATCAGGAACGACAGCAGAAACGCGACAAACGCCGTCGCCGCGGCCGTCCGGAAAACCGGATGCAGCGCCGCGACGAACAATCCGTTGTACGTCGCCTTCAACGCGCCCGTAAGCGCGCCGATCGCGGTCGGATCGCTCATCGTGTCGGCAAGCTGCGGCGCCTGGATTGCGATTTGCCGGTTTAACGCAAAGCCGAAAATCGCCCCGAACAGTGCCGCGCCGACGGAACCGCCGATCGACCGGAACAACGTCGTACCGGACGTCGCAACGCCAAGCTGCTCATAGGCGACTGCGTTCTGCACCGCCATCACCAGGATCTGCATGACCATGCCCAGACCGAGGCCGAGCAGCACCATATAAACCGACGCGGTCGACGCCGAGGTCTCAACCGTAATGGACGACAGCAGCACCAGCGCCACCGTCATCAGACCCGTGCCCATGATCGGAAACATCTTGTAGCGCCCGATCCGGCTGATGATCTGCCCACTCGTGATCGAGCTAACGAACACGCCGAGCATCATCGGCGTAAGATGCAGACCCGCGCTCGTCGGATCGAGCCCTTTGACGATCTGCAGATAAAGCGGCAGCAGCGTGATCGAACCAAACAGCGCCAGCCCGACGATAAATCCGATAGCCGCCGCAACGGAGAAAGCGCGATTGGAAAACAGCGTCAGCGGCAGCAGCGGGTCCGCGACGCGCGTCTCGATATAAATGAACGATGCAAGCGACACGAGACCGAGAAGCGAAAAGGCAATGAGGCTCACGGGTGCTTCGGACGCCAGTGTTGTTCCGAGACTCGTGACGATCACGATGGACGTCAAAGTCGAACCCAGCAGCATCGCGCCGGGATAATCGATCTGGATTTTCGACGGCTTCCGGTGCGGGCGGAACGTCCGGTTGATGACAGCCAACGCCAGAATGCCAAACGGCAAGTTGATGAGAAAGATCCAACGCCACGACGCATTGCCGACGATGAACCCGCCAATCAATGGACCGAGCACAGTCGACAGCCCGAACACGCCGCCGAAAAATCCCTGATAGCGCCCGCGTTCGCGTGGCGGCACGACGTCGCCGATGACCGCCATCGCAGTGACGATCAATCCGCCGCCGCCGAGCCCTTGCACGATGCGGAATGCGATGAGTTCCGGTAGGTTCTGCGCCACGCCGCACAGCGCCGATCCGACAAGAAAGATGAGGATCGCGACCTGCAGCACGATCCGCCGCCCGAACAGATCGCCGAGCTTGCCGTAGAGCGGCACGACGATGGTCGTCGCCAACAGATACGCGGTGACAATCCACGACAGATGCGACAACCCGCCGATCTCACGCACGATCGTCGGAAGCGCCGTCGAAACGATGGTCTGATCGAGAGACGCGAGCAGTAGCACGAGCGCCAGAGCTGAAAAAATCGCCATCCGCTCGCGCGTGCCGGTGCCGGGGGGAGACTGCTGTCCGGAATTGGAAATCGCCATGTACCGAACATCAACCTCGCATTTTCGGCGCCCGCCGCTGCAATGCACGGAGATCTCGCCGATTCAGCCCAACAAATTCAAACTGAGACCAAGCGTGTCATCACGCCTCACAGCCCATGAAAAAAGTCGGGTATGTCCCATCGAGATGGGGAACGCACCGACGCCGCGCTGGTATCCCGGAGAAGGGCATATTAGACTCAGGGGCGTGTGAATTGCTGAATCTCGATCACAGAGCAAGCTTTCCCTAAAGTAGCGCCGCATAAGCAACACAACTTGTCATAAGCTTCGCGCCGTCAGGGCCGTCGGTTGGCCCGTTCGCGCGAATATGTTAGCCCAGCCGAAGGAATATTGAGGACCGTATGCGCTCACTGACGACGGGCATCGTTGCGGCAGTGCTGATGTGGCTGGCGGCTTCACCCGCTGCAGCCGGCCCCGCGCTGCTGTTCGAGCCTTCGACGGGAAAGATCCTTTACGCCGAAGATATCGACGACATCTGGCATCCCGCCTCTCTGACAAAACTGATGACCGCCTACGTCGCGTTCGAAGCGATCAAAAACGGCGAGATTCACCTGGACGACAAGATTCCCTGCTCGTTGCCCGCAACGCTTCAGCCTCCGAGCAAAGTCGGCCTGCAAGTCGGCCAGACCTTGACCGTTAAACAGGCCTTGCAGGCCGTGATCATTAAGTCTGCCAATGACGTGACGGTGATGCTGGCCGAAGCGATCTCCGGCAGCGAAGCTAAATTCATTGACCGAATGAACGCGACGGCGAAACGCCTCGGCATGACGCACACGAGCTTCGTCAACACGAATGGTCTGCCCGATCCCGGCCAGCTGACCAGTGCTCGGGATATCGCCAAGATCGCGCGCGCCGTAACCAGCGAGTATCCCGAATACGCTGGCTACTGGGCCATGCCCGCCATGCACATCGGCAAGCGCCGGCTCGGCAGCCATAACGCCCTGCTCAAAACATTCCCGGGAGCCGACGGCCTGAAGACCGGCTTCACCTGCGATTCCGGCTATAACGTCGTCGCCTCGGCGACCCGCGATGATCACCGGCTGATGGCTGTCATCCTTGGCGAATCATCCGGAAACGAACGCGCCATCCGCGCTGCCGCCATGCTCGAATACGGTTTCCAGAACTACGACTGGAAACAGCTCTTCAATACCTCGACCATCGACAATTACCCGATGGACCCGAATTTCAAGACGGTGCAATCAGTTCGCGATAGCGTTGCGGCATGGGGCTGTCACGACCAGCGCCACCACACTGCCGGACGCAAACACAAATCGAAGAGCAAGCTCGCGGCCGCAAAGAAGAAAGCCGCGGAAAAGGCCGCCGCGGCCGACGCCGAACCTGCGGCGTTGAAAGGACCGGTCGACCCTGCGGCCCCGGTCGCGCCTGCGGCGAATGGCGCTGCGCCGAGCGCAGCCGCCGCGACGGCAGATTAACCGCACGGCCTCACGGAAATCTAAACCAGCAGTTCTAGCGGCTTGTCGTCGAAGGGGCAGCCTGGCGGCTGGGCCGAATCCGGTGGCGATGCCTGCTGATCCGAATTGTCGCCGTCGTCATTGCCTCCATCGTCGTCAGGCGACTGCGCGCTATTGTCTCCTGAGGAGCCGTCACCAGGAGAAGCTTGCGATGGCGGCTGCTCCGAATTGGCATCGGGTGCGCCATCGTCCGGCGCAGCGCCTTGCGCGAGTTCCATTCCGGCACATCCGTGCAAATCAGGACATTCGCGGGCCATTACGGGCGAAGCAGTAACGAAAACAGCGACCGCAACTGCGACCAGCGCCCACGCCTCGGAAACCCTATTCATACGACTTTCGCCCTAGCTTTTTTGGTCAACGCGCCGGAAACAAATCAAAAGCTGTTCAGTTTAACCTATCTTTACGACGTACGGAAAGCATCCGCGCTGAACATGGCTCCAAACTTGCTTTTCCCTGGTCGTCAATTTGCGATGACTTGGCCGTCCCGGACGACCTTGAACAAACAGCTGGACTTCACGCCGCCGCCCCAAGACCTGGGCGCAATGGCCGAAGTCCTGGAAGGCAAACACGGTCTGCATGCAGCGGGGGTCGCCGAATTCTTCGCGCTCTATCACGGTCAGAAAGGCGATGCCGGGCGCTCCTGGGCCTGGACCAGTGTCGCCGAACTTGTCCGCACGCGCGAGCGAGAACGTCTCGACGAAATGTGAGCTTCACGCGTCGGCGGCCGGCGCGCGGAAGTGCGTCGCCAACGCCAACGCAATATGCGGCCCACTCCGCGCAGCGGAAACGCCAATTTAAAACTCTTACATCGGCGCGGCGATAACGAGGGTCCAGAACGACTTGAATTCGGTATGTGGGTCCTGAACCAGCGCGAGACCCATGCTGGTCGCGTCGGGCGTCAGCAAATTCTTGTTATGACCGGGGCTCTGCTCCCAGCCCTTCATCACTTCGTTGAAGTTGATCTGCCCCGTGCCGACGTTTTCCGCCGTCAAGCGCGCTTTGTAACCCGTGCGCTTCACCCGATCCCACGGATTGGAGCCGTCCGATCCATAATGTGAAATGCGATCCCATTTCGCGAGGTCGCGCGAGTGCGCCTTGGCCGCCTCGGTAAGCTCCGCATTGAGCCTTAAGGGCTTCAGTCCATACTTCTTGCGGTACGCATTGATGACGTCGCGCGCCATCTCGGCATTGAGCGCGGTGTGCGAATAGTCGCGATTGGAGAGAACGCCGGGCTCCGCCCGTTCGTACGTCCCAGCCGGCGCCTTATCCAGCATGGCAACCTGCGTGCCGCGCGACGTGGAAGGTTCGCCGCCAAGGCCCACACTCTTGGGCGCGGACACGTATGAAGACGGAGACACCGAAGACGTCGTTTCGGATTCCGCAAATCCTGATGTGATGGAAGACGAGCCGAGGCTGCAACCGGCGAGTGCGGTTACGAGCCCGGCGGTGAGCGCTACGCGATACATTCTGGCAACTCCCGGCACGAAACGTGCGGCTGGTGTCAGCATTGCCGGAAATCCGTTAACTGGGCGTTAACGCTAACAAAATGCGACTCGCAGAATTTGGCGCGCCGCCGCGACGCCTGAGAGCCAATCATGACACCGGAACCCTCAACGAAAACTCTGTCCCGCCCCGTCTCAATGATCGCGCCAACAAGGTGTCGCGATTTTGACCGCCGCACGGCGAAAGGCTGGCGCAGCAGCCATTTGTGAGCATTTGCGCCGTCGCCGCTCGCTGTGGGTCTTTGTCAGCCGGCTCTTGGAAGTGCTGGGCCAATCATCAAAGTTGTCGCGAAAGCGCATTTGATTCGCGCAGGAGAGACCTTTCGATGACTGCAGCCATCGAACATTCCGAGCTGAAGACAAACGACGAGCCATCGCCGCTCCTCAAGGTCCGAGATCTCTTGCTACTGCGCATCGCGGTCGGCAGCGCGACGCGCGCCGATCTGCAACGGGACGTCGCGCCCTTAATGGCATCGAAGATTTCCGGCTTAGAATTCCGCCGTTCCGCCGAACTGGCCCTCAGCACGCTCGCGGGCGCCCAGCTCGTGTCGGAAGCAAAGGGCGGCCGGCTAACCGCCACCGATAAGGGACGCCAAGTTGCAGAGGCGCGCTTTGCAGCATCGCGCACGTTCCCAGCGACATGGAGCGATGCCAAGACGTCGCTGATGCTCGCTGCGCTGTCTGCCACCGACACACCATCGCTCCGTAAAGGCCTGGCTCGTCCGGAGGGCCTCGCCGCGCTCATCATCCAGCGCCACTTCGGCAAGACGACCGCGCGCGTTCTCTCGCCTGCCGATCTCCGCTCCGAGCTGGCGATCATCGCGCTCGAACGCGCATTCGGAAACAAAATCAAAACCGGCTTCGGCAAGAGCGCGGGCTTGCCCGCAAAGGCCGGACGCCTGCTCGCGGGCCAGCTCTTCCGATCACCGCGCGAAATCTCGACCGACGGCAAACTTGTCATTCAGCTTGCATCTGAAATTGTCGGCGCCCGCGAAGGCAGCCTCACAGCGCTCGAACTCGCGCTGCTTCGCACACTGTTGGCGCCGAAGGAAGAAAATGTCCGCGCCGAGACGTCGCGTCAGCAGCAGCGCGCCGAACCGGCCAAGCGCCCCGCTGTACGCGCGCAACCACCCAAGCCTGCCAACGATCGTTTGCCGCTTGACGAAACGCAGCCGCCGCCTGCGCCGCGAGTTGTCTCACCACCTGACATACAGGAATTTTGTCAGGCTGTTGTTGATGCGGCACGTCCTGTCGCGGAGGGCTGGCCAGGCAACCGGAAGGCGTTTATCTCTTTGGTATGGAAGGCGATTCGCAACGCACGGCCCGACTGGGGTTTATCCGAGATTGCGTTCAAGGGAATGCTCGCGGAAGCCCATCGCTCTGGCCGGCTGGAACTAGCGACCGCTGATCTCAAGGACGGTCGCGATCTCAAATCGCTCGAGGATTCCAAGATCCTCTACAAAAACACCGTCTGGCACTTTGTGCGCGTTCAAGATTGAAGGCATTTCGATTAGATAATGGGTGTTGAAGGCGCTTCCCTCAAACAGTCGACGTTCGCCCCCTCGCTCGCGCCTGACAAGCTGAGCGAGGCTTTCGAGCATTCGATCACCTGGGAAGACGATCTTTGGCGTGCCGACCCCGTTGATGTGCCGGAAATTCACGCCAAGGCACGCCAGAAATTCAACGATCTGCTGACGGCCGTCACTTCGGGTCGCGGCTATCACATGCAGGATCGCATCCTGCTGTTCCACGGCCAGTCAGGCGCCGGCAAAACGCATCTTCTACGCGCACTTCGAACGGATTCGCATCGCACGGGCCAAAGCTATTTCGGCTATGCCCAAATGACGCCGGACGTGCAGAACTACGCCGACTTTTATCTGCGTCGCCTCGTACACTCACTGGAAAAACCTTACGATCCGGATCGGTTCGGCGAATCGGCGCTCTCGCGGCTGACGAACCGGATGGTTCTCGATTCCGAAGTGATTTCTTCGGAAGACCTCGATAAGCTTCGCGACGATACACTGGACGACAAGCAGCTCGCGCAGCTCATCTTGCGCCTCGCCGACCAGATCGTCGCCTGCGAAAAGTTTCAGACCCAGGAACTCGATATCAACATCGTGCGCGCGCTTCTCTATCTGCAGCGCCGCGACCCGCGCATCGACCAGCGCGTTCGTCAGTATCTTAACGGTCGCAATCTTACGCCCATCGCCCATGAAGCGGTCAGCGCGCTCGATCCGAATGACGGCGAAGATCGCGCTTTCGAAATCATCAAGGCGCTCGGAGCGCTCGTCTGGACCGTTGATCGCGCCGCGCTCGTCTTCTGCATCGATCAGGTTGAAGACCTCCGCTTCTTCGACAATGCCGAAGACCGTTTTCAACGCGCCGTTCGCGATCTCATCCAGATCGCCAACCGGCTGACGAACGCAATCATCATCATTTCATGCCTGGAAGATTTTTACGGCCAGGTGCGTAGCCTCGTCGCGCAGTCCTATATCGATCGCATCGAAAAATCGGGTCCCGTCCTGCTGCGCGAAAGCCGGACGCCGGAAGAAGCGCGCCTGATCATCTCAAAGCGCCTTGCCTATCATTCGGAAGTCAACGGCGACGGCCTGAGCTTCCCCGATGCCTCGCAGTTCTTCGGCCCGCAGTTCTTTGAAGAATTCGGCGGTCTGTCGACGCGCCGCCTTTTGGAGCACGCGCAATCGCGCCTGCGCGAAGCGACCTCGACCGAAGGCGACGATCGCGAGCCGGAGCCCGAGCGCCCGTCCTTCATCTCGACATTGGCTCAAGCCCTTGGCCAGGCCATCGGCTTCAACGATGAACCCGACGCTCCGGGCTCGCTGTCCGCAGTCCAGTTCCGCGAAATGTGGGAACGCTTTGCCAACGAGAGCGAAGCCGAAATGCCCGCCGACGACCAGGAACTGGTCGACGTCTTGTCTGCTGCACTTCTGCTCGCACGCGACGAGTGGGGCAAAGCCATCGAAGTGACGGTGAAGCGTCTCGAACTCGGCGACGATCTGCCGGCCTTCGATCTGACCGTTCGCCATCGCACGGGCTTCGCCAACGACGTGCGCGTTTTCCTCTGCAATCGCCCGACCCAAGGCGGCGGCCTGAAGCGTCAGCTCGACAAAGTGCTGACCGCGATGCAGGGCAAGCCGTGCTTCATGCTGCGCGCAAGCGACTTCCCGCCCAACAAGAAGAACCAGACCGCGCAAGCCTTCCGCAAATTCCGCGATGGCGGCGGCCGCCAGCTTCTCGTGCCGATCCCCGAATGGGAACGCATGATGACGGTGCGTGAGTTCACCGCTCATCACCGCCAGGATCAAGGTATGACGCAGTGGCTCGAAGGTACGAAGCCGCTATCGAGCCTGATCTCGATCACGCACCTTTTGCGCCTCGATCTGCTTGGCCGGCCGGTGCCGCGCCTCGTCGCTAAAGAGATGGACGATCCGCAGTCGTCGCTCGACGGCTTCGACATGCTTTCTGCCGAGCAGGCACGCGGGGCGAACCCGAACGAGCCGAACTCAAACCTTCCTGCCAACGATGACGACTTGCCGATGTCGGTCATCCTCGACGAAGACGGGAGCTACGGCGCGAGCATTCTCGCAGGCCGCGAAAACGGCATGCGCGGCCCTCGTCCCGTGACGCTGAACAAGAGCGTCCTGAAACGCCACGCGGCGTTCCTCGGTGGCTCCGGCTCCGGTAAGACGACCCTCGCGCTCTCGATCATCGAGCAGCTTTTGCTTCGCGGCATTCCCGCCGTCCTGATCGACCGCAAGGGCGACCTTGCAAGCTACGCTAACCCCGAAGTCTGGCGTTCGAGCGAAAACGAAACGCCCGACCGCCGCTCCGAGCGCGAGAAACTCGCCGATGCGATCGACGTTGCCGTCTACACGCCGGGACGCGCATCCGGCCGGCCGATCTCGATCACGCTGCTCCCGAACGGCATCAACGAGCTGCCCGACCACGAACAGCAGCTGCTGGCGAACCTGTCCGCCGCCGCCCTCGGCGAAATGCTGCATCTGAAGAATTCCGCAACCCACCAGAAGCAGTCCGGTGTGCTTGCCGTGGCGTTGCGCATCCTGGGTTCGCTCTCGACCAGCGAAGTGACGCTCGCCGACCTGATCCATCTTCTCGAAGACGAGCATCCGGAACTGACGGATCAGACCCAGCGCATGGATCCGTCGGGCAAGCTGCGTCGCGATCTCGTCGCACAATTGGACTCGCTACGTCTGCGCAACGCTGCGCTGTTTGAAGGCGGCGGCGAAAGCCTGCGCATGGAAAGCCTGCTCGGCCTCGGCCGTTATCAGCGCCCGAACCGCACGCGTCTGTCGGTCATTTACACGGGCTTCCTGGGCGACAACGAAAACATCCTCTTCTGGGTCTCGCAGTTCCTGTCGGAAGCGCTGCGCTTCTGTCAGCGAAACCCGAACGACGAACTGCAGGCCGTCGTCATGTTCGACGAAGCCGACCTTTACATTCCGGCAAACGCCAAGCCCGCGACCGCAGAACCTCTGCAAAGCTTGCTGAAGCGGGCCCGTTCCGCAGGTCTTGGTCTGATGCTGGCCACCCAGTCACCGGGTGACCTCGACTATAAGAGCCGCGACCAGATCACGAGCTGGTTCATCGGCCGCGTTCGTGAAGACACCGCACTTCGCAAACTTAAGGCAGCCTTCCAATCGGAATCCGGCCTCGACCCGGCCTTGGCGCTGCCGGGTCAAACCGTCGGCGAATTCCACCTTGTTCAGGAAGGCCTCGTCCGGCCGATAAAGGCTCAGCGCTCGCTGATTGGCGCCGAACAGGTGCCGTTCGACCGGATCGAGCAATTGGCCGCCGAAACGCGCGGTACGGACGAACGGCAGCTCCGCTTGTTCGACGTCAGATAAGTTCAATTCGCGTTTCAAAACATGACATGCTCTGTGATGTTGCGTGGCGGGCGTTTGCCGACGCTAGTGCGAACACGACCGCACGATGACGAGGCAAAGCATTGTAATATAGTCGTAAAATAGAGTTACCAGTGATCAGCAAACTTGGCGCTGACCTATAGGTTAAGCGTCTTCCCCTCGTGTGATCGGCGATCTACTGCGGCGACTGCAAAATCGAGGCAGGCCCTGTCAAGTTTTTTTGCGAAGTTGTATCCTGACAAAGCTGGGAAGTAGGGGTTCATGCCCAGTAGCGCTGATCGGGGGCGGCTCCTTTCAGTGGAATGAGATGCGGCAACCGAGGGGGCAAACCGGTTGGAACATCGCTTAGGGCCGCGCGTAACAGTGGAGAGAACGTAAAAGTTCAAGTGCGGGGTAAAGAGTTATGGTGGCGAAACCATTCGTGATGATGGTCGTGGCGGCCCTCATCGGTCCAGCCGTTGGTGTGGGCCTTTTCATTCTTATGAATAACTTCTGAATCGGCGAGCCGTCAGGCTTGCCGATCGACAAGTCATACCCATCGCTTGCAGCATCAGCTGCCAGCGAGAGACATATATTTGCCGTCTCCGGGCGCCGAAACCGCCCCGAGTTCGTTGAGTTGACGCCGCAAAGGTCAACTAACGTCCCACGTTGAGCCGCCGCCCGTCACGGCGACGGCATTAGCGTGGCTTTGCGACACCGATGTTACGTCTTCTGCGGCATCTGACCGCCCTCGCGGATTTCTGCCTCTGGGCACCGCGTTGGATTGCGCGTTGGCTGATGATGGCGGTGGCGTTCAACCCAAGGCTTGGGCCGCTCCGCCATGTCCTCACCGCCGCGATCCTCTACGTTCTCTTCGCGCTGGTCCTAGTCTACATCGCGGCACCCATCCGAGGCTACCTCGGAGATGTCTCTATGCACGACAAACTCGGCTACGACGCCGAGCGTTGGCTCGCTACCGCCATCTATGACCCAAAGGGCAACTTCGTCGGCACCTTCGATCCGCGACTCGATAGCTTGCGCGATGTGAATTACACCGACAGCGCGATCGCGCTCGGCGATTACGTCGCGAACCCCGACCACAAGTCGATCCCGGTGCGCACGGTGCCGGAGCAATACTGGCGCTGCCTGTCCTACCATGAAGATCGCTACCTCGGCGGCCCGCTCAATCCGTTCGGAATAGACCTTCTCGGCGTTCTGAAAATTCCCGTAACAGCGGTCACAAGAACGATTTCGTCAGGTCGCCCCTCGCTCGGCGTCGGCGGCTCAACGCTGCCGATGCAGTTCGCTCGCGTCATCTACAAAACCCCGCCGAGCGCCGATGAAAGCGGCATCGACAAGCTCAAGCGTAAGTTCGGCGAATGGTGGTTAGCACCCGTCATCTACCGCGACCTAACGCGCGATGGCGACGACACTCTGTTGAAGCAATGGGCGGCGAACCACATCTGGCTTGCCCAGCGCACCGGCGGCCAGCCGCTGCACGGCGTCGAAGTCACGAGCCAGGTCGTGTTCGGCAAGGAAGCCAAGGATCTCTCGACCGCCGAACAGTTCGTTCTGGCTTCCGCCGTCAACAAGCCGATCATCCTGCTGGAAGGCAGCGATCGCCTGAATGCCGTCCGCCTCGACCGCTGGCGCTACATCACCGAAGTCCGCGCCCGGACCTGCGCGGAAAAACTCATCACCGACGAAGCCGAACAGCGCAAAGTCGTCTTCGAACTGATGGCGCTGGCAGGCGGGCCGCCCGATCCGAAAGTGAAACCCAAACTCGAAGCCGCCCTCGAACGCTTCGCGCCGCACGAAATGAAACGCGCCGAAGCCAATCCGATGATCCGCGCCAACCTGTTGCTCCCCGCCGCGCGCTTCGGCATCCGCGAAGAGATGAAGCAACGCTATGGCTTTGCCTGGCGCGACTACATCCGTGGCGTGACGACGACCTTCGACATCGGCGACAACCTAGCCTTCCGCGACAAGATCAATACGGAACTGTCGGCGCTGGACGCAAAATGGGCGTCCCACATCGACCCGGCCTTTACACTCGATCCTAAAAAGGTGACGGCCGACAAGACGCTGCCGAACGTCATCGTCGTCGCGGCCGACGGCAACGGCAACATCGTCCGCTATTACGAATCCGGCGAGACCGCCGCCTACTTCGGCTCGCTGCCCGCGCGCCGCCGCGAAACCGGCCTATACGATCCGTCACTCGAAAGCCGGCAGGTGGCCTCGACGGGGAAGATGATCCTGGCCGTTGCCCTTGCCAACCAGGGGCGCGACGGACCCGGCAGCCTCTACACCGACCCACAAGCGCCCATAGGAGCCCTCGACACCTGCGCCAAGGGTGGCAGCACCGGCAGCCGCAAAGCCGTCGTCGCGTTCGCCTGTTCGCTCAATGCGCCGCTCATCACCCGCGGCGCTCAACTCGGACAGACGCCGATCAAACGGTTGATTGACGGTTTCGGCTTCACCATGCCGCCCGCCGCCGCGCTTGGCGGCACGCCGCCATCGACCGCCGTCGTCCTCGGGCAAGTCGCGGCCGCGCCGCGCCGCGTTCACCTGATGTCGAGCCTCATTCTCGCGTCTCTCATCGGCCGCAGTACGCAGCCGATCCACCCGCCGACGCTGATTGCTTCCTATGATTACACGCAGAAAGGCCAGGGCGGCGCCGGTATTGCCGCCGAGGCAAGCCCCGCTATCATCCCGAAATCGCTGATCCGCCCGAGCGCGGCGGGCTTGATCCGCGCGCTTCTCGAAGCTCCGCTTTGCTATCAGACCGGCGGCCAATCCTACGGCACGCTCCGAAGCCTCAGCCAATGGTGCGCGCGACGTCGAGGCGATCTGCGTGTCCACTTCGCGAAAACCGGAACCTCCGTCACGCTCGACCCCGACGCGACGGTCGACACCTGGGCATCAGGCGGACTGCAATTTACGAACGGCGCCGCTTATTCTTACGTCGTGCTCGTCGGCACCGGGAATGCATCGCGCCCTTGGGCCCGTCATTTACACGCCGCCCAGATCGCAGCGCCGTTACTCGATGTCCTGCTGCATGATCTCGAAGACGATGCCAAATCGCACCCGCGCCGCGACTTCCTCCCACGACGCCGCGCGGTACCGGTAGCAGCTGCACGTGCACCCGCAAAAGAAATAGCCGACGCCGCCCGCTGAAAACTCCGGGTCGTCACCCTTGGACCTGCCAGAAGACTCCATTCAACGAACGTGCAATGCGCACGCGTTTGAAGATCACGAACCTGCACCATTCATCCAGGCGCTGAAAAAGGGCCGGAAGTCCGACATTGCTCAGCCGCAGTTTAACCATCAAAAACGCTGACTGGCCGTGGAGTCTCGACACCTCTCTTGGGTAGGGTTGGCGGTCATGAACGGGAAAGGTGCGGAACTCGGGCGAGAGGCGAGCTCGATGCGCCTCTACGCAGACGTGCGCGACGACAGCGACGCGCCGCAAAAGCCGTCGCGCGACTGGAAACGCGCCATCCTCATCGTCGGCCTTGGCGCACTCTCCTGGGTCGCGACGTACGTCGGCATGCTTGAATTGATCGAAGCCAACATGGGCGATTTGCCGATCGTCCATCGCGTCATCGTCGGCTTCTCCGTCGCAATGCTGATGACGATGATCGTCTGGCTGCTCGACCAGCTCTTTCGCCCGCATCCCTTCGTCACCAAGCTTTCCTATGCCGGCGGATACGTCTTCCTGTCGCTGATCTCGATCGGCTTCGGCTTCGGCTTTTACTGGAAGGTTCTCGAAAGCCGCGGTGAAGCGACCCGATCGGCCGAGAGCGCCGTCTCCGAAGTTCAGAACGCTTTGCACGGCGCTGAGACGCGGCTCGAACAGTTGCAGGCAACGCTGACCCAGCTCACCCAGGTCTCGACAGAGAAAGCACAACTCGAACAGACGAAAGGCACATCATGCCCAAACTCGAAACCGGGCGACGGACCGCGCCGGAAGATGCGCGAAGACGATGCTCAGCGTTTCTCCTTCGCGTCGGACTTTGTGAAGGGCAGGATCGGCGCGGTGAAGACCGACATGGAAGCCCTGAACGGCGACTTGACGAAGATCGTCTCGGCCGACTCGTCCACATTCGATCCGAAGACCGGAACGCGCAATGAATTCATGCGCGCACTCGGCCGTAAGCTCGACCTGACGGCGACGGGTTTCAACGCCTTCCGTACCGATCCGCAGCTTCGCCAGATCCGCTCCGATCTCGCCGACCGCGCCGAGCGCACGACTTTCAGCGATGGCCGGAACGGCACGGTCACCTGCCCCGATCCGCAGTTGCAGATGGCGCTGCGCGGGGTCGTCAAGGCTATCGACCAGCTGCCCGAGTTGCAGAAGCCCGAGATCGCCACCGTCGAAGGCTCGGAAGCAACCATCGAAGCCTTCCGCCGCCTGACGACGACGTTCTACGGCCTGCTGTCGTTCAAAATGCCGCCGTCGGCCGACGAACTGCGCGAATTGCAGAAGAAGGCGATTCAATCGGTCGAGAACCCCACCGATACACGCAACGTCGCCGCTCAAGCCGCAGGCCTGTCGAAGCGCGACTACGTTCCGCTGGCGGTCGCACTGTTCGTCGATCTCTGTCTCTTTCTCGTCTCGATGGGTAAGCGCCCAGGCGGCCGCCTCGACGGCCTCGTGCCGAAGATGCAAGCCGCCGAGCGCGGACCGGTGATCGAGATCCTATCGCGCTTCAACGACATTCATCGCGACAAGCAAATCCGCGAAAACTTCGAGCTGTTTCGCCATGTCGTCTTCGACATGAATGGCGACTACTACGTTGCTGTACCGCTCGATGCGCCGCCGCGCCTCAATCCGGCAGAACGCGAGAACCTGCGCGTCGAAGCGCAACTTCTGGCCAACCTGTTCGCGAGCTTCGAACGCGAAAAGATTTTCAAGCGAACCCTGCTGCCGACGACTGGCAGTGTCCAGAAGCGGCTGGCGCGCCAGGGCTCGAAATTTGCGAACTCCGAATCCTTCCGCGTCTACAAGTTCGTAAATGGAGCCTGGTCTGACATCATCCTTGGCGCCGTCATGGGCGCCGCCCGCCGCGCCGAGCGCAGCGAATGGAACCGGCACGCCGATGACGAACGCGATGCCATTCCCGAACCCACCCCGTCGACGCCATCGCCGGAAGCAAAGCCCGTCGCTAATGTCGCGCCGCAACTCGTAACAGAGGCTTTCGACGCCGCCGAACCTGCGCCGCGTCCAAAATTTGATGCTGACATTCGCAGCCCGCGGCCCAACGGCGCCATTGACCCAGAACACGCGGCGCGCTTTGGCCCCTACGCTGGCATCTACCGTCCAGAACCCGACTTATCGCCGCCTCAGGCGCCCCGCGTCAGACGCCCAGTCGCTAAATCCGATCCGGAAGCCGACGTCACGGTCAAAGCCGCCAACAGCAACATCAGCCGCACCGCGCCGGCTGTGCCGCCGCCGTTGCCCGACCCCCGTCCCGCAACCGTCGTCACGATCCCTCGCGCCGCCGAGCCGCGCGCCAGCGTCACCCTTCAGCGTGAGACCGCAACATTTTCCGTGCCTGTCAGTGAAGCCGTTATGCCGGATTCGTTAAAAGCGGCGATGCGTGCCTTTGAGTCTCAAAGGCACGTTGTTTCGGCCCGTTTAGACGATGACCAGCCCGAGCGCGTCATACCAGCGAATCCGGGCCAGATCGTCGCGTTGCACGCCGAAGATCAGCTCTCGGACGACGACCGCGCCCTTATTCGCCGCATCGCGCCGCCGGCGGCAGAATGAAAAAGCGTTGGACAGAAAACGGGATAACGACGTTCGCCTTAAAAGGAACCGAGCGGCAACGCTTGTTTAACAATCTTCTTGGCTTAATGGGGTCGCCGGGTGCCCAGCGGGGGGCACATTCGATCTTCGAATATGACCGGCTCGAAATGGGAAATAATAAATGCGCATCGCTTCACCATCGCGGCCTATGATGATGATGTCTCGAACGGATAAGGAAGCACGGCTTAAGGACTTCATCGGCGAGGCATTCACCGCCCGTGGTGATGATCCGGCACGTGACATTTGTCTGACGCTCTTTGTCCGCAACCCTGACAGCCCAGCCGCCCGCGCGCTGCAGGCCGCTTGGTCGGAAGGCCTGATTTCAGGCGCCCGCATTCTTGTCGTCGTCGGCGATACCGTCGTAGAAGAGCCGGCTTCTCCCTCGATCCTCGACATCGCGGACATCGAGTACCGTGTCCTCGGTGAAGCGAGCTTCGCACCGGCCCACGAACAGCTGACCGTCGGAGCGACGCGCGTCTGGATCGGCGATTGCCTCCGCCGCGATCCGACCAAGCGCGATGCCTTCGAACTTTACCACGGCAATGACGCGACGAACGCCGTCTTCGCGATCGCCTCGTTCGAGAAGCTCTGGAAGCGTGCCCGTCCGCGCAAGCTGCCGCGCACCGAAGCGATCTCGCCCGAAATCATCGCTGCGCAGTCGGACGACGCCAACGCACTTCCCCTGCGCCCGGCTCACTGACCGCCGTTCCGTAAATAATGTCCTCGGGTCACGCCCGAGGACCGATCTAGCGGGTCCATCTGCAAAGCAGCCCCCGGCCTGAAGCCCGCGAATGACGATACCGTTGCGCCGCAAGCGTCATTGCGAAGCCGAGCCAAGTCAGACTTGGAGTGCGATTGTCCGGCTCGCGCTGCCGGCCGGATAAGCTGGCCGCCATCCGGCGTCGAGCGTCAAAAGTCCCATTTGGAACCGCAGCGCCGATGGTGCAGAGTGCACCTCGTTTCTCATTCAATTCCTCGCGCTTTCCGGATTTCAAGCCCCGTATGATTTGTAACCATTCCTTTTTCCGCGGCCTTTTGCTTGTTGCCCCGTTCGCCGTTGCAGTGATGAGCGGCGGCTGCAACAACGCGGAACAGCATGCGTCCTCGACACGACCGCTGCCCGCACTCGGCGCCAAGGTTGACGACACGTCCGTGTCCGGCATTTCATCCGGCGCCTACATGGCAGGCCAATTCCAGATGGCTCATGCCAAGCGCGTCGTCGGCGCTGCCATCATCGCTGGCGGCCCGTACGGATGCTCCGAAAGCATCTTCGCTAACACCATGCCGGGCACCGGCACAGCAATCCTCAACCTCAGCAAAGCCGTGAACGGCTGCATGTTGGACCTGCTCGGCATTTGGGGTGTTTCCGATCCCGAAGATCTCGCCAGGAAAGCCGAAGAGCGCGCCGCCAAAGGTGAGATCGATCCGATCGCTGACGTCGTCCGCGACCGCGTCTATCTCTTCACCGGCACGTCCGATCGCACCGTCGCTCCCGCGATCGTGAAACACGCGGCAGAGTTTTACGAAAAGCTCGGCGTACCCAAGGCCAACATCGAACTCATCTCGAACTTGCCCGCCGGCCACGCGTTCGTGACCGATGACGAGGGCAGCGCCTGCAGCGTCTCCGGCGAGCCCTACGTCGTCGATTGCGATTACGATCAGGCCGGCGCGCTGTTGAAATTCATCTACGGCGATCTCCAACCGCGAGCGACGACGCTCTCCGGTAATTTCATTGATTTCGATCAACGCCCGTTTGTCCGCGACGACAACAGTGCAGAGCTTGCAGAAACCGGCGTCGTTTACGTGCCGAAGGCCTGCACGGAGACGCCCGGCTGCCGCGTCCACATCGCCTTTCACGGCTGCGCGCAGAACCGCGAGGCAATCGGCGACACGTTCATCAAGGAATCCGGCTTCGCGCGATGGGCCGACACCAACCGCATCGTCGTGCTTTTTCCACAGGTCGCGGATTCGGCCGCCAACCCGCAAGGTTGTTGGGATTGGTGGGGTTATACCGGCCCGAAGTATTTAACTCGTGACGCGCCGCAGATTGCCGCAGTGAATCGTATGCTCGATGCCTTGCAAGCGACCGGGGGAGGCGCATAAAGCCTACCGGCAACAAACGTCGGCCAGGGCACTCAGACCGGCGCATTAAGGGCACGGCAATCGGGGGGATTCTCAATGCTCGCACGCGAACGCCTTTTTGCACCCTTGTGGCCATCGCCCGGATCTGTCCGCCGGCCCTCGACCTCCGCCATTGCCCGCGCCATAGAACTGACGGCAGCCGCCACGGCGATGGGGCTGCTCGTGATGGCAGCAGCGCTACCCAACGATTCCGACACGCGTGCCACCGCGACCAATCCTCCGGTCTCGACCGCGCAGCATCCGGGACGCGAAAGCGACTTCGGCGCGTACCTCGGCGCGCCCTATCACTATCCGAGCGACTTTCATTACGTGAAGCCCGGCAACTCCGATCTGACGATCAAGAAGATCGACTGGTTCACACGGCCTTTCGAGAACCCGCTTTACTACGGCGTACGCATCCAGCGCTGGTTCAGCGGCCGCTTCGGCACGATGCTCGACTTCACGCATTCGAAAGTCCACGCGCCGTTCGACGACCAGCAGTTTGACATGGAAGGCACCTTTGACGGCAAGCCGGTACCGCCGCGCGGCCGGGTCAAAGATTATTTCAACAAGCTCGAATGGACGCACGGCCACAACATGCTGACGCTGAACGGCTTGATGCGTCTGCCGTCGTTCGGCATCTTCTCGCCCTACTGCGGCATCGGCGCGGGGATGTCGTTCCCGCACTCCGAAATCTATCCGAAGAACGCACCATCTCGGACCTACGAATATCAGTACACCGGCCCCGTCGGACAGGCACTGTTCGGCATCGAGCTGCGCCTCAGTACCGGCTCGGTCTTCATCGAATACAAGTTTACAAGTGCCGACTATTGGGGACCGCTGACGGGCCGCGACGGCACCTGGTTCCCGATCGACATGTGGCGTCAGTTCTCGCGCTGGTGGTCGGGCGAACCGACGAAAGACGGCTGGGCGGGCGCCAAGCTCACGAGCCATCAGGTGATTGGCGGCTTCCTGACCCGCTTCGTGCCAAAACCGGCAACGCCCTAAGCGGGTTGCCTACTGCGCGACCGGGAAGCGGTTTTCGTTTTCCCGGTCTTGCGGCTCTTGATCGAGGACACCGTCTGCATCGATTTGAAAGTGGCGAGGAACGTCTTGAGTTCTGTCGCCAGCCAGGCCTCGAACGCGCCAGACGTGTCTGAAATCTTCGCCCCGGAGCGACGCACGAGGTAATAGCCGAAGCGCGTCGCCGTAATGTCGAGCGGTCGAACGAGCCGCCCGCCGATAAGCGCATCACCCGCCTGGATCTGATCGGCAAGCGCCAGACCTTGACCGGCTTCAGCCGCAGCAATCACAAGATCACCGTTGAGCGTCGGACCCGACGGCACCACCTTCCCCGCAACGCCTGCTGCCGAAAGCCACGCGTCCCAGCATTCCTTCGCCGTCTCCTGAATGAGAAGACCGCCGGCCAAATCAGCGGCGGCTGACATAGGATTGTCGCGCAGGAATTGCGGACTGCAGACGAGCGTCAATTCGGACAGCGCAAGCGTCTTGCTGTCCATCCCTTCCCAGGCGCCACCGCCCCAGCGGATGCCGAGGTCGACGTCCTCTTTTGCGAAGTTGACGAGCCTTGGCGTCGCATCGAGAACGATATCGATGTTCGGGTTCTGCGCCGTAAACGCGCCAAGCCGCGGCACCAGCCAAAGCGCCGCGAACGCCGGATCGGATGTCACCATCAGACGCTTCCGCCGTCGCGAAGATCGCGCGAACTGGCTGACCGCCGAAGCAAGAAGATCGAAGCTTTTTGTAAGTTCGTGCGCCAGCGACCGGCCGACTTCCGTCAGCTCCACGCCGCGCCCCGTGCGTTCGAACAACGGTGTGCGGAACTCCGCTTCCAGCGCTCGAACGTGACGGCTGATCGCGGCATGCGTGACGTTGAGTTCGGAAGCCGCGCGCGAAAAGCTCGACAGCCGCGCGGCGGCCTCGAAAGCTTTAAGCGCATTGAGCGGCGGCAATCGTCGAGCCATGAGCTGATGTAACAAAAACTTACACGTTATGTAAAGTAACGCCGTTTGTCCTGCGCGGGCCGGAAGCGCACCGTTCTCTCACCATATTCGAGAACGGATGACCCAATGATGCGCGTGATCGAACACCTGATCGAACGGATCGAGGCCCTGATCTATCCCGACCGCCGCCCCTTCGACAGAAATCACTGAGAGGGGACACGACGCGCTGGCATAACGAGTATGAGAGCCGGCATATTAACGTCGTGGCCGCCATTGAGCCGGCCAGCCTGGACGACGAGCGAAGCTCACCGTCTAAAGCAACGCGACAGCCACACGCTGTGAAGCTAAGAGCCGCGCTCCGTGCCGACATCAGACGACGACATCAAAACCGCTTCAGCAGCCGGTCGATGTATTCGAGCTCATCCTCGGGGCGCGTATTCTGACCGGCACGCTTGCGCAGCTCTTCGAGGATCTCACGCGCCCGCTGTGCGTCGATCGCATCCGGTACCTTCACCGAATTGCCGAAGTCTGGACCCTGCGCCCGCTGCGGCCGTCCGAACGGATCACGGGGCGAAGTCCCGCCTCGGCCAAGCCGCTGCTGCGAATTCTTCTGCATCTGCTCGGCCATCTGCTGCGCGCTCTGGCGCATCTGTTCGAGCGCCTGCCCCTGCTGGTTCGCAGCTTCGTCGAGATCGCCCTGCTTCAGCGCATCCTCGGCCTTGCCCATCGAATCCTGGGCATTGCCAAGCTTATCCGGATCGCCGGCGCCCATCTGCTCAAGATCCTTCTTGAGCTGGTCGAGTTCGTTGCGTAGCTGCGCCTGCCGATCCTGCAAGCTGCCCTTACTGCGCCGCTGCTGCTGGCCGCCGGACTGGCCCTGTTGCCCTTGCGGACCTTCGCCCTGGTCGGAGCCGCCCTGCTGATCGGCCTGCATGCCGTTGTCGCCGCGCTGCTGTCCCTGGCCCTGTTTGCCCTTAGAGCCCATTCGAGGCTGACCATCTTGGCCGTCCTGGCCGCGGTCTTCCTGCGAGCCGCCCTGCCCTTCCTGACGGCGGCGCTGGCTGAACGTGTCGTCCATCAACTGCTGCTGCTTGCCGGTGAGATCGCTCAGCTCGTTGAGCTTCTTCATCATCTGCTCGGCGCGCTTTTGTTGGGCACGCGCTTCCGGCGTGTTGGCGGCCTGCAGACGATCCATCAGTTCGCGCAATTCCGAGAGCATCCGCTCGGCATCTTCGCGTGAACCTTCCCGCGCGCTCTTTTCAAGATCCTTCATCATCTGATCGAGATCTTGCTGTCCGAGCTGCTGGCTCTGGTCGTCCGGCGGATTGCCTTGAGAAGGATTGTCCTTTTCCGCCTGCTTCTGCATCTCGTTGAGATAGTCGTTGAGCCGCTTGCGCAGCTCGGCCATCGCAGCCTGAATTTCCTTGTCGTCACCCTTCTCGATGGCATCCGACAACCGATCCTGAGCATCTTTCAACGCCCGCTCGGCCTGCGAAAGATCACCGTCTTCGATCTTCAGCGCGATCTGCCATAGCTCCGAAACCGAGGAATTGATTGCCTGGCGCGAGTCCTCATGGTCAAGCCGGTGAAAGACTGACCTGAGACCTAGATAGACGCCATTGTCCTTGATGAAACCTTCAGGCTCCATCGTCAGGGCATCTAGCGCACGCACGACCATCGGCCGATTGCGTGAATCGTCCATGAGCTTGCCGCGCTGCTCGACGACGGCGCGGGCCAACGGATTTTTGAAACGGCGCGACGGAAGCACGATCTCGATCGGCTTGCTACGCCCGATTTGACCGCCGACATCCGTCGCTTCGAGCCACAGCTTGACGCGCTGTCCCGCGAGCGGGTTTTCAGCGACGTCAAGCAGCGTCGAGGTGTCGACTGTCTTGGCGCCCGGACGCGGAATGCGCAAACTCAACACAGGCGGCCGTTCGAGCGGCAGCCGCGGCCCGGTGAGCGCTGGCGGCTGCGCCCAAGCCTTCGACGGATCGATGGGCTTGGGCGGAATTTTCTGCAGCTTCACTTCCGCGTTTTGAATGCCGTAGTCGTCATCCGCCTTGTAGGTGACGCGCATCGAACCGCGCGGCGTGCCACTGATCGGTTTCGTCATCACGATCTTTGGCGGTGCATCGACGATAACGTCGAATGTCCACAAACCAAGCTGTTGCGACCCTGCAAGCGCACGCACACGCGCCGATTTGCGAATTTCGTAACGGACCTCGGCAACAGTCGCCGTGTCGCTGTTCTTCGGCGCGTCGGCCTTCGGCTTCTCGGGCTTGACGGTCATTGGCTCGGCCATGCCATCGGCGAGCACTTCAAGCGAAACACCGTTGTTAAAGCCGACACCTCTAAGCGTCAGCAGGCTATGATCAGGAACCTCAAAGAACTTGCCCTGCTCTTGCGCCTGCTCTTCCGCCGGCTTTGCACCGTCGGCCAATAGCACGGGCGGCAACCCGGTGTAGGGCGGCGGCGTCACCCAGGCATCGAGGCGTGCGGGCGGACCATGCTCGCTTGCACCGAAGCGGAATGCAGCCGCCAGCCGATCGCCGAGATTGCCCGTCGCCATCAACGCGACAGGAATGAGCAAGAGCAAAAGCAGCCCACGCACAGCCCACGGATCGAACCGATCGGTGCGCGGCGCCGGGTTGCCGACTTTCAGCCGCTGAATGGCCTTCGCCAGGCGCTGCCGATGCGCCTGCCACAGCACCGACGTGTCGGCATTCTCCGCGCCCGAGGTCAGCGTATCTTCGTAAGAGGTCGCCGGCCGGTGGGGCACGCCCGATCGGCGCTCGATGCGTCGGATCGCTTCATCGCGCGTCGGCCACGGAATGCGCACCGCGTAAATGACGGCGGCAACGCCTGCGACGCCGAACGCAGCGAGCAAAATCTTATGCAGCAGAGGATCGAGGTTCGACCAAAGTCCTAGGAACGAAAGCATGGCAAACAGCATTGCCACGCCGAAGATAAGCCATAGGCGCGGCCAAAGGCGTTCGAAGAACAACGCCAGCGCGCTGAGGCGGACTTTACGCGCGAAAGATCGCGACATCTCGGGACCGGGGTCCCTGTTTTGGGGCTCTGGCATTAACTCAAGCTATCACGGGGGCCAGTCTTGGCACGTTAACAAAATGCAACTTGAACGTCTGATGACCGGGGCGGTTCTCGCCGTTCCAGTCTGGCATCTTAAGGCGAAACCGCCTCCGCGCCACGCCTTCATATACTGCAGCTCCACTAAGGGTTGCGCGAGGCGTGTCAATACGCCTCTCCGAAAGGCTGCGAAAATCAGCAACCACAGATTGACCGTTTTTGGAAACCGCCTATCCAGATTTCAGTCGGACGCATGCTGACATTCAGCAGCCGCAATAAATGGAGATATTGTGCT
>JAFECH010000352.1 GCA_018242255.1 Pseudomonadota bacterium | reverse complement strand
AGCCGATCGCCGAACGCGCCGTCTCGCAGCTTTTGAAAATGGTCCGGCGTTCCGAGCGCAAGCTGCAGCCGCGCGGCTTCTTCCGGCCGAAGGCGAAAACGCCCGGCAAGGACACGACGAAGAAGTCGACAAAGCTCATTACGGCGTCGGCAAAAGCGCCGCCGCAGGATCCCAAGACCGCCAATCCCGCCGCAGTCCCGGCCACGGCCGGTTCGCCCGCGACGAAACCGGCGGCTCTGCCGTCAGGATCGGTCGTGCGGCAGCGGCAGAGACCGGTCGCTCCCGCAGCCGCCAAGCCGCCGGCGAAGGGCGTGAACGGCATCGCTCCGGCAACCGTTGCCGCTCTCAACGGCGCTTTGAACGGTTCTGGCAAGCCGCCGGCCGCCGCCGATGCACCTTCGCGCAATCCCGATCCGGTTACCGCGCCGCCGACGCTCTCGCCATTGGCGCCGGTTCCGCCGAATCCCCTGATGAATCGCGGCGGGGGCACGGTTACGCAATCGCCCCAGACGCGAACGGCAGCGCCGCCCAGATTCGCCGACGCCGGTCCGCCGGCTCCCGGCGGGCCTCTTGTACCGCCGCCACAGACCATTCCGCCGCCTTCGATGTCGCCTCAGGCTTCGAACCGGCAGGCACCGCCCATGGCGCCGGTACCGCCATCGTCCCGCCAAGCGCCCGATCGCAAGCACCAGGAGGAATCCGGCAACAATATCGTTTCGCCGCTCGCCGAGGCTCTGGCGCGAGCCAGCGCTTCTCCGGCGCCGTCCCCTGGCGCGCCATCCGCTCCGTCGCAGTCGGCGCCGCCGGCGCCATCGCCGCGGTCTGGAACGCCAATTCCTGCTTCGCTGCGCAGTGATACGCCAACCATCATTCCGCCCACGGCACCGCCGCCGCTGCCTGGCAACGGCAACGCCTCGGGATTCCCTTCTCAGCCGTCGACGCAGCCTGATTTCTCGACTCTGCCGCCGTCGATTGCCCAGAGCCTCGCCCGTCTCGCCGGTACACCGCTGCCAGGCAATGGCAACACCGGCGGCGCGCCGGCATCAGGGGACGGCGCGTCCAGAGAGACGAAGAAGCCGTCGAAGGTCGGCTCCGCCGGCGTTTAAACGATCAAGATCGGATATGGCAGATGCGGCGCGCTTAGGCGTGTCCGGCGTCGCTGACGAGATGCGAAAGATCGATGCCGATCTTGGCCAACGCCCGCGAATATTTGCTCTCTAGGTCGTCATCGAAAATGATGTCGGGATCGGCCGGGCAATGTAGCCAGCCATTGGCCTGCAGCTCGGTCTCAAGCTGCCCCGGCGACCAGCCCGCATAGCCGAGCGCCAGCAGCGCCCGCTCCGGTCCTCGTCCCTGCGCAATAGCTTTCAGAATGTCGATCGTCGCCGTCAGGCAGACGCCCTGTTCGATCGCGAGCGTCGAATCCTCCGAGAAATAATCGGAGCTGTGCAGCACGAACCCGCGCCCGGTCTCAACGGGCCCACCGACCTGGATCGGAAGCGACAGCACCTCGCTTGTAATCTCGTCGTCGGGATCACGCGGCGAAATACCGAGCCTCTCGAGTAGATCAGGCGCTGTGATATGGTTGGCGCGTTGATTGATAATCAGCCCCATCGCGCCTTCCGCAGAATGGGCGCACATGTAAATGACCGAGCGCTGGAAACGCTTGTCCGTCATCGACGGCATAGCGATGAGGAGCTGGCCTTCGAGCTTGATCTCTGAGCCGTCATCTGGGCTCAACTGTCGGCTGACCTTCATATCGACGAGACTAACCTCATACAACGGCGGCGTGAAGATCCTTAAAGTCCAGCAAAGCAGCACCGGGATCTGTAACGAGAGGCGATCCAGCCGCATATAAGGGCTCGTGGGGTCGATCGAGACCCCGGTTCGGGCCGACATGACAATGAATTAAGCATTGGAAAGCGATAGAGCGTGATCAGACTGGCTTTGGCATTTCTTCTGTTGAGTGGCACGGTGGCATTTAGCGATGCCGGACCGGTCGCCTCGGACTGGTTTCGCGGCATGGACAATCAGGCGCGCCTGATTGCCGGACACGCTTCCCGAGATGGCAAGACCGCGCTCTACGCCGGATTGGACATTTCTATGCCCGGCGGCTGGAAAACCTATTGGCGCACACCCGGGGATGCCGGTGGCGTCCCGCCCGATTTCGATTGGACCGGCTCCGATAATCTCGCCTCGGCAACGGTTCTCTATCCGGCGCCGCACCGCATTCACGACAAGGCAGGCGACGTCGTCGGCTATAAGAACGCCGTGCTGTTTCCGGTCCTGGTGACGCCGAAAGACCCGAGCAAGCCCGTCACGCTTCGAGGCAAAGTCCAATATGGCATCTGTAAGGACATCTGCATTCCTGCCGAAGCCGAGCTGCAACTGACCATTCCGCCGGACGTCGGACCCTCTGCCGAGCTGGCGGCAAGCCTCGCGCGTGTGCCTGACAAGACGGCGCGATCTGGCATCGACCCGACCCTGTCATCCTGGCACCTAAACGACAGCGCAGGGAAGCCGAAGCTCGTTCTCGATATTGCCAGCTCTGAGCCCAAGACCGCCGACGCCTTCGTCGAAGGGCCGGGAGGGATTTACGTTCCGCTGCCAAAACGCGCCGCCGATCAATCCGGTAAGGCCGTCTTCGAGGTCGATTTGACGGATGGTGTCAACATCAAGGATCTCAAAGGCAAGCCGCTGACGGTCACGATGATCGATGCCAAGGGTCAGTCAGAGACGACGATTGTCCTTGAGAAGTAAGGCTTCCGGTCTACATAGAAGATTGGCCGACGAGGCTTGAAACGCAGAGGAAATGTCATGACGCTGAAGGTCGGAGATCGCCTGCCGGACGGAAAATTCACCGTGATGGGGCCTGACGGCCCTGCGCCGAAAACAGTGAGTGAGATTTTTGCCGGCAAGAAGGTCGCGATGTTCGCGGTTCCGGGCGCCTATACGCCGACGTGCAGCAAGAGCCACATGCCGGGCTTTGTCTATCGCGTCGATGAGTTGAAGGCGAAGGGCATCGACACGATTGCCTGCACCGCCGTGAATGACGTCTTCGTGCTGACGAACTGGGCGAAGGACATGGACGCGACCGGCAAGATCGAAATGCTTGCTGACGGCTCAGGTGATTTCGCCAAGGCAATCGGCCTCGAAATCGACCTTTCGAACTTCGGTCTGGGCCTACGGTCGAAGCGCTACGCCATGCTGGTCGACGACGGAGTCGTCAAAGTTCTGAACGTCGAGGATTCACCGCCCGTCGCGGATAAATCGAGTGCCGCAACGCTGTGCTCGATGATCGACCGCTCAATCTAAATCGTCAGCGGGGAGCTTGGCGGCTCCCCCGCGTTTGAACGGCGCCATGGCGAGGCGCGCCAATTCGTCGGCGCGCTCGTTTTCCGGATGTCCCGCGTGGCCTTTCAGCCAATGCCACGTGACGTGATGCTTGGCGCGTAGCGCGTCGAGTTCCTGCCAAAGCTCTGCGTTCTTGACGGGCTTTTTGTCGGCTGTTTTCCAGCCGTTCTTCTTCCATCCGTGAATCCACGCCGTGATGCCCTGACGCACGTAGTTGCTGTCGGTCCAGAGATCGACATCGCTTTTTCGCTTGAGCGCTTCAAGCGCCGAGATCGCGCCCTTCAGCTCCATGCGATTGTTCGTCGTCAGCTTCTCGCCGCCGTTGATCTCCTTGCGGTGTGAGCCGGAAATCAAAATGGCGCCCCATCCACCGGGCCCAGGATTCCCCGAGCAGGCGCCGTCGCTGTAGATTTGAACTTTCGGTCGTTGTTCGTCTGTCATGAAATCAATTGCGGTGCATAGTCTGCGATGCTTCCGACCGATTGGTGGAATTCGAGTCGCCGGACATAGTCGGCAGGGTCCTTGCGCGCCACGAGCGCGTCTTTCGGCGTGTTGAGCCAGTCGTAGCTGCGCGTCAACAAGAAACGCATCGCCGCGCCGCGCGCTAAAATAGGCATCGCGTCCCGCTCGCGATCGGTGAGGGAGCGAACGCTGTCGTAGCCTTTCAGCAGCGCGGCACCTTTTGCCGGTTCGAATGCTGACGACGCATCGAAGCACCAGGCGTTGAGGCAGACCGCGATGTCGTAAGCCAGTGCATCGTCGCACGCGAAATAGAAATCGATGATCCCGGAAAGTTTTTCATCGAGGAAGAAGACGTTGTCGGGAAACAGATCCGCGTGAATCACGCCATGCGGCAGGCCCGTCGGCCAGTTGTCTTGAAGGAAGCGCAGCTCCGTCGCGATCAACGCACCAAGGCCTGGACAGATCTCTTCCGTCCGCGCCGAGAATTTATCGTAGAGCGGCAGCCAGCCCGAAAGTCCCAAAGCGTTGGCGCGGTGCAAGGGAAAGTCTTCGCCCGCCAAGTGCATGCGCGCCAGCGCTTTGCCGAGTTCGAGACAATGCTCGACCTTCGGCCGCTTTGGCCATACGCCCTCAAGGAAAGTGATGATTGCCGCATTGCGTCCGGCAAGCTCGTTGAGAATTTTGCCTCTGCGGTCACGAACCGGCAACGGGCACGTTACGCCGCGCGCACACAGATGTTCCATGAGGCCGAGGAAGAACGGCAGATCGGCGACGTCGACACGCTTTTCGTAAAGCGTCAGGACGAACGTGCCGCCCGTCGTGTGCAACAGATAGTTGGTGTTCTCAACGCCTTCCGCGATGCCTTTGAATGAAAGCAGAGTCCCGAGATCATACTCGGCGATAAAGCGCGCAAGCTCGTCGTCGCTGACTTCCGTATAGACCGCCATGTTCCTGTGCGCCGAATGGGAGCTAGTGCTGTTCAGCCGGAGCGCGGGCGACCCGGACCTCACGCGGCACATTGAAGACAACGCGCTCCTCGAGTGTCGTGACGACATCGATCGTCACATCATAGCGATCGCGGAACGCTTCGACCACTTCTTCGACGATGACTTCCGGCGCCGACGCGCCCGCCGTGATGCCGACGGTTTCTGCGCCTTCGAGCTTGTCCCAGGGAATGTCGGCTGCCCGTTCGACAAGGAATGAAAAGCGACAACCGGCGCGCGATGCGACTTCCACGAGTCGCAGCGAGTTCGAGCTTTTCGGACCTCCGACGACGATCAGACCGTCAATCTGGGGAGCGAGCGCTTTAACGGCGTTCTGACGGTTCGTCGTCGCGTAGCAGATGTCTTCCTTCACCGGGCCGCCGATGTCGGGAAAACGCTCCTTCAGCACGGCGACGATATCGGCGGTGTCATCGAGCGAAAGTGTCGTCTGCGTGACATAAGCCAGATTTGATGCGTCTTTCGGCGTGAACGATTGCGCGTCCTCGACCGATTCGATGAGCGTTATCGCGCCTTGCGGGAGTTGCCCGAGCGTGCCGACCACCTCGGGATGTCCCGCGTGACCGACCAGAATGATCTCGCGGCCCTGCTCGTGGTGTCGCGCTGTTTCCATGTGAACTTTCGAAACCAGCGGACACGTCGCATCCACGACGAACATATTACGGCTGCGCGCGGCAGCAGGGATCGCCTTGCTCACACCGTGTGCTGAAAAGATCACGGGCTGTTCGGTATCTGGAATCTCATCCAGCTCTTTCACAAAAACGGCGCCTTTCGCCCGCAGGGAATCAACAACATAACGGTTGTGTACGATCTCATGACGGACGTAGACGGGGGCGCCGAATTTCGTCAAAGCCTGTTCTACAATTTGAATTGCGCGATCAACGCCGGCACAGAAGCCGCGGGGCGCAGCAAGAAGGATCTTAAGGGGCGGCTTTTGCACGGTCGCATTACTTTGGTTAAGGCCGGACATGGAAGAAAGACGTCCTCTATATTCGTTCGGCATGCATGAAAATGCATTTGGGGGCCAGTGGCGTCGGATGCTACGGTGCTTTTCTGACAATACAAGGGGCCGGGGGACCGAACCTCGGGGGACAGTGTTGCGCAACTGGGGTTATCGGCATCCTTTTAATAGGGATGTGGCGTTGACGCGTCGCTTCTTTGCACCTGCGGCCCGAATAATGGCGGCGGCAACGCTGGTTATGCCGCTGTCGGCGCTTGGCGGCTGCGGCATGTCCTCGCTGACGTCTGGTCTCGGCGGCGGAATGTTCGGAGGCGGGTCCTCCGGAAATGCTCAAGTCGCGTCCGTGAACGAAGCCCAATTGCTCGACGCGGCAAAATCCAACGATACGAGCGCGACAGGAAGCACGTTCGTCGGCGATGTTGACGCCGGTTGCCCGCGTCTCGTTATCGCTCCACACGACAATTACATCACGTTCTACGAAATCGGCCATGTCGGCGACGCGCTTGCAGTCGCACAGCGCGGCGAGATCACCAAGACGGCGCGCGAATGCCAGGTTGAGCCCGGCCGCGTGACGGTGAAATACGGCTTCTCCGGCCGCGTGCTGCTAGGCCCCAAGGGCCAGCCCGGCAACGTTACGCTACCGATTACGGTGTCCGTCAACGACGGCAAGCGCACACGCATCGCGACCGACAGTGTGAAGCTTGACGTGAACGTCGGCCTCGACAAGCCGATCAGCTACTTCTCGACCGTCCGCACTGTCACCTTCCCGATTGCTGAAGGCACGCGGCCTGGTGAGTATCAGCTCGTCGTCGGCTTCGACGGTCGGGCGCCAAGCTCCGGTTGATCCGTCAGCCGGTTGCGTTCCCCGAACCAAATTCAAGACAACAAAAAAGCCGAGCGTAAGCCCGGCTTTTGAACTTTCTGGCCGTCGGCGGTTGGCTCAGTTGAGCTTGCCGCTGAGATCGCCGATCGCTTGCGAAACCAGCGAGTCACCGGTCGCGCCGGTTGCCCGCGTCTTCAGGATTTCGTGCGCCGCAGCCAGCGCCGTCTCAACGGCTATGGAGCGAACTTCGCCCAGAGCCTGTGCTTCGGCGCGCGCAATCTTGTCCTCAGCGATTTTCGAGCGCCGCTCAAGGCTCTCAGCGAGGGCCTTGCGTGACTCGCTCGCGAGCGCTTCCGCCTCGATCTTGGCTTGCTCGATGATCGACTGAGCCTCAATCTCGGCTTCGCGCGCCTTACGCTGATAGTCCGTCAGCAGGGACTGCGCTTCTTCGCGAAGCTTACGTGCTTCGTCCAGGTCCTTGCGGATGCTGTCTGCGCGTTCATCGAGCGCCTTCGCGACGACACCGGGAACGCGGTAATAGACGAGCAGCGCTAGGAACGCCACGAAGGCGATGAGCACCCAGAAAAGCGGATCGGTTGGATCGAACATGGTCCTAAATCCTCAACTGCCCGCTACCGGACGCAGCACCTTCTTCACGTCCTCGGCAGGAACGTCCTGACCGATGAGCTTCTCGACGACGGCACGCGTTGTGTCCGTCGCAATATCGCCGATCGCCGACAATGCCTTGGACTTCGTCGCGGCAATGCGAGTATCGGCCTCGCGCAGCTTTCCTGCGATCTGCTCGTCGACGCGGTGACGCTCGGCCTCCGTTTCGGTGGCGAGCTTCTCGCGCGTGTTCTTGGCGATGCCCGAGGCGTTAGCACGCGCGTCGGCAAGCGCCTTCTCGTAGTCGGCGAGCGCCTTATCGGTTTCGTCCTTCAGGCGTGCAGCAGCATCGAGATCGCGCTTAATACGGTCCCGGCGCTCTTCGATCACCTCGCCGACGCGCGGCAGCGCGATCTTCGACATGACAAAAAACAAAGCCAGGAACGTTACGACGAGCCAGAAAAGCTGGGTCTCGAAGGTATGCGGATTGAGCTGCGGCAAGCCACCGGATTTGGCGGCTTCTTCGGCCGCCTCAGCGGCGACCGCGAACAGCATAGTAGTGCCGGCTAACATCATAGCCTCCGGTTGATTGGGCGTGGTTCAGTAGTCCCGGCCCAGTCTCAACCGTAGAGGATGATGAGCGCGATCAGAAGGCCGAAAAGACCCGTCGCTTCAGCAAGAGCGAAGCCGATCAGCAGGTTCGTGAACTGCGAAGCAGCAGCCGACGGATTGCGCAGCGCGCCCGACAGGTAGTTGCCGAAGATGTTGCCGATGCCGATACCGGCGCCGATGAGTGCGAAGCAGGCGAGGCCGGCGCCGATAAACTTGGCGGCTTGCGGATCCATTGGAGTATCTCCCTTTGTGTACAGTTTTAGAGGTTTCAGATTGACAAGCAAAACAGAGCGCCGACGGGTGGCCCGCCTGCGCCCTGAAATGTTCAATGGTGCATGTTGACCGCGTCGTTGAGGTAGATGCAGGTCAGAACGGTAAAGATGAATGCCTGCAGGAATGCAACGAGCAGTTCAAGTCCCGTAAAAGCCACCATGAAGCCGGTGGGGGCGATCTTGCCCCACCAGGGCAGCAGCACAGCGAAGCCCGCAAAGACTTCGAGCATGGTGTGTCCGGCCATAATGTTGGCGAAGAGACGCACAGAGTGGCTGATCGGGCGGATGAGGTACGACGTCAGCTCGATCGGGATAATGATCGGCATGAGCCAGAGCGGCACGCCGGCCGGCGCAAACAATCTCAGATAGCCGACGCCATGCTTCCAGAAGCCGACGAACGTCGCGACGAGCCAGACCATGGCGGCTAGCGCAAAGGTCACGATGATGTGGCTGGTAGCGGCGAAGTTGCCTGGGATGAGGCCGAAGATATTCAGGACGAGAATGAAAATGAAGATCGTGAACACCCAGGGGAAGAACTTCATGCCTTCCTCGCCGATGTTCTCTTTCACCATGCCGGCGATGTATTCGTACGTGAGTTCCGCCGTCGACTGAATACGGGTCGGAACGAGCGAACGGCCGCGCATGGCATAGAGCAGGTAGCCGACGACGATCGCGAACGCGAGAACCATCATCAGCGACGAGTTGGTGAACGAGATGTCGTGACCGAAAAGATCGAGATCAACGATCTTCTTGATCTCGAACTGCTCCATCGGACCATGATGTCCGGTGCCTTCAGCGGCCAAGGCCTACCCCCTAGTCTATCTCATTCGTCGTCGTCATTTTTGACTGACGGCGCCGCCTTTTGTAGCGGTTCGTTTTTTGCCTGCGCCTCTTGGGCGGCGCGGACAACATTCAAAAGACCCGCCGCAAAGCCGATAATGACCATCACGATCATCAGCCAAGGCGCCGTGCCGAACTGCCTGTCCAGAAGCCAGCCAACTCCGCCGCCGAAAACGACGCCGACGATCAGCTCGGCCGCGAACTTGAAGGCGGCTCCGTAGGCGGATTGGTCTTGAGGTCCTCCGCCCGCCGATCGTTCAGCCTTTGCCTTCTGCGCTTTGAGCGCGTCAAGCCTCTGGCCAAGTTCCGCCGACCGTTTGCGAAACGCATCACGGTCTTCCGGGCTGATTTCGCCGCGTTCCGGGCTTTGATCCTTGCCATCGGCTGACATGGCTCAAACTATCCAGATATCGCGGAAAACCGGCCGCTCAGGGAGATCGACGGCGCGGACCATAGTTAGGGGGTCTAGGGGTGTCAAGGAATTGGGCATAACGCTTTCTACCATGAGGGTACGGCGAAACCGCGCAGGCTTTTCTGAACCGTTTTCACTCTGTTGTGCAACGGAAGGCCCCCGTCGCGGCGTCGACAGGGGCCTCCGATTTTTGCCAGACTTTAGGGCAACGTTTAAGGCGTGGACGGATTTTGTGCGGGTGGGCTTGTTGGCGTCGGGGTAGCCTCCGGCGCGCCACCGGCCTCAGGCTGCGGCGCAGTGGTCGGAGGAGCCGCCTGCTCGGTGTTCTGGCTAGGGTTGCCGCCGGACGACGCGTCGACCCTGGGCGGCGTCTCACGCCAGAAGCCAACGACAAGCACCACACCCACCGCGACCGCCAGAGCCATCGAGGCTAGTAAAACCCGAAAGTTCATTTTGCGAGGGTTGGCTTGACGTACGTCCGTCGGTTGGATGGACGAGCGTGGCGCCCTGGAATCGTGCTGTGGTTGCATTGGGAGGCTCCTTTCTCGTAATGAGCGGAACGCCTCCCTTAGTGACGGGTTCCCGCAAAAGCGCGTGACCTTTGCGGCAGAACCGCTGCGGTCGATGGTTTTCCGAACACTTTCCTCAGCTGGCTTCGCGGAAGCTCTGCGCGGTCTGCAGGTCGACGGAAACGAGCTGCGACACACCTTTTTCCGCCATCGTCACGCCGAACAGCCGGTTCATGCGGGCCATGGTCATCGGATGGTGCGTGATGGTCAGGAACCGTGTCGCAGTCTCCGCCGCCATCTGCTCCATCAGGCGGCAGAAGCGATCGACGTTGGCGTCGTCGAGCGGCGCATCGACTTCATCGAGCACGCAGATCGGCGATGGGTTGGTGAGGAACACAGCAAAAATCAGCGACAGCGCTGTGAGCGTCTGCTCGCCGCCAGAGAGCAGCGACAGCGTCGCGGGCTTCTTGCCGGGCGGCTTGGCGATGATCTCAAGCCCGCCTTCCAGCGGGTCTTCCGGGCTCTCGATCATTTCCAGACGAGCTTCGCCGCCGCCGAAAAGATGCGTAAAGAGCCGCTCGAAATGCCCGTTGACCGTCTGGAAGGCTTCATCCAACCGCGACTTGCCTTCCCGATTGAGTTGCTGGATCGCCTGGCGAAGTTTGGCGATGCCTTGTTCCAGATCGTCACGCTCGGAAATCAAGGTTTCGAGCTGCTTGGAAACTTCCGCCAAGTCCTCATCTGCCTGCAGATTGACGCCGCCGAGCCGTTCACGGTCGGCCTTGAGCTTGGCAAGCGTCCGCTCGACATCGAGAAGCGCCGGAACCGGCGCATCCTCCGGCAACTGAGCCAGCGCCAAGCAATCTTCCGGCGCGACTTCGAACGTCTCGCGAATATGGCGCGCCGCCTCCTGCCGCTTCTGGCGAGCGTTCTCAAGCCGCGTTTCGATCCGTACCTTGCCTTCGCGCGCGCTTGAAACGTCAGCTTGCACCGACCGGAGAGAATCCGTTGCCGCCTTTACGGCCGCCTCTGCCGCCGCCAACGCGTCCGCTGCTTCGCGCCGTTCTTGATCAGCGCGCGACAAAGCCGAAAGCAGCGTATCGCGCTGGGTCGCGATCTTTGCCGGCAGGTCCGCCGTTGCGGCAATCTCGTCGCGGGCCTCCTTGAGCCGCCCGCCGAGGCTTTCGACCTGCGCTTCGGCGCTAGCCTGTCGTCCCTTCCAGCGCGCGATCTCGGCATTCGAATGTCGAATGCGTTCGGCGCGAATCTGCTTGTCGCGATCCAGGCTGCCCAGCCGGACGCGGGACTCTGAAACGTCGCGCCGCGCCTGCTCGGCTTCCGCTTGTGCGGCTTTGAGCAACGGTTCGAGATCTTCGCCTTCGTTCATCGTGACGATATGCGCTTCGATCTCGACGTGGCGCGCCTGCGCCGTCGTCAGATCTTCGTCCGCGCGCGCCAGTTGCGCAACGACGGCGGCAAGTTTTGTCTCGCTTTCACGCTGAAGTCTTTCCAGCGCGGTGAGTTGCTGGCGAACTTGAGCGAGCTCGTTCTGCTTATCGCGATAGAGCTGGCGCAGTCGCCGTTCTTCCGCTTCGGCTTGATGTGCAACTGCCGCCGCAGCGCGTTCGGCTTCGATTGTGTCTTTGGCCTCGTTGAGCACCGCCTGCGCGTTGCGGTCCAGTTCCGCGAGTCGGTTCTTGTGGGCCAGGCGTTGAGCTGCGGGCGTCACGCCGTCCGACGCTGCAACGAACCCATCCCATCGCCAAAGATCGCCTTCTGGCGAGACAAGCCGCTGGCCAGGCTTCAAATGCGGCTGCAGCCGGGCACCCTGCTCGCGCTTGACGACGCCGATCTGCCGAAGCCGCCGCGTCAATTCCAGCGGCGCTTCGACATGCATGTCGAGCGGTTCGGCGTCGGCAGGCAGCGCATGGTCTTCCGCCGGCAAATCAAGCCGCCGCCAATGGACGGCCGCGTCAGGGTCGATCGGTGCTTCGAGATCGTCGCCAAGTGCAGCACCAAGTGCCGCTTCGTATCCAGGAGACACGCGAATGAAATCGACCGCTGGCGGATAAGCGTCTTCGTCACCACGCGCCAGAAGCTTCGCAATCGTATCGCGTTCCGTTGAAAATGCGTTGGCTGCAAGACGCACGCGCTGGGCTTCATCGCGCCGCGCTTTCGCTTCCATTTGTGAAGTTTTGACGGTTTCTTCCGCAGTCAACGCGTCAGCTTCGATCTTGCTGATCTCTTGCGCCAGGGCCTGCCCGCGCTGCGTCATCTCAGCAACTTTTTCGCTGTCCGGAGCCTTGGCGGTGAGATCGGCGATCTGCGCATCGAAAGCCGCAATTTGCCGCGTGATTTTGGAGACGACGTCCTTGCGCTCGTTAAGCGCCGCTTCGAGACTTCTCAGCTTGGCGCGTGCCTCGGCAGCACGATGCGTGATGTCGGCGAAATGCGCATCGGCTGCGGTCTGGCGGGCGTCAGCTGCTTCGAAGCGGGCTTTCTCCGCCGTTTCTTCGTCGATGGCCTTGTGATCCGCTTCCTGGATCGCTTTGAGGTCTGCTTCGAGATGGACCAGCGTTTCCTTGGCTTCCTGAATGAAGCCGCTTTCACGCGTCAAATCCGTGTCGAGCTGTTTCGCCCGCGCTTCGAGCTCGCGCGCCCGCTCTGCCGCTCGCGCGGCTTCGCGTTCAAGATTTTCCTGCTCGATTTTGAACCGCGCCAGCGCCGCACCCTTCACGGCTTCCGCTTCGCGCAGCGGTGGCAAGGCTTCGCCGAAGCGCAGCTCATCATTGAGGGCTTTGGCCTCGGCTTGCGTTGCCGCGCCGAGCCGCATCATCGCATCGGCAAGTTGCGTCTCTTCAACTTCGACGCTGCGGTGCGCGTCTTCCCAGGTCAGATGCAGCGCCAGAGCTTCCTGCTGCCGGATCTCGGTCGAAAGCTCTTTATAGCGCCGCGCCTGTCGCGCCTGCCGCTTCAGCGTTTCTGTCTGTGATTGCAATTGTCCGGCAACGTCGCTCACACGCTCGATGTTGGCTTCCGCAGCCTTGAGCTTCAACTCGGCTTCATGGCGCCGCGTATGAAGGCCTGCAATTCCCGCCGCATCTTCCAGAATGCGACGCCGCTGCTCGGGCTTGGCATTGACGAGTTCGCCGATCTGCCCCTGCCGGACAAGCGCCGGCGAGCGCGAACCGGTAGCCGCATCTTCAAACAGCACCTTGACGTCGCGCGCCCGCACTTCGCGTCCGTTGATGCGATAAGCCGACCCCGCATCGCGTTCGATGCGTCGCGTAATTTCGATGACGTCGCTGCCATTGAACTCGGCCGGAGCCTTCCGCGCGCTGTTATCGAGGAACATCGTGACTTCGGCGCTTTGCCGTTCCGGCCGCCCGCCGCTGCCCGAGAAAATCACGTCGTCCATCGCGGCGGCACGCATCGACTTGTGCGAGCTTTCGCCCATCACCCAGCGAAGTGCTTCCAGAAGGTTCGACTTGCCGCAACCGTTGGGACCGACGACGCCCGTCAAGCCCGGCTCGATCACGAGCTCGGTCGCGTCCACGAAAGACTTGAAGCCGAGAAGCCTGAGCCGGGTGATTTTCATGTCGGTTGCGTCAGTCCTCGATGCCGGTGTTGCCGTGGCTCAGGACCGTCGCAAAGCACCCGTCAGGGACTTGCCGAGGCCGTCGGCGTATTCTGCGGCCGGGTCGCCTGTTCGACGTAATCGGCGATTTCGGCAATCGTCAGCTCTTTCTTGATGAGCTTGGTACCGATGAAAAAGTTCGGTGTCCCGATAATGCCGAGCTTGCGCCCGCGATCCTTAACCCACTTCAACTTGGCGATCATGTCTTGATTCTGCAGACAAGCGTCAAACTGCGGGCGAGTCATCCCCACCTGTTTGGCAACTGCGTAGATGGCATCGGGCCGCACCTCCAGGCTAACCCAGGACGGCTGCTGCTCAAGAAATTTTCCGTAAAGTTCCAGATACTTGTCGGGCGGCGCGCAACGGAGCGCGATCGTCGCGTTACCGGAGCTTTTGCCGATCGGAAATTCGCGCAGGATATATCGCACCCGCCCGGTATCGATGAACCGCCGTTTGAGCTCAGGATAGACCGTGAGATGGAAGTTCCGGCAGTGCGGACAAGTCAGCGACGCGTATTGCACGATCGTGACCGGCGCGTCGGGCCGCCCCCAGCTCATTTCGGGCAGCGGACTAGGCGCCATGATGTCCGCAATCGTCGGATTCTCGATGACCTGTCGTCCGTTCGATGCCGTAGCATTGGGATCGCCGAACGGCGTCGGCATGCCGTCATCCCGCGTGTCCGAGCTTGTCGACGGATAAGCGCCAAGGCCGTTGCTATCTGACGAGATGCTAGCCGTCGCCGGTGACAGCGACGGCAGTGTCGAACCGCAACCTGCCAGCCAGCCGGTGAACAGCAAGGCGGCAGCAAGTTTGAGCGGTCGAGCGAGAGCCATTTGATTTCCCGGTTACTTCGCCGCCAGCAGCGGTTCGATCACCTTATCAAATGCTTCCATCGATGGCGCTTCTTGCAGCTTCTTGCCGTTGATAAAGAACGTCGGTGTGGCATTGACGCCAAAGGTATCGCTGGCACGCTGCCGCTCGGCGGTGATCGAATCGAGAAGTTTCTGATCCGTCAGACACTTATCGAAGCTCTCCTGAGTAAAGCCAGCCTGCTTGGCGATGTCGAAAAGCTTCGGCACCGGGCTGCCGCCGGTGAACGCCCAGTCCGACTGCTTGGCATAGAAGGTCTCGATCAAGGGCAGGGCTTTGTCCTTGCCGGCGCAGCGCGCCAGCATCGAAACGGCGGCTGCCAAGTTATCGAGCGGGAAGTCGCGGAAGATGTACCGGACCTTGCCCGTATCGATGTACTTCTTCTTGAAGGGCTCGAAAACTTCGTTGGTGAAGTGCGCGCAGTGCGGGCATGTCATCGACGCGTATTCGACCACCGTGACCTTCGCATCTGCCGGTCCAAGCGACAATTCATCGAGGCCTGCCGGGGCTTTCATCAGTTCGGCGACCGGAACTTCTGCCGGGCCGTCTTTACGCTGAGCGAAGCTCGGCTGGGCGCTTGTGAAAACGACGCCGACGACGGCCGCCAAAGCGAGCAGGCCCGGAATGATTTTTTTGAACGTGTTCAAGGTCCCAACTCCTCTGGGAATGCATCTCGCAACAGAATGGCGGTAAAAGAACGTCCGCCAGAAACCGTTCCGGCGCCCGAATAAGCCCAATCTCGGGTGAATAGCAACCGAACGAAGCGTTCAATAACACGGGAAACTGGCCGTCTCAGCGTGCGCTTGACGCCGCGACACTTCTGCCAAGCGTCTGCAACGCTACGTTGAGGTCTCCCGACGCGGGTGCCACCGGCTCCGTCCGAGCGCTTTGAGCGATTAAGTCCTTGGCCGCAATCGGCTCTTCCATCCGAGGAACCTGCCGGATCTTGATTTGCCCAATGGCGCGGTAGCCGAAGTACCGGTTGATCCGGTCGATGATTTCCCCGTGCCGGTAAGACACGTCGAGCGCCAACGCCGGGTCCGTCGCGACAATCAATGTCGCCCCCGCGCTACGGCTCTCGTCGTCGGTTTCCACGGGCGCTTTGCCGCCCCGCGGCCATTTGATTGAGTCCGGTCGCGTCAGCCGTGCAAGGTCCCGGCCGACGATCGTCTCCCATGACGACATGATCTCGGCGCTGTGAAAGCCGAATTTCTGAAATACGGCCGACGTCACCTTCGGCACGAAGGCGCCCACCGCTTTCGCGAACACGCCCTTCGCCGGGCGCGTATCCGCCGGCAGCACCTTCATCTGGGCTGTGGGTTCGTAGTCTTGCAACGGCGTTTCCCCCGCCTGACGGTCTTGTGGTGTCGTATGGGACAGATACCATTGTCGACGCGATTCGAGCTTCCCGCGCAACCGGAGACGCCAAGCGCATGGGCGCGGTCCAGGAAAATGTCGCTCAGCGACGAAAGCAGCAGCAGCTTCCGCTGCGGCCTGCGGGTCCGTTGACGGTCAAGGCTCTTCTTGATTGGTACGCGGCCGAGAGGCGCGACCTGCCTTGGCGCTACGGCCCCCGAAAGGCCGCCGATCCTTATCGCGTCTGGCTGTCGGAAATCATGCTTCAGCAGACGACCGTGAAGGCGGTGGTCCCGTACTTTCAGAAATTTGTGGCTCGCTGGCCGACGGTGACCGCGCTCGCGGCAGCCCCGCTTGAGGAGGTCCTGCAGCAGTGGGCCGGCCTTGGGTACTATTCGCGCGCCCGCAATCTCAAAGCCTGCGCCGACATGGTCGTGCGGGATTGCAGTGGGGCATTCCCCCGTTCCGAGATCGAGCTTCTGAAGCTGCCCGGCATCGGCCCCTATACTGCCGCGGCCATCTCGGCGATAGCGTTCGGCGAAAAGGCGACGCCCGTTGACGGCAACGTCGAGCGGGTGGTGTCGCGACTGTTCGCAGTGAGACAGCCGCTGCCTGCCGCCAAACCCGAAATCCGCAGGCTTGCGGCTACGCTGACGCCGCAGCGCCGGGCGGGAGACTTCGCGCAGGCGATGATGGATTTGGGCGCTGAAATCTGCACGCCGAAAAAGCCGTCATGTCTCGTCTGCCCGGTGCAGCAGGATTGTTCTGCGAGCGCTCAGAACCTCGCCGAGCTGTTGCCGCTAAAAGCCGCGAAGACGGCGCGCCCCTCTCGCTACGGCATCGCATTTCTCGTGCAGCGGGAAGATGGCGCGGTGCTGCTCCGCCAACGCCCGGAGGCAGGATTGCTCGGCGGCATGCTTGAAGTGCCATCGACCGCATGGGGAGACGCGCTGCCGAGCAAAACACAAGCCATGCGCTCGGCGCCCGTTTCGGCATCATGGATGCCTGTCGCGGGAACCATCGTGCACGTCTTTACGCATTTCCGGCTGGAACTCGTCGTCTATCGCGCGCTTGTACCGCTCGACGCCGGCTTCACGCTCTGGGCTGAGCCGGAGCGCTGCCGTTGGGTGCATCGCCGCGACCTTCACGGACAGGCGCTGCCGAGCGTGATGAAAAAGATCATCGCGCACGGCCTTGCCGACAACTGACGCACTATCCGCTTAAACCAGGCGGAACTGGCTTTGCTGGTTGAGCATATCCAGGAGCTCCGGCACTTCCGTCACCGGCCGCGCTTTGCTGTAGAGGAAGCCCTGGCCCTCGTCGCATCCGACGGCGCGAAGGAATTCCTGCTCAGATTCGGTTTCGATGCCTTCGGCCGTGATCGTCATGCCGAGGCTTGACCCGAGGCCCATGATGGCACGGATGATCGCCTGCGATTCGTTGCCGAACCCAATGCCTCGAACGAACGACCCATCGATCTTGATTTTGTCGAATGGGAACATCCGCAAATAGCTGAGCGACGAATAGCCGGTGCCGAAGTCGTCCATCGAGATGCGAACGCCAAGGCTCCTGATGGCGTGCAGGATCGTCAGCACGCTTTCCGAGTTTTCAAGCAGCAACGCCTCAGTGATTTCGAGTTCCAGTCGGCTCGGTTCGAGACCCGACGAGCGCAATGCATCCGACACCGCATTGAAGACGTTTCCGATGCGGAAGCGCTGGGGCGACATGTTGACGGCGAGACGTGCTTTCTTCGGCCACCGGGCTGCATCGTGGCAGGCACGCTGCAGCACGAAGTCGGTGATGGAGCCAATAAGCCCACACTCTTCTGCAATAGGAATGAATTCTGATGGCGGGATGTAGCCGCGCTCGGGGTGCGGCCAGCGCAGCAGCGCTTCAAATCCCGACACCTCGCGCGAACTCAGGGAGACAAGCGGCTGATAGTGAATTTCGAGCCCGCCGTTGAGGAACGCCTGATGCAGATCGGCTTCGATCTTTCGCCGCGCCTGAACGCGAACGTTCATCTCGGCTTCGAAATAACGATAGCATCCTTTGCCGTCGCCCTTCGCCTGGTAGAGCGCGAGGTCGGCATTCTTCAGCAGGACCTCAGCCTCTTCACCGTCGCTTGGGCAAAGGGCGATACCCACGCTCGTCGTCACGTTGATCGTTTGATCGTCGACCCTGAAGGGCTCGCGTAGCACGTCGATGATCCGCTGTGCGACGGAGCTCACCTCGACGGCATGGTTGGCGTTGGCCAGCACGACGGCAAATTCGTCGCCACCTAGTCGCGCCGCAATATCGTCTTTGCGCAGCGTGCCTTGAATGCGCTCGCTCAACTGCTGCAGCAGTGAGTCGCCGGCTGCATGCCCCATCGAGTCGTTGATGATTTTGAAGTTGTCCAAGTCGATGCAAAGCACCGCGACGCCAGCCCCAGAGCGCTTTCTAGACGCCAGCATCTCGTCGAGTCGCTTGCGCAAGAACACGCGATTGGCGAGGCCAGTCAACGCATCATGATGCGCAAGATAGGCGACCTTCGCTTCCGCAGCTTTGCGCTCCGTAATGTCGATGGCCGCGAACAAGATCGCAGGCGTCTGTCCCTGCGTGATCGAGCTTGCGTAGATGGCGACGTCGATTGACGTCGCGTCGGCTTTGAGATGTCGCCACGTCTGGCCCGCGAACTGGTCGGCCCTGCCGTCATAAAGGCTTTCCAGATTCTGATGATCGGCGGGGTGATGCAGATCGAACAGGGTTTTGGTGCGGAGATCCTCTAACGCAAAACCATAATGCCGAATTGCTGCTCTGTTGGCGCTGAGAATGACTTTGTCTTCCCGGCGCGCAACAAACATCGGCACGGGATTGGCTTCGAAGAGCATCCGGAACGATGCTTCCCGCTCCTTGAGCTCGCTGATGTCGACGCGCAAACCGACAACCCCGCCATCTGTCGTCAGGCGCTCGTCGATGAGAATGCAGCGCCCGTCCGAGATCCACTGTTCGTGCCGCTCTTTCGGCTGATACAGCCGTCGGACGCGCTCGGCGATCCACTGTTCTTCACGACCGCGAGCTTCAGGATAATCGCCACGCGCAACGCCGATCCTCAGAGTGTCTTCGAGGCGAACACCGATTTCGAACAGGTCGGCGCTCTTCTTGTAGATGTCGGCGTATTGCTGGTTCCACAGAACGTAGCGGCCTTCGCTGTCGAGAACGACGACGCCTTGCGGCAGCATGTCGATGGCTTCGCGCAGCTGTCTGTTGGTGGCTTCCGCGCGCTCGAGCCGCTGCATGAACTCGTCGTCCCGCTTCGGCAGCTTCGGCATCGCGGCCAGTCGACGGCGCGTCATGAGCCTGCTTGGCTTTGACGAAACGACTGACGCCATCGAATTTGGAGACTTACGAAGAAGCTCGTGAGCCATTGCTACCCCCACAATACAAATGTCGGGAGCGGAGTATTGGCGCGGCGTGTTAATAGAATTTCACCGCGTTCAGTTCGGAAAAACGCGGCGCTGCCCGTTATCTGTTCAGACTATGCTCGCGCGTGCCGAGCCTTGCATCAGGCTGATCAGCGAATAGCCAATAAGGCGGCACGGCGACTGCTTTGCGGGAACTTTTCTGCCGAGCGGATGGGCAGTCAATTTCGCCAAGCATGGTTATAGATGTCTTAAATTGCACGTGTCTGTGACGGTCTGCAAAGCGATGGCCGCCGCAATTGGCAGCCATCGTCGCGCAAAAGACCTCAGACCGCGATGCGGCCGTTCAAGCCGAGCTGACGCTTGGCCTCCGATCGCAGCGAGTCGATGGGCTTGAGTTTGCCTTCGACCTCGTAATGCCAGAATGTCCAGCCGTTGCACGCCGACTTTCCTTGAACGATGGCACCGAGCCGATGGATTGACGCCTGCTGTCCGGCATAGAACAAGGTGCCGTCGGCTCGGACCTCAGCGCGCACTTCGCGGCGCGGATCGAAAAGCTTGCGGCCGGGTTCGAGAATGCCGAGTTCCAGGATCTGCCCAAACGGAATGCGCGGCTCGTTGCGCTTCGATGGCACCGCCTCGATTGCATCGAGGTCGAGCGGCCGCACTTTCGCAATCCGCTCATCGGCCGCTTTCGCATAATCGACATCGCGCTCGATACCGATGAACTTGCGGCCGAGCCGCTTCGCGACCGCGCCTGTCGTGCCGGTGCCGAAGAAAGGATCGAGCACTGTATCGCCAGGCTTCGTCGAAGCGATCAGAATACGATGGAGCAGCGCTTCCGGCTTTTGTGTCGGATGCGCCTTGCGGCCTCCGTCGTCTTTTAAGCGCTCAGGACCCGAGCAGATCGGAAACAGCCAGTCGGAGCGCATTTGGACGTCGTCGTTCGACGCTTTCAGGCTTTCGTAGTTGAACGTCACGCGCGATTTCTTATCGCGGCCTGCCCAGATCATCGTCTCGTGCGCGTTGGTGAAGCGCTTGCCGCGGAAGTTCGGCATCGGATTGACCTTCCGCCAGATCACGTCGTTCTGAATCCAAAACCCGAGGTCCTGGATCGCGACGCCGAGGCGGAAGATGTTGTGATAGGAGCCGATCACCCAGATCGCGCCATCGGGTTTCAGCACGCGGCGGCATTCGGCGAGCCAGGCGCGGCAAAAGGAATCATAGGCGGCGAAATCGTCGAACTTGTCCCACTGATCGTCGACGCCGTCGACTTTCGTGTTGTTCGGTCTGAGGAGATCGCCGGCAAGCTGCAGATTATAGGGTGGGTCGGCAAAAATGAGATCGACGCTGGAGCTTTCGAGCTTCTTCAACTCGGCAATGCAGTCACCAATAAGAATCTTTCCGCTTTCTGAGCGGCCCTTGACGCGACGCGAACCCATGAACTCGAACCTGTACGCTACTATAAACTGAGTGCCCGTTTTGAACTCTCGCAACGAGCCGTCGCGTTTTGTACATCATCGGGAATCCTCTTGGATACGCCTTAGTTGAGCGCAAGCGATTTATATTTTTTGATTCGATCTGCAACCTGATCAATTGCGGTTGCGCGCCCAGCATTAAGGCGCAACAGAGTCATTCAGACGAGGGCGCCGAGGCCGAGCGCAAGCTGGACAGGTTTGAAAGAGCGTCGATGCAACGGCGAGACGCCAAGCTTATGAATGGCGGCCTGATGCTCCGGCGTGCCGTAACCCTTATGGCGCTCGAAGCCGTAGCCCGGATAGTCGCGCGCCATCTGCGTCATGATGCGATCGCGCGTGACTTTCGCAACGATCGACGCGGCTGCAATCGACAGACATTTCGCATCGCCTTTGATGATCGTACGCGTCGTCATTGCAACGCGCGGCGCCTTGTTGCCGTCGACCAGCACGAGCTTCGGCGCGTCACCCAGTTGCCCGATTGCCTGCGCCATCGCCCAGAGCGTTGCGGCTAGGATGTTGTCCCGGTCGATACGGTCGACCTCCGCAATGCCGACGCCGACGATGGCGACCTTCATGATGCGATTGAAAAGATAGGCGCGAGACTCTTCGTCGAGCGCCTTGCTGTCGTCGATGTTCGCTGGAATTCTATCGGGATCAAGAATGACGGCCGCTGCAACGACGGGGCCTGCCCAAGGGCCGCGCCCGGCTTCGTCCACGCCCGCGATCGGCCGCAAGCCGAGCTGATGTTCGGCAGCTTCGAGTTCGAACGTCGGCTTGATGCGCGAATCGGCGATTTTCATTCGCCAGTTTGGTCATCGCGCGGATCAAGCTGTCAAAGCAGGGAAAGCTGTTGTCCACCGCTACCGGGACGCAGGAAGAGATCAGTTCGCAAGGCAACTCGTTCTTCGCCGAGCCCGAACCGCTTTTTGGCCAGTCGGAAGCGTAGCGCGATCTGCGTCGCATACGGTCCGCGCCCGACCTGACGCACGCCGAAATCCGGCGTGTAATCGCGGCCACCGTGCATTGACCGCAGAAGTGAAATGACCCTGTCGGAGCGGTTTGGAAATTCTTCCGCCAGCCATTCGCGAAAGAGGTCTTTGATTTCGAGCGGCAGGCGCAGAAGCACGTAGCCGGCATTGCAGGCGCCGGCTTCGCGGGCCGCCTCGAGAATGGGTTCGATCTCGTGGTCGGTCAGTCCCGGGATGATCGGTGCCACCATGACGGTGACGGGGATCCCGGCATCCGTAAGTTTCTTCACGGTCTCGAGCCGCTTCGGCGGTGTCGCGGCGCGAGGTTCCATCGCGCGCGCAACGCGGCGATCGAGCGTCGTGATGGACACCGCGACGCGGGCCAGATTTTTCTCGGCCATCGGCGCCAGGATATCGATATCGCGCGCGACTAGCGCCGACTTGGTGATGATCCCGACCGGATGGTTAGTCTTTGCCATCACCTCAAGGATCGAACGCGTAATCCGGCGCTCCCGCTCGATCGGCTGATAGGGATCAGTATTGCCGCCGAGCGCAATCGTACTCGGCCGGTAGCTCGGCTTCTTGAACTCGCGCTCCAGCAGGGCCGCAGCGTTCGGCTTGGCATAAAGCTTCGTCTCGAAGTCGAGCCCGGCCGAGTGCCCAAGATAGCAATGGCTGGGCCGCGCGTAGCAATAGATGCAGCCATGCTCGCAACCCCTGTACGGGTTGATCGAGCTTTCAAACGAGACGTCCGGACTGTCATTGTGGGAGATGATCGACTTCGCGGCTTCTTCGATCACCTCAGTCTTGAACGCGTCGAGATCGCCAAGGCTTTCCCAGCCGTCGTCGAAAGCTACATGGACCTCAGCTTCGAACCGGCCGGTTTTATTCGTCCGAGCGCCACGGCCCCGCCGGCGCTCAGAATCGACGGCGTGCGGGGCGGCGAGGGGATTTTGATGGTCTCGGTCAGGCGCCATTGTTCGCGATCGTTGCTGAATGTCATCGACCAATATCACGTCGTGAAGAACAAATAAAGAACGAGTGACGGGCAAACCGCGCCGTTGCAAGTGGTTAAGGCCCGCGACTTGGCGCGCCTTGCCGTGAGCAGATTGTCGTGTAAGGAAAAGAGGATGATCTCAGTAATCATTCCCGCTCGGAATGCTGAACATACATTACCGGCGACGCTGTCGGCCTTGGTTCCGGCGGCAGTGGACGGACTCGTTAAGCAGGTCATCGTCGTCGATGGCGGGTCGACGGACCAGACTGCTGAAGTGGCCGATCAGGCCGGCGCCGACATCGTCAAGAGCGCGCCCGGACGCGGCGGTCAGCTAGCGCAGGGCGCTGAGATGGCGCGCTTTCCCTGGCTCCTTTTTCTGAACGCCGACACCGTGCTTGAAGACGGTTGGGAACGCAGCGCAATGTCGTTCATGCGCCGGGTAGAATTCGACGATCGGTCGATGGCCGCGGGCGCCTTCACGTTCCGTCTCGATGACCAAGGCCTGGCGCCGAGGCTTCTCGAACTTGTCGTGCGGTTGCGCTGCAAGTTCCTCGGCGTGCCGTTTGGCGATCAGGGCTTGCTGATCCCGCGCCGTCTCTTCGATGACGTCGGCGGCTATCGCAACCTGCCGATTATGGAAGATCTGGACTTGGCGCGCCGTATCGGACGCCGGCGTATCGCCATGCTCGATGCCAATGCCGTGACGTCGGCTGAGCGTTATCGGCGCGATGGCTACCTCTCGCGCTCCTTCCGCAACCAAATCTGTCATCTGCTGTATGGCGCGGGCATTCCCGTCAGCATGATTGCGCGCCTTCGGGGCAAGCTCGAAACTGGCGCTTAAAAAGCACGAGACGTTTTTACGCTGACGTGCGGTGCTCTTCGAGTCGCGGCAGGATCTCGATGAAATTGCATGGACGGTGCCGCATATCGAGCTGTAACTTCAGGATGCCCTCCCAGGCATCTTTGCATGCGCCAGTCGAACCCGGCAGACAGAAGATATAAGTCCCGCGCGCCACGCCCCCGCATGCCCGCGACTGGATCGTCGATGTGCCGACCTTCTGATACGACAGCATGTGAAACAGGATCGCGAACCCTTCGATCTCTTTTTCGAACAGCGGCTTCACCGCTTCCGGCGTGACGTCGCGGCCCGTGAAGCCGGTCCCCCCCGTGGTGATGACGCAATCGACAGACGCGTCGTTGATCCAGCCTTCGACAATGCTGCGGATAAGCGCTTTGTCGTCCTTAGCGAGCTTGCGGTCGGCGAGTTCATGTCCCGCTTCGCCGATGGCGCGTTCCAGATAAGCGCCCGACGTGTCGTCCGCGAGCGTGCGTGAATCCGACATCGTCAGAACCGCGATCCGGATGGGGACGAATTGGCGTTCGGCGTCGATGCCGGCCATGGCAAGCCTCGTTATGTTGTCTAAAGCTTCGACTTGATTTGTAGCAGATCCATCCACGCGAGCTGCTTTGCTGCGGGCGTTCGCAACAGGTAAGCCGGATGCAACGTTGCAATCGCCGGGATCTTACGCTCCCCGACTTGCACCTCGCGCCACTTGCCCCGAAGCCGCATGATGCCTTCCGCCGCGCCGAGCACTTCCTTCGCTGCCGCGCCGCCTACGGCGACAAGCATCTTCGGCGCGACGAGCTCGATCTGCCGTTCGAGAAACGGCCGGCAGGACAGCGCTTCCTGTGGCGTCGGCGTGCGGTTTCCCGGCGGCCGCCAATAGACGATATTGGTGATGTGTACGTCCGCTTCCGAAAGCCCGATTGCGGCAAGCATCTTGTCGAGCAATTGCCCCGCGCGACCGACGAATGGCTTTCCCGCCAAATCCTCATCGCGTCCCGGTGCTTCGCCGATGAACATCACATCCGCCTGCGGCGCACCGCGATAAAAGCACAGCTTCGTTGCCGTCGATTTGAGGCCGCAGCCATCGAATGCCTGCAGCGCCGCTTCGAGCCCTTCGAGCGATGTGACGGCGCGTGCAATCCGGCGAGCACCGGTTTCGGCCTCGCTGGCGCCGAGCGGCGTCGCCGCGCGTGGCCGCCCCGGATCGAGGCCCGGCGCGCTTCGCGACACTCCCGGACGTGCCGATTGCGGCGGTGCCACCGGACGCGCGGTCGGCGCTGCCTTTTCGCGCTCCGGCCATGAAAAACCAGCGCCTGGAGCCTCATCGCCGCGCGCCAGCCAGTCGTGCGGCATCTCGCCGACGGCCGCGTCGACGCCCATCGCCTGAAACCAATCGAGCAGTGCCAGCATTTCGTCTTTATCGTACGAGTTGGTCATCGGCGGCCGACAATAATGATGCGCGCCGTCAATTGCACGCATCCCCAACGTGCCGTCGCGCGTTATTGGTCAACTTGACGCTTTCCCTCCCGCAACCTAATCGAAACCCCTGGACTTTCGAACATCCAAAAGAGGTGATGATGGCCGCCGATGACGCCGACCTGCCCGCCCGCGAGGCAATGGACTTCGACGTAGTGATCGTCGGAGCGGGACCTGCTGGTCTGGCGGCGGCAATCCGCCTGAAGCAGAAAGCGGCAGAAACGGGCTCTGATCTCTCCGTCGTCGTGGTCGAGAAGGGCTCCGAGGTTGGCGCCCACATTCTGTCCGGCGCTGTCATCGACCCGATTGGCCTCAATCGCCTCATCCCCGATTGGAAAGAACGCGGCGCGCCCGTCGAGACGCCGGTGACGGAAGACGTCTTCTTGGTTCTTGGCCCCGCAGGCCAGATGCGCCTGCCGAACTGGCCGATGCCGCCGCTGATGCACAACCATGGCAACTACATTGTCAGTCTCGGTGCACTGTGCAAATGGCTCGGCGATCAGGCGGCTGAACTTGGCGTCGAAATCTATCCTGGCTTCGCTGCCAGCGAAGTTCTGTTTGACGAAAAAGGCGCCGTCGTCGGCATCGCGACGGGCGACATGGGCGTCGGACGCGAGGGAGAGCCGAAAGATAGCTTCGTGCGTGGCATGGAGTTGCGCGGCAAGTACACACTGATCGCCGAAGGCGCGCGCGGATCGCTGTCCAAGGGCCTCATCCGCCATTTCGACCTCGCCAATGATCACGAGCCCCAGAAGTACGGCATCGGCCTCAAGGAGCTTTGGCAGGTTGCCCCCGAAAAACATCGCCCGGGCTACGTTCAGCACTCGTTCGGCTGGCCGCTCGACAACAAGACCGGTGGTGGATCTTTCCTTTATCACTACGGCGAAAACCTCGTCGCGGTCGGCTTCGTCGTTCACCTGAACTACGCGAACCCTTACCTCTCGCCTTACGAAGAGTTTCAGCGCTTCAAGACGCATCCGGCCATTCGCGACACGTTCGAAGGTGGCAAGCGGATCGGCTACGGCGCACGCGCGATCACCGAAGGCGGCTGGCAATCGATGCCCGATCTCGTCTTTCCGGGTGGCGCGTTGCTGGGCTGCGCCGCTGGCATGGTCAACCTTCCGCGCATCAAAGGCAGCCACAACGCAATTCTGTCCGGTATTGCTGCCGCCGACGCCGTTACCGACGCCATCGCGGCAGGGCGTGCACATGACAAACTCGATGCCTACGAAACCGAGGTCCGCACCGGCGACATCGCGCGCGATCTGAAGCGCGTACGCAATATGAAGCCGTTCTGGTCCCGCTTCGGCACGGTGCTCGGCGTGATGTTGGGCGGCATGGATCTTTGGCTCAACACTATCATTTCCGGCGTCGGCCTCGGCTTCACATTGAAGCACGGCAAGAATGACGCCTTGGCGACAGGCAAGGCCAAAAACTTCAAGCCGATCGCCTATCCCAAGCCCGACGGCAAATTGACCTTCGACCGGCTGACGAACGTGTCATTCTCGGCCACCAATCACGAAGAAGATCAGCCTGTTCATTTGAAACTTCTCGACCCGACTGTGCCGATTGCGGTCAATCTGCCCGAATATGCCGAGCCGGCGCAGCGCTATTGCCCGGCTGCGGTCTATGAGGTCGTGCAAGGCGATGGCGGTGAACCGCGGTTCCAGATCAACGCGCAGAATTGCGTTCATTGCAAAACCTGCGACATCAAAGACCCCAGCCAAAATATCAATTGGACCTGCCCTGAAGGTGGTGGCGGGCCAAATTACGCCGGAATGTGACGATGTACTTCAAATGCTGGCAATCTAGTGTCCGAAAAAACGGCGAGGTACCAGCATGCGGGGGCTTGATTTGCTACGCTGGCTGAACGTTGCGCCCATGGCGTTGACGGTTGATAACAGTTAGCAATTTCGGCTCATGTCTTATTTTTCACGTAAAGCTTGTCGCCAAGCTTGCGATATCTTTGCTAGGCTCGCCGCCGCAGGAATCGAATTGGCTTCCGGCAGCAAAGGGAAAAAGTCGATGCGGGGACTCATCGGGCGTGGGCTGAGCGTATGCCTAGTAGCGGTCGCTCTGACGGTTGCCGGGTTTTTCAGCGAGGCTCCGGCCCGCTCGCAAGATCAGGAACCTGGTCAGGACGAAGTTTCAAATTCCATTCTCGGCAACTACCTCGCCGGTCGTTTTGCCCGCGCCGCGCAGGACACCGAAGAAGCTGCTGAATTCTACGGCCGCGCTCTTGAGCGCGATCCCGACAACGAGGTTCTGCTCGAGCAGGCCTTCCAGATGGAAACGATGTCCGGAGATTGGCCGAAGGCCATTCCGCTTGCTGAGCAGCTCTCTTCCTCGCAGGGCTCGCATCGCATGTCGCAGTTCCTTCTCGGTGTCACAGCGTTCAAGGCTGGCGACTACAAGAAGGCTGAGGAACGCTTCGCTGCGGCATCTGAAAATCCGATCGGCGAACTCACCAGCGCGATTGCCATCGGCTGGACGCGTCTCGCCGCCGGTGATGCCGACGGCGCTTTGAAGGCGCTCGATCTTCCCAAGCAGCCGGATTGGGCGCAGTTCTATCTGCGCTATCACCGCGCGCTGATCGCCGACATCGCCGGCCGCAAGGCCATCGCGCGCGCGTCCTACGAGAAGGTTTTCCGTCAGGACAGCCGCACGCTTAGAACGTCGCTCGCCTATGCGCAGTCGGCTGCGCATTATGGCGACTTCAAAACGGCCCGCATGGTCATCAATAAGCAGCTCGCCAAGAGCCAGGGCGATCCACATCCTCTCGCCAAGGAAATGCTGGATACGATCAAGAAGAAGAAAAAGCCGCCGTTTCTCATCGCCAATGCGACCGACGGCCTGTCGGAAGTCTTCTATGGCTTGGGTGAAGCTCTGGCCGGTGAAGGAGGCGTAAGCCTCGGCACGATCTATCTCCAGCTCGCGCTTGACGCCAAGCCGGATCACATATTCGCGCTCGCCGCGCTTGCAAATGCGCAGGAAGCTGTGAAGCGCTATGACGAGGCGCTGCAGACGTACGACAAAATTCCCAAGGGTACGCCGCTGCAAAGCGCAATCGACATTCGCCGGGCATTCGATCTGAACTCGCTCGACAAGCCGGACGAGGCCAAGGCGATTTTGGTCAAGCTTTCTGAAGACAATCCGAAAGACGTTCGGCCGTTGGAGGCGCTCGGGAACATTATGCGTGCGCGCAAGGATTATGAGGGCGCCGTCACGTATTTCACGAAAGCTCTCAAGGTCATCGACAAATCCGACCCGCGCAACTGGGGTTACTTCTACGCGCGCGGCACTTCTTATGAGCGGTTGAAGAACTGGCCTGCCGCCGAAGCAGATCTGAAGCGTGCCCTTGTCCTCGCTCCCGATCAGCCTCTCGTTCTTAACTATCTGGGCTACTCCTGGGTCGATCAGGGAAAAAATCTCAAAGAGGGTACGCGCCTGATCGAGAAGGCCGTGCAACTCAAGCCGGACGACGGTTACATCGTCGATAGTCTCGGCTGGGCACACTACAAGCAAGGCAACTTCAAGGAAGCTGTCCGCTATCTCGAGCGCGCTGTTGAGATCAAGCCGGAAGACCCGACCCTGAACGATCATCTGGGCGATGCTTTCTGGAAGGTCGGTCGCGAGCGCGAGGCGCGTTTCCAGTGGTCGCAAGCTTTGTCGCTGGACCCTGAGCCCGATGACGTCGACAAGATAAAGGCGAAGCTTGAACGCGGTCTTGATGCAAAGGGCGAAGCGAACGCGTCCGGCAAAACGCGCCAGGTTCAAACCGAGACATTACGCAGACGCAGCGAAAACAAGACAGGAACTTCTGGCAGGGCTGTCGAGTAGTAACTGGGTGTCAATATAAATTGCAGAAAACGGGCGCTTGAGCGCCCGTTTTCGTATCGTGGAATGAATGTCGAAATTGGAATTCGCACCAGCCAAGATCAATTTGACGCTTGAAGTGCTTGGGCGCCGATCGGACGGCTATCATGAGCTGCGAAGCTTCGTCGCCTTTGCGGCAGATGTCGGCGATCGTTTGACGCGCGAGTTGGGCCCGGCGTCGAAAACCGAAGTTACCGGACCGTTCGCAACTGGCCTCGGAGACGCCAATCTCGTCGACGAGGCTGTAGCGGCGATGTCGCGTTTGGTGCCGGATTTTGTTGCCGGTCGTTTGACGCTTGAGAAAAATCTCCCCGTCGCGAGCGGCATCGGTGGCGGCTCAGCAGACGCTGCAGCAGCGCTCCGGCTTCTCCGTGGCACTCGTGCAGACTTGGTGTCGCGTGATCTCGGAGCTGTCGCGCGCGCGCTCGGTGCGGATGTTCCGGTCTGTCTGAAAAGCCAAAGCGCGGTGATGACGGGTACCGGCGAGCACATCACAGAGGTAGCTTTGCCCGGTGAGCTTTACGCAGTGCTCGCAAATCCTCTCATTGAGGTGCCCGCTAAGAAAACGGCTGAGGTGTTCCGCCTATTGAATGCTGAGCCGTTGCCCTCCGACTTGGAGCCGGAAAATCCCCCGGTTTTCTCAAGCGTCGGAGACGTAATCCGTTACGCGGCCCTCCGCGGCAACGCGCTCGAAGCGCCCGCGCGCCAGCTTTTTCCAGAAATCATCAACGTCCTGTCGGAACTGGCGAAGCTGCCGCGATCGCGCGTCGCGCAACTGTCGGGAGCCGGTCCGACATGCTTTGCTCTTTTCGAATCCGAAACCGCTGCACAGACCGGTGCACGCATGCTCAAGACGCGCCAGCCAAAATGGTGGGTCGCCGCCTCAAGGCTCACTTGAGGTTATCGGTCGCAGCATGATGAACGATCAGTGCGAACGGCCGATGCAGAATTCGATGACTTGCTCGAGCGCATCTTTTTCGCGGCTTCCCGGGAAGATCGCCAGCGCATCGCGCGCAATCGCCCCATACGAACGCGCCCGCTCGAACGTCGCCTCGATCGCCTTGTGACGGCGCATCAGGCTGATGGCATGTTCGAGGTCGCCGTCGGCGATGTTGCCCTCAGCGATTGTGCGGTTCCAGAATTGCCGCTCGTCATTGGAACCACGCCGAAACGACAAGATGACGGGCAGGGTGATTTTGCCTTCACGGAAATCGTCGCCGACGGACTTGCCGAGCCGCGTGCTGTCGCCCGCATAATCGAGTGCGTCATCGACGAGCTGGAAGGCTAGCCCGAGATTTTTGCCGTACGACCGCAGCGCTGCCTGCTCTTCGCTCGGACGCTGCGTTAGCGCCGCTCCGGACTCGGCGGCAGCCGAGAACAGAGCGGCGGTCTTGGAATTGATGATCGTCAGATAGTCGTCTTCTGTCGTCGAGGTATTCTTCGCTGCCGCAAGCTGCATAACTTCGCCTTCGGCGATCGTCGCCGCGGCGTTCGACATGATGCGCAGCACCGAAAGCGATCCGACATCGACGAACATCTTGAATGCCTGGCCAAGCAGAAAATCGCCGACAAGCACGCTCGCCTGATTGCCCCAGATCATCCGCGCGGTTTTACGCCCGCGCCGCGTCGCGCTTTCATCGACGACGTCGTCGTGCAGCAGCGTTGCAGTGTGCATGAACTCGACCGCCGAGGCGGTGCGGATATGCCCGTTGCCGGTGTATCCGCACAGTTTCGCCGCCGCGAGCGCCAGCATCGGCCGCAGGCGCTTGCCGCCGCTGTCGATCAGGTGGTGCGCGAGTTCCGGGATCATGTCGACATCGGACACGGCCTTGTCGAGTATGATGCGATTGATCGCTTCCATGTCATCGGCGACGAGATCGAGAAGCGGTTGCAGCTTCTGGCTCGTTTCGCGGACGTCTTCGAGCGGTATTACGCGACCCAAGGTGGCCCCCAATGTTCCTAGACCATGCTAATATAGGTAGTCGTTTTTAGACCGTCACGCGGCATCGAGCGTGGCAAAAACCATCGTTCATTTTGGGAATTGCCATGCGCGAGTTAATTTTGACGAACGACCTTGTGCTTATCAGTTATGTCGAAGCCCTGCTCGCAGGTCAGGGCATCGAAGCGGTCATATTTGATCGAAATATGAGTTTGATGGAAGGGTCAATCGGAGCATTCCCGCGACGTCTTGTCGTTACCGATGACGATTGGAACAAGGCAAGCCGGATTCTGAGGGAGGCCGGACTTGGTGAATGGGTCGTTGACCATGAGCGTGCTTGATACTGATCTGGCGCACGGCGAAGACGTCAGTGAGGACCTGTTTCTCGGCGATGCTTTGATTGTGCGTCAGCCGCGAGACGGGTATCGCGCGGGAACGGACGCGGTTTTGCTGGCTGCCGCGCTGGCACCGGAATTCGTCGGTGAAGAGACGGTATTGGACGTGGGTTCCGGCGTCGGAGTCGTGGGCTTGTGTGTCGCGGCCCGGTGTCCAGGTGCGGGCGTCGTCCTGCTCGAACGTGAACCAAAACTCGCAGCTCTCGCCCGCCATAATGTTGACCGCAACAACCTAAGCGCACGCGTATCGGTTGTCGAAACTGATATTTCGCGCGCAACAGGTGCGTTGGATGCGGCAGGCATTGTGTCCGAAACTTTCGCCTTCGTCCTCGCCAATCCGCCCTATCACGAAGCCGGACGCAGCACTGCCGCAGGCAACCATCTGCGGGCTGCGTCCCACCAGATGCCGCAGGATGCGCTGGAAGTCTGGGCGCGCTTCATGAACCGCATGGCCGCTCCCGGAGGTCGCGCCGCGATGATTCACAAAGCCGAAGCGCTGCCGCGCATTCTCTCGGCTTTCGAAGGCCGTTTCGGCGCCGTCAGCGTGCTGCCCATTCATGCGCGAGCGGACGAACCGGCCATCCGAGTTATCGTCTCCGGTATCAAAGGCAGCCGTGCTCCGATTTCGATCAAGCCAAGCCTCGTTTTGCATGGACCTGACCAGGCGTTCCTGCCCGAAATCGAAGCCGTTTTTCGTCGCGGCGCAGCGCTGCCGTCAAAAATTGGCGGCTGATAGCCACTGGCAGCAGGCCGGTGATTGCACTAGACAATCCGCTCTCCATGTCACGCAAAGCAATCCTCCCAACGTCCCCCGCAGGAGTTTGAATTTATGTGGCCGTTTTCGCGCTCGCCCGTCGTTCCAGTTCTCCGCTTCAGCGGCCCGATCGGCATGGCGACGCCGTTGCGGCCAGGGTTGTCGCTCGCGAGTTATGCCGGCGCCGTAGAGAAAGCATTTTCGCTGTCGAAGCTTCCCGGCGTCGCCGTGGTCATCAACTCGCCGGGCGGCTCGCCGGTGCAGTCGAACCTGATCTTCAAGCGCCTTCGTCAGTTGGCGGCCGAAAAAAACAAGAAAGTCTATGTATTCTGCGAAGACGTGGCTGCTTCGGGCGGATATTTTCTCGCCATCGCCGGCGATGAAATCTACGCCGATCCATCCTCTATCGTGGGCTCCATCGGTGTCGTCTCGCGCAGCTTCGGCTTTGTCGAGTTGATCGACCGGATCGGTGTCGAACGCCGCGTCTACACTGCCGGCGCCAACAAGAACCAACTCGATCCCTTCCTGCCCGAAGACGCCGATGACGTCTCGCGACTGAAAGCGATCCAGAAGGACGTGCACGACGTCTTCATCGGCCTCGTCAAGGAACGCCGCCTTGGCAAGCTGAAAGCCCCCGACGATGAGCTTTTCTCCGGCGCATTTTGGTCGGCTGCCAAAGCGGTTGAATTTGGCCTCATCGACGGCATAACCGACATTCGCTCGAAGATGCAGGATGTGTTCGGAAGCAAGGTGCGGCTCAAGGTGGTCGAGCCGGATCGCGGCGGGCTTCTGTCGCGGCTCCGCCGTGTGCCCGGCGCATCTGGGCTAGGCAATGGCGGCCTTGCTTTTGCCGACGATCTGGTGTCGGCTATCGAGGCGCGTACGCTCTGGTCGCGCTTTGGGATTTAGGGCCCGGAGGGCCGAGCAATGCCCCCAGTCATATTTCTAGCCATCGTCGGCGCTGCCGGTCTCGCCGGATACCGTTTGCTCGCGTCATTGGCGCGTCAGGGTCAGGCCGCGCGCGAGCAGGAAGCCCGCATGCGCCGCGCCACGGCCCCGGTTCGCGACCTTGGCAATCTCGAGTGGGATGAAACGGCCGGCGTTTACCGTCCCCGTCAGCAGCGCGACAACTAAAAGATCGCACCCCGTTGGTTCCGCCATCGCTTTGCGAGGCCCTAGCAGGGCACCGCAGCAAACGTCTTCGGCAGCGATTGCGTCCGCCTTTCCGCCGTTAAGCCCGTAAAATCGCCTCAGCGATGCGTGACAAGGGGCCCTTAACGCGTATATTGCCGCCGAAAATTCAGCCGGAACGAGCCAAAAGACATGCCCCAGACGTCGGTTGCAACGAAAGCCGGACGCCTTCCTGCGTTGCGCCCTAAATCTGCCTTCCAGGATCTCATCCTGACCCTGCAAAGCTTTTGGAGCGCCGAAGGCTGCGTCATCCTTCAGCCCTACGATATGGAAGTCGGCGCCGGCACCTTTCACCCGGCAACGACCCTGCGCTCGCTCGGACCGAAGCCCTGGTCGGCGGCTTACGTCCAGCCCTCGCGCCGCCCGAAAGACGGCCGCTACGGCGAAAATCCCAACCGGCTCCAGCACTACTACCAGTTCCAGGTCATCATGAAGCCGTCGCCTGCGAATATGCAGGAGCTCTATCTCGCGAGCCTAGATGCCATCGGCATTGACACCTCGCTGAACGACATTCGCTTCGTCGAGGACGACTGGGAAAGCCCGACGCTTGGCGCCTGGGGTCTCGGCTGGGAAGTCTGGTGCAATGGCATGGAAGTTTCACAGTTCACCTACTTCCAGCAGGTCGGCGGCTTCGACTGCAATCCGGTGGCAGGCGAAATCACGTACGGCCTCGAGCGCCTCGCCATGTACGTCCAGGGCGTCGACCGCGTCTTCGATTTGAATTTCAACGGTCGCGAGGATGACAAACGCCTGACATACGGCGACGTCTTCCTGCAGGCGGAGCGTGAATATTCCCGCTACAACTTCGAGCACGCCAACACAGAGGCGCTGCTCCGCCATTTCAAGGACGCCGAAGCGGAATGCTTGGGTCTGCTTGAGGCCGGCGCCAAGAATGGTGAGGAGCACTTGCTCGCGCTCCCCGCCTACGATCAATGCATCAAGGCGAGCCACATCTTCAACCTGCTCGACGCTCGGGGAGTGATCTCGGTCACGGAGCGCCAGAGCTATATCCTACGCGTCCGCGAACTGGCGAAGGCCTGCTGCGGCGCTTGGCTAAAGACAGAAGGAGGACGCGCATGAACGACACCACGCTCGGCATTATCGCGGCAGCCGTGCCGCTGATCATTATCGGCTTCTTCGCTCTTCGACGGCTGCCTTGGATCTTTGCATTCTTCGTCGCGCTCGTGGCTGTCGGCCTCGGCTACCTTCAGACGACCGGCGCGATGAGAGACTTTGGACACGAGGTGCGCACTGTTCTGCCCGCCGGTATGCTTCCCGAACACAAAAAGACTGAGGAAGCCGCGCCTGCGGAAGGCGGTGCCATGAAAGCGCTGCCGCCACCGGCGGAGCCTGCTCCGACGCCGCCTGCCGCGGAATCATCGCCGACACCACCGGCAACGCCTGCGCCTGAAGCGACCCCGCCGTCGCCTCCGGCTGCTGAGCAGGCTCCTGCAACGCCACCGGCAACACCGGCGCCCGAAGCCACGCCGTCAACGCCGTCGACCACGGAACCGGCGACGCCACCGGCAGCTCCGGCTCCGACGAACCCATAACGCAACCTCTCTCCCCGTTACGGCTTCGTGGCGGGGAGAGCTCAGGGTGAGGGGCGAACGCAACCCTGCAATTCCACCCCTCACCCAACTCTTTCCTGTATGACTGGGAAAGAGCCAGTCTTGCGAGATCGATCCTGAATGTCTGAATTTCTACTTGAGCTTCTGTCGGAGGAGATTCCGGCGCGCATGCAGGTGCGCGCAGCGGATGATTTGAAGCGCCTCGTCGTTGATGGCCTGAAAGCACGCGGCCTCGACGTTGGCGAGGCGCGCGCCTTTTCGACCCCGCGCCGCCTGACGCTCGTTATCGAAAACGTGCCCCACGGCTCGCCCGCCATTTCCGAAGAAAAGAAAGGCCCGCGCGTCGGCGCGCCAGAGCAGGCCGTTCAAGGTTTTCTGAAGTCTGCCGGTCTCGCATCGATCAATGATGCGACCATCGTCAAGGATGAGAAGAAAGGCGATTACTACGTCGCTAAGATCGAAAAGCCCGGCCGTGCCGCGCCCGAGATCATCGCCGAAACGGTGACGGACGTCGCCGGTAAGTTCCCGTGGCCGAAGTCGATGCGCTGGGGCTCGATCCGATTTACAGCGCTTCGCGACGACAAAGGCGAGCCCGTTCGCGATGACGCCGGATCAATCATCGAGGTTGAGGACCGAACGCGATGGGTTCGTCCCCTGCAATCCATACTTTGCCTGCTCGGCGGCAAAGTTGTGCCGCTCGAGTTCGTCGGCATCTCATCCAGCAATGAAACGCGCGGCCACCGCTTCCTGGGGCCGGGACCGTTCAAGGTCAAAAGCTTCACGGACTATCAGGAGAAGCTCCAGAGCCATCACGTCATTCTCGATCCCGCGAAACGCGCTGCTGCGATCTCTGAGCAGGCGCACGCGCTCGCGAAGGAAGCCAAGCTCGAACTCGTCGAAGACGAAGCAATGATGGCCGAGAATGCTGGCCTCACCGAATGGCCGGTCGTGCTGATGGGCGCCTTCGAAAAAGCATTCCTCGAAGTGCCCGGCGAAGTGCTGACGACATCGATGAAGACGCACCAGAAGTGCTTCTCGGTGCGCGATCCGAAATCGAAGAATCTCGCAAACAAGTTCCTCCTCGTCTCGAATCTCGTCGCGAAAGACGGCGGCGCGCAGATCGTCTCGGGCAACGAGAAGGTCATTCGCGCGCGTCTGTCGGACGCGAAGTTCTTCTGGGAGCAGGACCTGAAGCATCCGCTGGGCGAGATGGCGGGCAAGCTCGCGCATATCACGTTCCACGAGAAGCTCGGCAGTCAGAAAGATCGCGTCGAACGCATCGAACAGTTGGCGTTTGAACTCGCTGGTGCGTGCGATGCCGACCCGCAGGACGCGCGCCGCGCCGCTGGTCTTTGCAAGGCCGATCTCGTCTCCGAGATGGTTGGCGAATTCCCCGAGCTGCAAGGCCTGATGGGCCGCTATTATGCCGAGCACGTTGGCACCAAGCCCGAGATCGCTCGCGCGCTCGAACTGCACTACAAGCCGAAAGGCCCGACCGACACGGTGCCGCGCGAAGACCAGGGCGATGCCGTCGCTTGCGCCGTTGCACTTGCCGATAAGCTCGACACGCTCGTCGGCTTCTGGGCCATCGGCGAAAAGCCGACCGGCTCCGGGGATCCCTACCAGCTCCGCCGCGCCGCCCTCGGCGTCATCCGCATCGTGCTCGAAAATGATCTACGGTTGCCTCTGATGGGTGTCCTGGAGCCCGCCATCTCTGAAGCCGAGAAAGCAATCCACTCGCGCGCTTTGACTGATGCCAAAAAGAAATCCGGCAGTGTCGCCGTAGGACATGGCGCTGCAATTGTTGAATGGGCGGGGAGGAAAGTGCACGCCGGTGCCGTCGATCTCCTCTCCTTTTTCGCCGATCGCCTGAAAGTATTCCTCAAAGACCAAGGCAAGCGACACGACCTCATCGACGCCGTGTTCTCGCTCGGTGGGCAGGATGATCTCGCGCTCATAGTGAAACGCGTCGAAGCGCTCGACGCATTCCTCAAAACTGACGACGGCACAAACCTGCTCGCAGGCGTCAAGCGTGCGGCGAACATCCTTTCGATCGAAGAGAAAAAGGATAAAAAATCCTATGCCGGTCCCTACGACTTGGCGCTTCTCAAAGAGAAGGAAGAGATCGCACTCGCCGCCGCGATTGAGCAGGTGAAGCAGGACACGACGTCGGCGATCCAGGTCGAGAATTTCGCCGGCGCCATGCGCGCGCTGTCGGAACTCCGCGCCCCGGTCGATGCGTTCTTCGAGAAGATCCTCGTCAACGCCGACGACAAGCAGGTCCGCGAAAACCGTCTGCGCCTCTTGTCTGAAATCCGCGCAGCAACGCTCACCGTCGCCGACTTCTCAAAAATCAGCGGCTGAAGTTATCCGCGGGCGGCGCGCGGAACGCGTGTCGCCGATGCAAATAACGTCATGCCGACGAAGGTCGGCACCCAGACAAGCGTCCCCATCTCACTAGTTGAGGATTGCCTGGATCCCGGCCTCCGCCGGGATGACGCTTGTTGGGCAAGGTCGCCCACCCGCAATCGCTCCAAAAAAATCCTCGGGTAGGAACCCGAGGATGAGGATTACGAGGCGTGGAGGAATATCAAACTCAATGTGCCGAAATCATCGCGGCCTTGGCCGGCGCGAACGGCTTCACATCGGTCTGTGAAACCGGCTGCGCCTCGGACGTAAAGAAGCCGGGGCCGTTTACGACATGAAGCCAATGCACGGTCGCGTTGGCCGCGTAAGCGAATGTGATGATCGCGATAACAACTGCGGCCGAAAGCATCGTAACGTACGCAAGATACTCAGAAACGACCAACTTCGCGCTCGCAACACGGGCGCGCGGCGCATTCGTGCGATTGAGGGGATGGTAGACGAATTTCTGGTCCATGATCGTTCTCGCTTGCGCAGTACGCGGGGGATGGGGAGCACTCTGCCTGCGCGTTCCGTTCAACTTCTGGACCGTGAAATGGGTTCCGAAATTCGTTTCGTCCAGGTGTGGATAGGCGCGGCGATTTCGCAAAATCGCCCATCTTTTTCAAATCGCACTGTAAAATCAGAGGCGGAAGCCGTTTGGCCTATGCCTCCGCCGCGGCCGAGGCCTCTTCATAGGCTTCGGTCGCCGCCAGCCACGCATCCTCGGCGGCCTGCAGGTCGCGGGCGAATTGGCCACGCTGCTGGGCGGCAGCCTGAGCCTTTTGCGGGTTGGAGGAATAAATCTCCGCGTCGCCTAACAGCGTGTCCAGCGCCGCAATCTCTTTCGACAACTTGTCGACGTGCTTCTCGGCCGCCTGCATGGCTTTTTTGAGCGGCGCCAGCTCGGCCCGCTTTTCTGCCGCTGCCCGGCGTTGATCCGTGCGCGACGCGCGCGCCTCACTTCCATTTTCGTCGCGCCGGTCCGAGGTTCGCGCACCACGCTCTTCAAGCAGCAATGCGCGATAGCTTTCCATATCGCCGTCGTACGGCTTTACGGTGCCGTTGCGCACGAGCCAAAGCCGGTCGGCTGTCGCCTCGATCAAATGCCGGTCGTGGCTGATGAGGATGACGGTGCCGTTGTACTCCATCAGCGCGTGAATGAGTGCTTCTCGGCTGTCGACGTCGAGATGGTTCGTCGGCTCGTCGAGGATAAGAACGTGCGGTCCGTGAAATGCCGTGAGCGCCAGCAGCAGCCGCGCTTTCTCTCCGCCCGAAAGTTTCCCGCACGCCGTATCCGCTTTGTCGGCGCTGAAACCGAACGTGCCAAGCTTTGTGCGACGTTGCGCTTCCGTCGCCTCCGGCAGCAGCTTCACCATGTAGTCGTAGGGTGTCGAGTTCGGCAGAAGATCATCAAGCTGATGTTGCGCGAAGTATCCGACCTCGATTTTCTGCGCGCCGAAAACATCGCCCGACAATGGCTTCAGCCGGCCCGCGATCAACTTCGCCAGCGTTGATTTGCCGTTGCCATTCTGGCCGAGCAGCGCGATGCGATCGTCGTTGTCGATGCGCAAGTCGATGCCCGACAATATCGGATGATCGGCTTCATAGCCGGCAGTGGCCTTTTCGATCCGCAGCAGCGGACTGGCGATGATCTTCTGCGGATCGGGGAAATGAAACGGCACGACGCGATCGTCAACCTGCGCCGCAATCGGTTGCATCTTGGCCAGCGCCTTGACGCGGCTCTGGGCCTGCGCGGCTTTGCTCGCCTTCGCTTTGAAGCGGTCGATGAACGCCTGAAGATGCCGCCGCTGTTCGTCCTGCTTCTTCTTGAGCTTCATCTCGAGCCGCTGGCGCTCGCGCCGCGTTTCCTCGAAATCGTCGTAGCCGCCCGCATAAAGGGTCAGCTTGCCCTTGTCCAAATGCAGGATCTCGGTCACCGCAGTGTTCAACAGATCGCGGTCGTGGCTGACGATCAGCACCGTGTGCGGATAGCTCTTCAAATGGTTTTCGAGCCAGAGCGTGCCTTCCAGATCGAGATAGTTCGTCGGCTCGTCGAGCAGCAGAATGTCGGGCTTCAGGAACAGGATCGCGCCGAGCGCTACGCGCATGCGCCAGCCGCCGGAAAATTCCCGGCACGCACGCCGCTGCGCGTCTTCGTCGAAGCCGAGGCCGGACAGAATGCGCGCCGCTCGCGCCGGCGCCGAGTGCGCGTCGATGTCGGTCAGGCGCATCTGGATTTCGGCGATCCGTTCCGGATCGGTCGCGGTCTCGGCTTCAGCCAGCAGGCCCGCGCGCTCAGTGTCGGCCGATAGCACCGAGTCGATCAGGCTCTCGTCGCCGCCTGGCGCTTCCTGCGCCACATGGCCGAGCCGCGCATTCTTCGGGATTGAGATTGAACCGTCGTCGGGCGCGATCTCGCCCTTCAGCAAACGCAGCAGCGTTGATTTGCCGGCGCCGTTGCGGCCGACGAGGCCGACCTTGTGACCCGACGGAATGGCGGCCGTCGCCTGATCAAGGATCGGCCGGCCTTCGATGCGATAGGTGAGATCGTTGATATGCAGCATGGCATCGCGATAGCTGGTCCGCCGCCCGCTGTCACCGGGTCAGAGCGTAACGCCGAAGCGGGCAAGCGCAGCCGTCATCAGCAAATAAGCCGCGAACGTCAGCGCCGAGGCGATGGCTAGGCTTAACCAAAAGCCGAACCCGTTCCCAAGCAACACCGGTAGAGCCAGAAAGAGCACGAGCGACGGCAGCACGTACCAGAAGATGCTCATCGACAGGCTCGCGATCTTGGCGGTGTCGCCGGTCTCGCCGTAGAGCCATATGAAAGCCAGCAGCGACGTCAGCGGCAGCGAGGCCACGATACCGCCAAAGACCGTCGAGCGTTTCGCGATTTCCGAAATGGCGACAACCAAACCCGCGGTCAAAAACACCCTGAGCGCGGTGTACAGCATCAGCCCGACACCACGGGCTTCAACGTTTCATAGAGCAGGCGGTCGCGGACGGCTTTGTCCTGCACGGCGAGGTGCGCGATGAACCACTCCTGTACCATCTTGCAGACCTGCTCAGGCTCGCGCTTCGCCAGCAGCGTCGGATTGGAGAAGACCTGCAGGTCTTCTTCCTTCCAGCCGAGTTTGCCGAGTTCCTTGATCAGAATGTCGTAGTCGCTCTTGACGGCCGAGTCGTGCTTGACCGGGCTTTTCGATCCTTCCGAGATGGCCTCGAAAATGGCATCGGTCTGGGCGTTGAGCGCCGTTGCCGTCTCGGGGTGTTCCATCGTCTGGATGACGGCCGGGCTCATTTCACCCTTCGAGATGAAGCCGAAGCAGGCGCTCACGCTTTGCGCCCTAAGCGCCTTCAGATGATTGAGAAACGCTTCGGCGATGGCTTGCAACTTTTCCGGACTTGCCTCTAAGGCCTTATCGGCGTTCTGGCGCCGAAGCGTGACGAGGCCTTGAGCCAAGAGCGTCGCCACGTCGCTATCGGGCTTGTTGTCGGCAACGAGCTTGTTGGCCGAGGAGATTTCGTTCGAATACCAATCCGGATATTCGCGCTTGATGAGCGCCCAAACCGGTACGGTTTGCAGGCGCAGATCGAGTGGTGAACCGTCAACGGCGGGTGGCGGCGGCGGTGTCGGAGATTGTGGTTCGACGGCAGCAACCTGCGTCTGCGACGACGGCGGCGGCGATGAAGATGCGTCCGTCGCGGATGGCGAGACCGACGATGTCGTCGTTGTGTCGGTGGGCGGCGCCGACGAAATCACATCGTTCGTCGGCGTTGTGGTGGATGCGCTGGTATTATTGGCCGTCTGCGCAGTATCGCTTGCAGGCGGCTGCGCCGATTGATCGGCGGAAGCCGTCGTCGAAGAAGACGATGGATCGGACGGCGCGGCGACGACCGGCGCGTTGTCGGCGCTCGTACCGTTTGAACCGGACACCATATCCATGATGGCGCCGCGATAATTCGTGAACCCAAACGCGCCGCCGCCGATCACGGCAATCGCGACGCCGGCAATCGCCAGACGTTTGATGAGATTGCGGTCGGGCCGCGGTGCCACGTCGCTTTCATAGTCGATGCCGCGCGCATCATGGGTCGCGGTCGGTTGCGCAAAAGTTGATGCTTGCGGTTGAGGAACTGGTGCGGACGCTGGAGCAGAAGCGTGCTTTGGTTCCTGACCGAGCGCCTCGAACGCCGTCGGAAACACGTTGGGCGCCGTTTGCCATTCCGGCATTCCAGGCCGCCAGATCAGATCGCTGATACGCAAATAGTTATGCGCGACGAACGTCCGCATTTCGATATCGGTCAACGGCCCGTGCTGTTTACCGTCGCGGGCGATATACCACTGAATGTCGCTGGCCTGTGCCGTCATCTTCGCTTCTTCGCACACGTAGGCATTACTGCCTAACCCCCAGACCGTGCGCTCTTCGCCGGCCCACACTGTTCATACGTAATTGCGCGCGTCAATCGGGCGATTATGCGGTAAAACTCCACTTTCGCGTGTGACGTGCAACTGAATGCTCTGCGGGGCGACGGTCCAGCGCTTGCTGGCGGCTGTGCGCGTCGCTATAAGCCCGCGGAACACACATAAAATCCGCAAAGCGAGACAGACTTATGGCCATCGAACGCACGTTTTCTATCATCAAGCCCGACGCGACGCGCCGCAATCTTACTGGCAAGATCAACGCCGTCATCGAAGACGCCGGCCTGCGCATCGTGGCTCAGAAGCGCGTCCGCTGGACCCGCGCCCAGGCCGAGAAGTTCTATGAAGAACATAAGGCACGGCCTTTTTACGGCGAACTCGTGGATTTCATGACCTCCGGCCCGATCGTTCTGCAGGCGCTGGAAGGCGAAAACGCCATCGCTAAGTATCGTGAAGTGATGGGCGCGACCGACCCGAAGGAAGCCGCCGAAGGCACCATTCGCAAGCTTTTCGCGGAATCGAAGGGTTCCAATTCGACGCACGGCTCCGATAGCGCCGCAGCCGCCGAACGGGAAATCGCCCTGAATTTCGGCCTCGACGAGATCGTTGGTTAAAACCCGCGCCGGAGCGCTGCGTGCGCTCCGGCCTCTGTATTCCCGAGGAAAAAGGCGATGATTTCGCCGTCCTACATGCGCACTATGGCCCGCTACAACAGCTGGCAAAACGCCAGCATATACCGGGCCAGCGAACAGCTGACCGACGCACAGCGGAAAGAAAATCGGGGCGCGTTCTTCGGTTCTATCCATGCCACGTTGAACCATATTCTGTGGGCTGACGAGATGTGGCTGTCGCGGTTCGATGCATCTCCGCCTCCCGCCAAGACCTCTCTTTCTGACAGTACGACCTTCTTCAACGATTGGAGCGGGCTGAAATCCGAGCGTGAGCGCTTCGACCACGTGATCGAGGAGTGGGCGGAACGCTTCGAGCAGTCCGGATGTGATGGCGATCTGACCTGGTATTCAGGCGCCGCTGGACGCGAGATGACCCGTCCGAAGGCCCTTATCCTGATGCACATCTTCAACCACCAGACCCATCATCGCGGTCAGGTGACGGCGATGTTGACGGGCTTTGGCATCAATCCCGGCGTGACGGACCTGCCGTTTTCGCCCGATCACGCCTAGACGGTATCATCGGCGACGACGCGGCCGTTTCCGCCGAGCTCCCGCTCGAATGTTTCTTCGTCGATGGCGCCTTCCGACTTCGCGATCACGATGGTCGCGACGCCATTGCCGATAAGGTTCATAAGCGCCCGGCCTTCCGACATGAAACGGTCGATGCCGAGGATCAGTGCCAGCGACTCAACCGGAATATGCGACGTCGTGGCGAGCGTTGCCGCCAATGTAATAAAGCCCGAGCCGGTAACGCCAGCCGCGCCCTTCGACGTCAGAAGCAACACGCCGAGGATCGACAACTCATGCCAGATCGTCAGCTCGGTATTCGTCGCTTGCGCTAGGAAAATCGCGGCCATCGTCAGGTAAATGCAGGTGCCGTCGAGATTGAACGAATATCCTGTCGGGACGACGAGCCCGACCACACTTTCCTCGCAGCCGGCCTTGCGCATCTTGGCGATGAGACGCGGCAGGACGCTCTCTGACGACGACGTTCCAAGAACGATCAGCAACTCGTCCTTGATGTAAGCGAGATAGCGCAGGATCGAAAAGCCTGACAGCCACGCGATCACGCCAAGCACCCCGAACAGGAAGATCAGGCACGTCAAATAGAAGGCGAACATCAGGAAGGCGAGGCTCGACAGCTTGTCGATCCCGTAGCGCCCGATCGTGAAGGCCATCGCGCCGAACGCGCCGATCGGCGCCAGCCTCATGATGAAGCCGACCATCTTGAACATCACGTCACCGATCTGCGCGACCAGATCGAGCACGGGTTTGCCGCGAGCGCCGAGCGATTGCAGCGCGAACGCAAAGAGCAAGGCGACCAGCAAAACCTGCAGGATATTGCCGTCTACGAAGCCGCTGAGGAACGTGTTCGGAATGATGTCGAGAACGAAACCGACAGCTGACTCTTCCTTCGATTTCGCCACGAAGCTCGCAACGGCCTTCGCATCGAGCGACGAGATATCGACGTTCATACCGGCGCCCGGCTTCAGAACGTTGACGACGACCAAGCCGATCACGAGCGCCAACGTCGTGAGGACTTCGAAATAGATGAGGGCTTTGATCCCGACCCGACCAACCTTTTTCAGGTCGCCCATCGACGCGATCCCATGCACCACAGTAACGAAGATGATGGGCCCGATCAGCATCTTGATGAGTTTGACGAAGCCATCTCCCAGCGGCTTCATCGCCTCACCCGTTGACGGATAGAGGTGGCCGAGACAGATGCCGAGGGCGATCGCCACCAGGACCTGGACGTAGAGATGCGTGTAGAAAGGCTTCCCTCGCCTCTCCGCGAGAATGGTTGCGTGATCGTGCTGCATAAGGGAAGTTTGCGCCTCGCTCGATTGAGAGGCGGCAAACTAACGGCGTCGTTCCGAACCGAATAGTTTCCGGCCGAAGAAATATCTCGTTAGCCGGTTGAATAAACACGGTCGATGGCGGATTCGCCGCGAGGGTCGCGCCGTATACGGCGAACAGACCCTCGTGGCGCTTCGTCCGGGTGCCAAAGATGCGCACCGACGCATCCGCAAGCCGGACGGTGGACGGCGCTTAGGCGGCCGCGACCCAACTTCCCGCGACGAACCCGAAGGCTACGGCATCGGGGTTGCGGCGAGCAGTTTCTATCAATTTCTCGGGCGCTTCCACATCAAGCGTAACCGCGACGCTCTTTTCTTTCGATAGGCGCGGTTTCGCTCCCGTCAACAGGAAGACGGACTTGCCAAGTACGACAGTTCTCACGGACTCCATGGTGAGGGTCTCCTGGAGTTTGGAACAGGGGCGTTTCGGCTGTGTCTGGACGACACGGGGGGTAGTGGCGTCCTGAATGTTCTACTAATTGATTAACGTGCTACGACTATGACAGTATTAACTTGCGTAGAAAACCCAGCACTCTCGCGCATGCGAGTGGACCCAACACTCTGATTTCAACTTTCATGAGCACTTTGCGGGCGTAAAAGCCCGTATCGCGGCGCGATTTTGCCTGTGGAAAACATTGCGAATAGCGTTCGCGACCCAAGAATCAAATTGAGTAACGCGATGTTACGCACGCCGCTTGAGTGGAAATCTGGTCGATAAGAAAAGGCCGGGATACGCTCCCGGCCATGCAGGATCTCAACGACAATTCACGAGCAGCATGCGTCAGCTCAACTCGTGGATTTTGAATTTCAATCCACCCTTCGGCGTCAACGTCACCGTCGCGTTCAGCCCAGCCGGATCCTTGCCGACATACTCGGGACGGAAGCGGCGAAGAAGCCGCGACAGCGCCAACGTGTTCTCGACCTGGCTCATCGCGCCGCCGATGCACGAGCGCTTTCCGGCGCCGAACGGCAGGTAGCTGTATTTGACCTGCTTCTTCGCGTTGCCTGCCATCCAGCGCTCGGGCTGGAAGGATTCAGGCTCGGGCCAGAATTTCGGATTGTGGTGCGCACCGTAGCTGAAGATCGAGACGCGATCGCCCGGATTGATCTTCACGCCGCCGATCTCGTCTTCGGCCGCTGCGATGCGGATGAGGCTCCACACCGGCGGATAGATACGCATCGTTTCCTGGATGACGGCGCGCGTGTAGGCGAGGCCGGAGTAATCGGCGGCCGTCGGCTCGCGATCGCCGTAGACCTGCTCGCCTTCGCGACGAATGCGTTCCGCCATTTCCGGACGTCGCGACGTCTCGTAAAGCGCCCACGCCAGCGTCAACGCCGTCGTCTCGGTGCCGGCCCACAGATATTGCTTCAGCTCGTCGATGGCCTGCTGCTGGTCGAATTCAGGAACGGAAGGATCGGCGACGGTGGCCTCGATCATCTTGAGCAGCGTACGCTCGCGCATCTCGCGCGGATCGGCGCCCATCACGGCCGGGGGCACGCTCGCCCACACTTCCATTGCCTTTGCCGGATCTTCGTCCGTCATCTCGAAGACTTCACCCGCCTGCTTGCGCAGACGGATGTCGCGATGGTTCATGACGTCGGTATAGGTTTTCACGCACTTGAAAACGACGTGCGGATTGAACGGCATATCGCGGTCGAACAGCGCCTTGCAGATCATGTCCGCCGCAAGCGTCCACGTCTGTTCGACCATCTCGACCGTCTCGCCACTCTTCGCGAGATCGGCCCACAGCGCCATTTTGGTGTCGATCGCGCGCAGGAAGTACGGGATGTACTCAGCGAACATGTCGGGATGGAACGCGGGCTGCTGCGGCATGCGGATCTTTTGCCAGAGCGCGCCGTCGTTGGTGATCATCGACTTGCCGAAGATCGGCTTCAGGCCGTCGAAGTATTTGATGTAGTTGTCGGCTTTGGTGACGAGCACGTGCTTGAAATATTCGGGTTCTGAAATAAGCACGACACGTTGATTGGCCATGTTGACCGGCAGGACGGGCCCATAGCGGTCCATCATCTGCATCAGGATGCGCATCGGGTTATCCGGATCGCCACGCAGGAGCGGCGTCAGGTTGAACCAGATGCTAGATTCATCACCGAGACCCAGAGTGTGGCTGGGGGTCGTTTCCATAGGCATTCTCCATTCGGGACCGGAGGAGCGTTGCGCGTATCAGCCTTGCGGGCGCTTCGTGCGCCCCGTTGGGCTCGCGCTGCACTTCGGTCGCCGGATCTCCCTCTCCGGAAGCCATAGAATTACCATGGTTTGGGGGGGCCCTGTCCATGCGACGGCCAGCGCAAGGTAACCGCCGAATGATGCTGTGGATCAGATCGCTGGAGAGTACAGCGGGTTTGTTTCGCTAACTTCCGAAGATATAACGATTTTCTCCCCATCACAGCATACCTGCCCTGCGGCGACAAGTCTTAATGCGGCCGGGTAAACTTGGTGTTCTGCAATGAGGATCTTGGCCGCGAGTGTCTCTGCGGTATCACTCGACAGCACTGGAACTGCTGCCTGCGCGATAATCGGGCCCGCATCCATCTCTGGCCGGACATAATGAACCGTGCAGCCTGCGATCTTCACACCGGCCGCAATCGCCTGCTCATGCGTGTGAAGGCCTTTGAAGCTCGGCAGCAGCGACGGATGAATGTTGATCATCCGATTCCGCCAGTGCTCGACGAATTCGGGCGTCATCAGCCGCATGAAACCGGCAAGCGCGATTAGCTCCACGCTGTGCGTATCGAGCGCCGACTGCAGCGCCTGTTCGAACGCCGCCCGCGACTCGTAACCCTTGTGATCGATGACGACTGTCGGCAGCCCCTGTTCGACAGCCCACGCGATGCCCGCGGCATCCGGTCTGTTCGACGCGACAAGCACAATCTCGGCCGGATAGTCGGCCGCACGCGCAGCCGCCACCAGCGACTGCATGTTGGACCCTCGGCCCGAGATCAAAATGGCTGTGCGTTTCTTGGTGCTCATCGCGCCCGGAATAGCAGAGCGGACCTCGGTGCGCGAGTGCATCTGAGGTGAGACATGAACGCCACGAGCACCACCGTTTGTTAGCCATGGTTGACGACCGCTGTTGCGGCAGGGTCTCACCTTACGCATTCTGAACGGGATCGGGGGCCACGATCGCAGGAATGGGCAACTGACACGTCAGCGGCACTTCTGTCGCGGAGCGGTCAGTTATCTGCAACATCAGGTCGAAATGGCACGCCGGATTTCATTACTTACCGTTGGAACGCTGGGCGACGTCGGCCCGATGGTTGCCCTAGGTCTGGCGCTCAAAGAGGCCGGCTACGAGGTCAGCCTCGCCGCTCCAGAAGACTTCATGGATTTCGTCAGCAGCAAGGGACTCGAAGCGCGCCGCTGCGGCACGGACTTTTCAAAGTTCATGAAAGACGGCGAGATGGCGGAGGTCGCCGGCGCCCACACGCTGGTCACGGTCAAGAAATGGCTGAGCCCCGGACCCGACATGCGCGCGCTGTTCGAGAGCATCCTTCTCGACTCCGTCGCTGCGACGGCGGATGCAGATGCCATGATTTTTCATCCAGTGATCTCGGTCGCCGGTGAAATCGCCGAAGCACGGAACATTCCCGCCGTCATGGTCGGTCTCGGCTCCGTTTCGCCTTCGGCCGAAAACCTTCTGTCGGTCATTCCAGGTACGGGTATCCCCGCTTGGAATCGGCACGGCTACAAGACGCTCGGATTGCAACGTCTGGCGTACCGGCGCGTGATTGGCGAGATCCGCAAGTCTCTGGGCCTTGGCCGGTCGTTCTGGATCAAGCATCCCCATCGCGTCCACGGCAAGCGGGCGCCGGTGCTTTACCCAGTGAGCCCCGTGCTGCAACCGCGCGCGAGCACCGAAGGTGACGAGATTTATTTCACCGGCTACTGGTTCCGCGACGAGGCGCCGAACTGGCGTCCGTCCGGCAAGCTAGCAGAATTTTTAGCCGCCGGACCGCAACCCATCTACATCGGATTCGGAAGCATGCCCGCACTCGGTCTTGAACGAACCGAGATGATCCTGCGCGCGTGCGAAGCGGCTGGACAGCGAGCGATCCTCGGCAAGGGACGCGGCGAGTTCGATCGCGTGCCGCTGTCGGACAATTTCCACCTGATCGACCAGTTCGTGCCGCACGACAAACTGTTCCGTGAGGTCAGTGCCGTCGTTCATCATGGCGGCCTCGGCACTACCACGTCTGCCTTGCGCGCCGGGCGTCCGAGTTTCGTCGGCCCCTTCATGATGGACCAGAAATACTGGGGCCGCCGGATCTTCCAGCTGGGTGCCGGTCCCGATCAGCTCCCGATCCAGGACTGGACGCTCGAAACGCTCACCGAGCGCATCCGCGACGTGGCAACAAATCCGTCGTATGCGCTGAGAGCAGCGGAGATCGGCCGCGCCATGGAGCAGGAAGACGGCGCTGCCAACGCTGTCAAGATCATCAAGAAGCTCGTCGGCGGCCCGGCCGGCGACGCGACGCTCCCGAACGCTTCGGAAGTTGTTGCCGCGTGAGGCGCAACAAAAGCCGCTGCGGATGAATGCCGAAGTTGGCAATCGACGGTGAACGTAATTTTCAGTACGCACCGCGATGCCGCCATGCCGGCGCAACAGTCAGGCCATATTCCCCGCGTATCCAGCGCGCCAGCAGGAAAACCGTGGAGGAAACATGCTCAGCTCAAGGATCATCCTGGCTGCCGTTATCATTACAGGAATGGCTGGCGCCGCTGCGTCCCAGACCCTTCGGCTCGACGATCGCGGCTTCAGCTTCCGCTTCGGCAAGGACGATCGGCGCGGCGACGTCGAAGGCAAACGCGCGAGCTGCGAAGTCTATGCCCGCATCGCGCAGGTTCAGGCAGACGCCAATATCCGCTATCGCTGTGGTTTCCGCGGTCCGCAATGGGACACCGATACCCGCAACCATTTTCGCTGGTGCAGATGGGCTCGACGCTCCGACTTGGCGCGCGATCAGCTCTTCCGGTCTCAGGGACTTCAGGATTGCTTCAATCGTCTCGGCGACTTTGACGATCGTCGCTGACCACACGTCTCATCAGAATAACGGAAGGCCGGAGCGCTGCTCCGGCTTTCTTG
>JAFECH010000351.1 GCA_018242255.1 Pseudomonadota bacterium | reverse complement strand
TGGGCTGGAACAGAACGGCGGCCGCAAGCGTCGTCACCAGCGAGAGCGCGAGCAGCTCACCCATACTCGACGTGCCGGGATGGCTTGAGAAGAACAGACTTCCGAAGGCCACGGCCGTTGTCATTGCGCTGAACATGACGGCACGCGTCAACGGCGATGCAAGCAGGCTCGTTACGCCTGCACGCCAAGCCAGCACGTAGTAGATCTTGAACGCCACGCCGACGCCGAGCAGGACCGGCAGCGCGATGATGTTGGCGAAATTGAGCGGCAGTTTCAGCAGGACGCAAAGCTCCAGCGTCACGACGCCTGCGAGCAGCAGCGGCACGAGCGTCAGCAGCACGTCGGTCACCCGGCGTAGCGCGACGAACAGAATGATCGTGATCGAAACGAAGGCCAGCAGCCCCGCCTGAATGAACGCACGCACGACGGTCTTGGCCGATTCCTGGATCAGGATCGGCACCCCGGTTGCATTCGGATCGACGGCCAGAACAGCAGATGCGAAGCGCCGCAAATTGGCGTTGTCGTTGCCATCACCCTTGGGCCCCACTTCGACGCGGGCGCGCCCGTCGGCGGTTACCCAATCAGCAACGATTTCGGGGGGAAGGTTTTGCAGCTTGATCGGCTCCGCTTTCAGAGCGGCACGGATCTGCGTGAGCCGTAGTTTCATGCCATCGAGCAGTGCGGAACCGATCTTCGCACGAACTTCCGGCGTCGCAGCAGCTACCTTGCGCAGCGTGCTCGCCATGTGCGCGGCGAGCGGAGACGCGCCAGGCAATTTGCTGACGTCTTCGAACTCTTTAGCGGTATCGAGCAGCGTCTGGCGCGTTTCGGCGTCTGTCGGCGTTGGCGCTACCTCGTCCGGTTCGATTGTCGGACCGATCAAGTCGTAACAGTCGCGGATGAGCGCCAGCTTTTCGTCTTGCTTATCCGGAACGAAGCTCGCGAGCGTAACGGTGCGATCGACCTCCGGCAATTTATCAAGCTTCGTTGCGAGCTTTTCGGCGTCGCCGAGGTTCGGCGTCAGAATTTCGATGGTGTTCGGCGCTGTGCTCGGATCGCGCATCAGATCGTTGAACGTTGAAACGGATTCGACCTTTTTGCTGCGCAGGTTAATCGGGTTGAAGTCAAATTCGAGCTTCGCGAGCTGCGGTAGTCCGGAGATGACGCCAAGCGCCGTTAAGGCAAGAATGATCTTGCGATGACGTGCCATGAAGCGATCGACCGGCTCTAGAGAGCGGTAGCCGACGTCGTGCAATTCGCCGGGCGGATTGAGCACCTCAAGAAGCGCGGGGAGCAGCGTTATGCTGGTCAAAAATGCGACGATCATGCCGCTGCCAGCTATGAGGCCGAGTTCAGATACGCCGACATAATCGGTCGGCAAGAAGGCATAAAACCCGGCGGTCGTAGCCGCGGCGGCGAGCGCCAAAGGCTTGCCGGCATTGTGTCCGGCCGCAATAAGCGACTCCCGCAGGTCCTGGCGACTAAAGCGTTCCTGCCGATAGCGGACGGCATACTGAATGCCGAAATCGACGCCGATTCCGACGAATAATACCGCAAAGGCAACGGAGATGAGGTTCAGCGCGCCGACAAGATAGAGTCCCAGCGCGGCTGTAATCGCTAGACCGGAAAACAGGCCAACGAGCACTGCAAAGATGATCTTTCCGGATCGTAGCGCCAGCCAAAGAATGACGAGAACGGCGGCAACGGTAACCGCGCTATTGAGCGCCGCGCCTTCCGCGACTGTGCCGAACTCCTCGTCCGCCATCGGCACCGAGCCGGTGAGACGAACGCGAACTCCATTCTCAGGCGTGAGCCCCAAGCGCTTGGCGGTCGCGCGAATGAGGTCGGTCGCTTCGGCGCCTGGTTCGAGATCGGAATAATTCAAAACCGGCTTTACTTCGAGGAAGCGGCGCAGCTCCGACGGGCTGGGCGCGCCGCCGGTCAGCAGTTGGCCCCACGAAAAGTACGTCGGCTTGCCGGCCAGCATGTCGTCGATGGCATTGGCCATGACTCCCAACGGCTTCTCGAAATCGATCCACTTCGCCCGATCTTCTTTGATGCCGAGCGGAACGAGAGCGAGTGCTTTCGCGAGACCATTGAGGGTCGGGTCAGCCGATAGCGTGCCGAGCACCGGCTGGGCTTTGATCAGGCCAGCAGCGATATCCTGTACTTCTGGCAGTGAAAGATAGAGCAAGCCGTTTTTGTCGAAGAATGCGCCGCCATCACGCCGGCGAACGATCTGGAACGGGTCCGGTTTCGATTTGGTGAGCTCTGCGGCGAGTTCGGCGGCCGCGCTTTCCGTTAGTTCCGGAGTTTTACCGTCTATGACTATATCGATGGTATCGGTGTGCTGAGCGAAAGCGGCGTCGAACTGGCGTTCGCGCTTACGCCAATCGAGCTGTGGCGAAATGAGCTGGCTCGTGTCGGTCGTGATCGCGAAGTTGTTGACGACGTAACAAATCGCGCCTCCCGAGACGGCGAGCGCAAGCAAAATCGTCAACCAGGACAGCCGCACCGAGGCTGCAACGATGCCAGCAACGACGCGCTCGATCATGCTTCGAGTACCGTCATTATCGGGTGGGATTGCGGATTGTCGTGTTCAGCCATTGTGCGGCGGGCTCTTCTTTGTTCGCTAGCAAAGGCATTCTTCCATCCACTGCACTCCGGACGGCCATCGTGTCGAGCGGCAACAGGGAGGAGCACGTAATCTGTGTTGCTTTTGAGACACGTCATACCGTCAGCAGCGATGGCGCGACGTTGGCTTTGCTGCCTCTCATAGCGTTCGCGCGTAAGGTCAGAACTGTTCAAGCCGGTTGGCAGAAAACGGGGGGTTTCTGCATGAAAGTTATTCTGGCACAGCCCCGGGGATTTTGCGCAGGCGTCGTTCGTGCGATCGACACCGTCGAACGCGCACTTGCTCACGGCGACGGCCCAGTTTATGTGCGCCACGAAATCGTCCACAACCGGCACGTCGTCGACGACCTGAAAGCCAAGGGTGCACGTTTCGTCGAGGATCTGGCGGACGTGCCGAACGGTGCCGTCACGATCTTCAGTGCGCACGGCGTTTCTCATTCCGTCGAAGAAGAGGCGCGCAGCCGCCGTCTAAACGTCGTCGACGCTACCTGCCCGCTCGTCTCGAAAGTCCATAAGCAGGGCCAACGCTATTCGTCACTGGGCCGAACAATCATTTTGATCGGGCATGCCGGGCACGTCGAGATCGAAGGGACATTGGGGCGCATCCCCGGTCCCGTTTACCTTGTGGAAAACGGCGAGGATGTCGCGAACCTCGATATTCCGGATGATACGCCCGTCGCCTACATCACACAGACAACCTTGAGCGTCGATGATACCCGGTCGACGATTGAGGCCGTCAAAAAGCGGTTCACGGACGTAATTGGGCCGGAAACGCGTGACATCTGCTACGCCACGCAGAATCGGCAGACGGCAGTTCGGGACCTTTGCCGGCATGTCGAGCTTTTGCTGGTGGTGGGGGCGAGCAACAGCTCGAACTCGAACCGGCTAAGGGAAATCGGGTCGGAATGTGGGGTTCCAAGTTATCTCGTCGCGGATGGCAGTGAAGTCGATTTGGCTTGGTTCGCCGGGGTCGCGACGATCGGTGTCACTGCGGGTGCTTCGGCGCCCGACGTCCTTGTCCAGGACGTATTAGCTGCGATAGGTAAGGCGGGGCCAATCGAGATCGAGACGCTTGACGGCGTCGAAGAGAAGATAACCTTCCGCCTGCCGCCTGAATTGCTCGAGGCATCATGACGGGGACGCATGCTGCCGTGAGCATCACTAGAAGGAGCCCGTTGGGGTGGGAATTCCGTTAAACCAAGCTTTATCTGTGGGTGCCTACGTCATCGGACAGCACCTCAGGGGGAACAAGCGCTATCCGCTCGTGCTGATGCTCGAGCCGCTCTTTCGCTGCAACCTTGCGTGCGCGGGCTGCGGCAAGATCGATTATCCCGACAAGATTTTGAACCAGCGCATTTCCGTCGCTGACGCCTTGCATTCGATGGACGAGTGCGGCGCGCCGGTTGTTGTGCTGGCGGGCGGCGAACCGCTGCTGCATAAAGAGCTGCCGGAGATCGTCGAGGGCGCGCTCAAGAAGGGCAAGTTCGTCACGGTATGCACGAACGCGCTGCTGCTTGAGAAGAAAATCCATCTCTACAAGCCGCACAAAAATTTCAACTGGTCGATCCATCTCGACGGCGACAAGGAGATGCACGACCGCTCCGTCTGCCAGAAGGGCGTTTACGACCGCGCCGTCGAAGCGATCAAGGTTGCCAAGGCGAAGGGCTTCCGCGTCAACATCAACACGACGCTGTTCAGCGACGCTAAGGCCGAGCAGGTCGCGAAGTTCCTCGATGAGATGAAAAAGCTCGACATTGGTGGCGTTACGATCTCGCCTGGCTATGCCTACGAGCGCGCGCCCGATCAACAGCACTTCCTCAACCGCACAAAGACGAAGCAGCTGTTCCGCGACATCTTCAAGCTCGGCAAGGGCGGACGGGCCTGGCCGTTCTTCCAGTCGGCTCTGTTCCTCGACTTCCTGGCGGGTAACCAGACCTACAATTGCACGCCGTGGGGCAACCCGACGCGCACCGTGTTCGGCTGGCAGAAGCCCTGTTATCTCCTCGGCGAAGGCTATACCAAGACCTTCAAGGAGCTGATGGAAAGCACGGACTGGGACAAGTACGGCACCGGCAACTACGAGAAGTGCGCCGACTGCATGGTGCATTCCGGCTTCGAGGCGACTGCCGTTATGGATGCCGTGAAGAAGCCGTGGAAGATCGCGGCCGTCGCGCTTCGTGGCGTCAAGACGGACGGTCCGATGGCGCCCGAAATCGCGCTCGACAAGCAGCGTCCGGCCGAGTTCGTGTTCTCACGGCATGTCGAGAACAAGCTAGCTGAGATCAGCGCAGCCGAGGCCCGCGCCCAGAAGCCGGTGGCAGCGGAGTAAGTTCCTCATTGCGCGACGCGTCGCGCCGGCTATGTGGATGATGTCCCATAGCTGGCCCGGTTGCGTCGCGAGTGATTTAAGAACTGCCGGAATGTTCGGAGATCCGTCCGGATTGAGGCCGTTGACGGCTGCGGGCGGCAGGCTCAGCGTCGACGGATCGGCTATCACACGCAATACGGCAAACGGCAGACCGCGTTCGGCTGCGATCTGTGCCACGACGTGGCTTTCCATGTCGGCAGCGAAAGCGCCAGATTTCAAGTAAATCGCATTCTTCTCGTCACGATTGGCGATGATCGTGCTCGATCCTGCGACCGGCCCGCTTTCGGCGTTCGGCAGGGCCTCGAACAGGCGATCGCTCCAGCGCATGTCTGCAGGATAATTTCGGCCGCTACTGTGCAGCACCGACGTGCCGATGACGATCGTGCCGGGCTTCAGTCCGGGCCTGAGCCCACCCGCAATCCCGAAGCTGATAAGGCCGCGCGTGCCTTCCGTCAGGCCTTCCTTGAGCAACGTTGCGAGGCGGTCTTCACGACCGCCGCCGATAACGGCTTTCACGTGCTCCGACCGCTCGGCGATGCGCGCCTCGGCCTTTAGCCCTGTAGCGGCAATGACAAAGCCTAAAGCCACCTTACATCCCGACGAGCACGGCCTTGGTATTCGAGGCCTTCAGGTTGCGATAGCGCGCGAGTGCCCACATCGGGAAGAACTTCGAATAGCCGTGATAGCGGAGATAGAAGACACGCGGAAAGCCCGTCGCCGTGAAACGCTTCTCGTTCCAGAAGCCGTCCGAAGCCTGCGTCGAAGTGAGATAGGCGATGCCTTTCTTTACGGCCGGATTGTCGATCTCGCCGGCGGCCATCAGGCCCATCAGCGCCCAGGCCGTTTGGGAAGCCGTGCTCGGCGCCGATTCATAGCCGCGGTAATCGAGCCTATAACTTTCGCTGTCCTCGCCCCAACCGCCGTCCTTGTTCTGAATATTCAGCAGCCAATCGACGGCCTTACGCACCACGGTCGATGAGGGCTCAATACCCGCCGCATTGAGCGCGCACAGCACCGACCAAGTTCCGTAGATGTAATTCATGCCCCAACGGCCGTACCAGCTGCCGTCCTTTTCCTGGGTGCGCTTGAGATACTCGATGCCGTTGTCGAGTTCGTAGCTGTTGCCGGGTCGATCGCCGAGTTGTGCGAGCATCGAGACGCAGCGCGCCGTGACGTCGGCTGTCGGAGGATCGAGTAATGCGCCGTGATCAGAAAATGGGATCTGGTTGAGATATTCGTACGTGTTGTCAGCATCGAACGCGCCCCAGCCACCGTTCTTACTTTGCATGCCAACGATCCACTCGCGCGCGCGTGAAATCGCTTCGCGATACGTCGCGTCGGGCTGCTGGGTACGCCCGAGCGTGCGGTCCATCGCCATGGCGACGACGGCGGTGTCGTCGGTGTCGGGATAGTGCGGGTTCGCATATTGGAATGCCCAGCCACCGGGTCGGATGTTCGGACGCGTCGCCGCCCAGTCACCGACAACGTCGAGGACCTGCAGCGGCTTCAGCCATTGCAACGCACGATCGGATGCGGCTTGCGTCTCGCCGTCGCCGACTTCCATCAGTGCGTGGGCCGACAGCGCCGTATCCCAAACCGGCGAGAGACACGGCTGGCAGTAGGCCTCATCGCCATTGACGGTCACGAGCTTTTCGATCGAGCCGCGTGCCGTCTGATAGTTCGGATGATCCTTGGAATAGCCGAGCGCATCGTAGACGAGGAGCGCGTTGACCATCGCCGGGAAGATCGCACCGAGCCCATCCTCGCCGTTCAAACGCTCGTCGACGAACGCGACGGCTTTGTCGATCGACTTCTTGCGAATGGACTTCGGAAAATGCGGCTCGGTGAAGCGCAAAATGCGATCGATGGCGCCAAAGATTTCCGACCATGGCGACTTTTGATGCGGACCTTTCGGCCAGACCTTCACCTCATCAGGCGGAATGGTGAAAAGCTCGTTGATGCCGATACCGAGCGGATTGCGCGCTTTCGGCTTCAGGGCGTTCAAGACCGTCAGCGGCACGACGACGGTGCGTGCCCAATAGGAAATCTTGTCGAGGTGGAATGGGAACCATCGCGGCAGTACCATGATCTCGACCGGCATCACCGGAACGCCCGTCCACGGGATGACGCCAAAAAGAGCGAGCAGGTTGCGCGTAAAGACGTTGCTATGCGAGGCGCCCCCTTGCGACAGGATCCAGCCGCGCGCCTTCTTCATATACGGCTCGTCGATGCCGACGCCGATCATCTTCAGGGCGAAGTAAGCCTTGACGCTGGCGCTGATATTGGAGGCCCCCTCGTGGACCAGGGGCCAGCCTCCATCCTCGGATTGGATGCGGCGAAGATAGTTGGCGATCTTGCCTTCGAGTACGGCGTCGACCGGCTCGGCAAGATAGTGCCGCATCAGCACGTACTCGGCCGGGATCGTCGCATCGGCTTCAAGCTCGAAGACGAAATGGCCGTCGTCACGCTGGAGCGACAGGAGAGCATTCTTCGCCGCTGTGATCGCGCTTTCGATCTCTGACGGCGTCAACTCACGGGCTGTGATCTCCGACGCCAAGCGCGTGGATTGCGATGTGGATTCGAAAGTCATGTCGGGCTCTCCAGAAGTCCGAGCGTCGTATCAGAGTTGTGCTGCCATCGCCAGTTTAGCAGCGGTTTCGCCTGACCTTATCGCTCCCTCGATTGTCGCAGGAAGGCCTGTGGCGGTCCAATCTCCGGCAAGAAAAAGGTTTTTCCAGTGCGTTTGGGCGCGTGGCCGCAGGGCATTCTCGTCGGGTGTTGCTGCAAACGTCGCACGGCGTTCCTTGACGATTTGCCAGCGCGGAAGTGCAGCGTCGATCCCGGCAATTGTTGCGATCTCGGACCATATGCGACGTGCAAGCGGCTCTCGTTCTGCCTCGTTGAAGCGATCGGCCGAGCTGACCGTTACCGATAGCCTGTCGTCGAAGGCAAACAGCCATTCCGTCGTTGCATTGATGACGCCCGTTATTTTCGGCAAATTTGTTGGCGATGGAAACGCGAAGTGGGCGTTGAAGATCGAACGGTATTTCGTCGGCACGCGCAATTCGGGGACAAGCGTTTTCGCGACCCAGGCCGGCACGGCGAGGATGATGCTGTCGTCGCGACCAAGCTCGATCCGGCCATCGTCGAATTGCAAGGCGCGGGCGCGCGCGTCCTGCCATTCGATGGAGCGGAGAGAATGATCGAAGCGTACTTCGCCACCGTTTTTCTCGATGAATGAAATCGCCGGATCGACAAGTGCCGGGCCGAGGCCGTTGGCGGCGAACAGCGGACGACAAGCCTTGCCGCCACGTCCCAATGTTTCACGGATGACGGCGGCAGCGAGTTGCGCCGAACCTTCCTTTGGATCGCAATTCAATGCAGCGAGTAGCACCGGCTCCATCAGACGTTTATAGAGCACCGTGTTCTCGTCGATCTTTTCCGTGACAGTCTCGCATGGCGCGGCCTTCAACAAGCGGCCGAGGCGAAGATAGTCGCGCGCTTGCGTTTGCGGTACGCGCCGATCCTTGCTGAAGATCCACCACGGGACGGGGCCGTCGTTTGGCCGAAGCACCCAGCGCTTTTGAGCTGCGAGGTCGAAGAAATTGAATTCGGCGTGAGGCGGCTCATCGAGGAGATGCCTGCCCCCCACTTTGTCGAGAAATGCGAGCGCTCTGGCGTTTCCGGACAGCAGCAGATGGTTGCCGTTATCAATTGTCATTCCGAGCGCGGGCTCGAAATAAGATCGGCAACGGCCGCCGGCATGGCGGGCGAGTTCGTGGACGACGACTTTTTGTCTTTGACCGACCAGCGCAACCGCCGCCGAAAGGCCGGCGAGACCGGCCCCGACGATGTGAACGGTGCCGCTCGTCATTCAGAAGATGCCGTCACGCAGGACCGCCCAGATCACCGTGCGTTTTGAACGACGCACGTCGACGCGCGGCGCTTTCCAGCCGCGAGCGATCAGCTTTTCGAGAATGCCGCGGTAGACCGTGGCCATCATCCGCGGCGAACGCACAGCGCGGCGCGGCGCGACGGCCATGATCGCCTCGGAGCGGTCGTAGTATTTCCGCGTGATCTCGGCGATACCGCGGCAGACGCGATCCAAGGCCGGGTTAGCCAGAATGGCGTCAATCGACGTATCCGTGATGCCGGCTTCGCGCAGCGCTTCTTTGGGCAGATAGAGGCGGCCCATCGCTGCGTCCTCGTCGATGTCGCGCAGAATATTCGTCAACTGCAGGGCACGGCCGAGGTTGTGCGACAGCTCAATTCCGGACGTCTCGTCCATGCCAAAAATACGCACTGACAGGCGTCCGACGGCAGAGGCTGCGCGGTCGCAATAAAGGTCGAGGACTTTCCATTCCGGCGCACGAAGATCGCGGACGATATCCATCTCCATGCCGTCGATCACAGCAATGAAATCTTCCTTCAGAAGGCCGTACTGTCTGATCGGCAGAAGCAGATCGCGCGTTCGCGGCGTCGTGCGGCCCGTCGCGTACAATTGCTCGATGTCGCCGCGATAGCGTTCGAGGTCGGCGTGACGCACCTCACGCGAGCCACCGTTGTCGGCGACGTCATCGACAGCCCGGCAAAAGGCGTAGACGTGATACATCGCATCTCGCTGCGAACGCGGCAGCACCCGCATCGCGGCGTAGAACGAGCTGCTTGCCGCCGCCGGAACGTCTTCGGCAATCAAGGTATCGACTTCAGCGCTCATGCGGCATCATCCCCGTCGACTTCGAAAACGCGAAACGTGCAAAAGCCCGGTTCGCGAACGTGGCGGCTGTGGCGCGTGAAGCGACCATCGCGGCCTGCAATTTTGATAGGTGCACGCGCTCCGACAGCGGATCGCGGGTTTTCAAAAGGGCGATCAGCTTGCGCGCGAGCTCAACGATGACAGATGTCTCGGCGGCCAGACGAAGATCGGCAACGCCGGGCGGGAGCAACGCAGCATCAGGCAACAGCGTCTCTGTCCGCGCAGCCAGAGCATGGATACAGGCTAAAAGCGCAGGAGACGCCTTCGGGTCGTCCAGGGCTTCGACGCCAATGCCATGCGCCGCGAGATCCGTCCGCGGAATGTAGACACGGTCGATGTTCCGATAGTCCTTCGCGCAATCCTGCAGGTGATTAATGATCTGCAGCGCCGCGCACAACGCGTCGGATGCCGGCCACGTCGACTTCGACTCTCCGTGGACGTCGAGCACGAAACGGCCGACCGGCATCGCCGAGTAGCGACAATAGTCGAGAAGTTCTTCCCACGTCTCGTATCGGAGCTTTGTCACGTCCTGACGGAAGGCTTTCAGAAGATCGAGCGCATGCTGCGGGCTGAGGTTGCGAAGCTGCAGCTGCTCGCGCAACGCGATCGCGTCGGTTGCAGCGTCGGAACGGCCGAGCAACGTCTCTTCGAGCGCTGCAAGGATCGAAAGCTTCGATTGCGGATCGAGCGTGGGATGATCGGCAGCGTCGTCAGCGGCGCGGGCAAAACGATAGAACGCCAAAATCGGCGCGCGATGGCGCGCAGCAACGATACGCGAGGCGACGGGAAAATTCTCGTCACCCTCCGACTTGCCGGATTTGTACTTCGTATCGACCGTCATTGACGTCCTACTTCGGCCTGAACGCGGCCTTTCCAAAGACCGCCTCGACCCCTCACATGCTGATACGCCGAATCTAACGTGAAACCCACATAGGCCATCGCGATAAGTGGTAGCGCGAAGCCCCAAAGTGGCGAACGGTTGTAAAAGCGCAACGTCGGCTGATATGTGATAAACATCAATAGGTACGTTGCGGCGGCGAGCATATTCACCGGATAGGCGGCGAGTACAGCCAGAGCGGGCGGCGCAACATAAATCGCGAGCATCGCGAGGACCGTTCCAACCAGCAAAATCGGCGAATAACGCAATTGGGCGTATGCCGACCGCGCAACCATTCGGCGAATGTCTTCGAAGGTCTCGTAAGGCCTGAGGCTCAGCACGCGGTCTGAAAGTCCAAGCCAAATCGGACCCTGCGTTTTCAACAGTTTTCCGAGAGCACAGTCGTCGATGAGGGCGCCGCGAATGGCAGCAATGCCTCCCGCTCGCTCGAGTGCAGTGCGTTCGACGAGCATGCAGCCGCCGGCCGCTGCGGCTGTACGATCGCCTCGCCGGTTAACGCGGCGGAACGGATAAAGCATCTCGAAGAAAAAGATGAAGGCCGGGACCAGCCATTTCTCAGCAAAGCTGTCACATTTGAGCTTGGCCATGACAGACGTCATCGCGCGGCCATTCGCGGCGGAACCGACGACCAACGATTTCAGAACGTCGGGCCGATAGCCGATGTCGGCATCGGTCAGCAGCAGATATTCCGGCGGCGTTTCACCTGCCGATGCCGTCTCGATGCCTTGATGCATCGCCCAGACTTTACCGGTCCAGCGTGGAGGCAGCGGTGCGCCGCTGACGATGGTGATATCGCGGTTCGACGCCGCGGCAATGGCGCGAGCGACGTCGGCGGTCCCATCGGTGCTTTGGTCATCGACAAGAACGATCGAAAACGCGCCGGGATAATCCTGCTTGACGAGCGACGTTAGCGAGCCAGGGAGCATATCAGCTTCGTTACGCGCCGGGATCACGGCTATGACACGCGGCCAAACTTCCGGTTCAGGATATTTGTTCTGTTCGGCTTCTTCCCGCTCGCTGCTCAGCCAGAAGCCGCCGTTGAAAAAAACAAGGTAGAGCCAAGCGGCAAGACCGAAGGTTGCAATGACGATCAGCGCGGTCACTTGATATACCCCGCTCGTTGAAACCAATCGAAGGCTTCCGCTAATGCCTCGCGCGCCGATCGCGCGCGATAGCCAAGCTCGCGCTCAGCCTTGGCGGATGAAAAGAACATTTTGTACTTCGCCATCCGCAGGCCATCGACGGTTGCGAATGGCTCACGCCCTGTCAGGCGTGCGGCGAGTTCAGCGCCATGGGCGATCGGATAGATCAGTGCGCGCGGCAGCTTGATCGTCGGCGCGCGGCGTCCGGCGAGTTGCGCGATTTCGGCGAGCATTTGCCCGAGCGTCATGTCTTGGCCCCCCAAGATATATCGCTCGCCAATTCGCCCTGTCTTCAAGGCGGCAACGTGACCATCCGCGACATCGTCGACATGGACCAAGTTTAGGCCTGTCTCGACGTAGGCCGGCATACGCCCGACCGCCGCCTCGACGACGATGCGACCGGTCGGCGTCGGACGCACGTCGCGCGGGCCAATGGGTGTTGAGGGATTAACGATAATCGCGGGCAGATTTTCGTCGGCAATCATGCGTTCGACGAGGCGTTCGGCCAGCACCTTGCTTTTCTTATAGGCGCCGATGGCGTCTTCCGCGCTGAGCGGCATCGTTTCGTCGGATGGCGTGCCATCTCCGCCCAAGCGCAGCGTGGCGACGCTCGATGTGTAGACGATCCTTTCGACGCCAGCCTTCCGCGCAGCACTCATGATAGCGCGCGTGCCGTCCGTGTTGGTTCGGATGATCTCTTCGGGATCAGGCGCCCACAGGCGATAGTCGGCAGCAACGTGGAAGACGTAACGCGCGCCGCGCATGGCCTTTTCGACGACGGCCACGTCGCGAATGTCGCCTTCGACGACGTCGAGCGGAATGTCATGGAGATTGGCGCGATTGCTGCTCTTGCGAACCAGCGCGCGGACCGCAAACCCATCATCGAGTAGTTTGCGCGCGACGGCCGAGCCGACGAAACCCGAAGCACCTGTCAGGAACGCGATGTCTTTTGCTGCCAAGTCTCCGCGCCCCGCTCGCGAATACGATTTATATCGTCAGCCTTTGTAGACAATCCGCCAGATGCGACCGGCGGCGTCGTCGGCAACGTAAAGCGCACCATCGGGGCCGACTGCAAGCCCCGTCGGGCGATGCTCGACGCCCGTTCCATCGCCATTGCGGAAGCCATCGGCAAAAACGATATACGGGCCAGAGGCTTTGCCATCCTTCAAGGGCTGGAATACGACCTTATAGCCTTGCTGGCCACCTGACGAACGATTCCAAGAACCGTGGAAGGCGATGAACGCGCCGCCTTGATACGTCTCAGGAAATTCCTTCGCCTTATAGATTTTCAGATCGTTGGGTGCCCAGTGCGCCGGGAAGGCTGCCACGGGCGGGAGCTTGTCGGCGCAGCGTCCGACGGCCTTGCCATCGCCGCCGTATTCCGGCGCGAGAACAAGCTTTTTCTGAAATCCATCGTAATAACAGTAAGGCCAGCCGTAATCGCCGCCATCGCGGACTTCGACAAGCTCTTCGGCCGGAAGATCGGAGCCTTGCTCGGAAGAGAAGAGTTTCGGCCAGTTTTGATAAAGCTGATCGCGGCCGTGCTGGGTGGCGTAGAGGCGGCCGTCCGCGCCGTAGTCGATGCCCTCGGCGTTTCGAAGACCCGTCGCGTAGCGCTGTGCTGAGGAAAAAATCTGGCCCGGCGTGTCAGCGTCGAAACGCCAGATGCCGGCCCGCGTTTCAAGCTCGGTGCACGGGTCAATGCCGGGAGACCCTTTTGAGCGATTGTCTTCCTGACATGAATTCGTCGCTGAGCCGAGATCGACGAACAACTCGCCTTTCGGCGTGATCGCGAACGGGTGCGGCCGGTGATCGCCGTCGATCGGCAACCGCGATACGATCGTCTCGGGTTTGCCGGCGGGAACAATGTCCCCGGACTTCAGCGCGTAGCGAACGATTTCGTCGCCGATCTCGACATAGAGCCAGTTTCTATAGAGGCCGATGCCCGTTCCACCTTCGCCAGGCGGTCCGAATTTTTCGATGACGTCGGCGTGCCCCGCGCCTTTCGTGTCTTTGAGAGCTAAAAGCGATTTCTGGTTATTGACGTAAACGACACCATCGGCAGAGACAGCCAAGTGGCGCGGTGCGCCAACCTTGTCAGCGAAGATCGTGGCGCAAAACCCTTTGGGCAGCTTGAGGCCCGCGTTGTCGTCAGGACAGGTTTCGTCGGCGGCTGCGGGAACCACGACCGCCAGCGGCAATATCGCCAACATTGCGAGAAATAGCGCTGCTGCGTTGAAACTCTTTAGGCGAGATCGGTTTCCGACAAGACGCGTAATCAACCCGTTCGCCATAAGCGCATGCTCCGCAGATTATTTTCGGTTGTGAGGACAGGTGGCCGTGCTTGGCGCGACCTACAAGACCCAGCCGCCGCAGGCAAGCGCGGTTCGCGGCACATTCGCGTTCAAGCGGGCCACGCCTTCAGGGCCATTTCGGCAACGGCAAGCAATTCGGCCCGAGAGGCACCGCCAGAGGCTTGAACGGACATGCCCTGCGTTACGGTCGAGACGTAGCGTGCGAGGGCAGCGGGATCGGAATCAACGCCCAAATCTCCTTCGGCCTTCGCTTTTTCAAAGCGGCGGCGGAGATTTTCCTCAGCCTCGGAGCGGCGTTTGCACAGCTCCTGCTTGATCGATTCGGCAGCCGAGCTGCACGTCAGCGCGCCCTGAACTGCAAGGCATCCGGCGGGATTACAGGGGTCGGTCAGCGACATTACGACCGAACGCAAAAGATGTTCGACGACCTTCCTGGAGGTTGGTTCGGCCAGGGCTTCTGACTGGATCGCGCCCGGGCCTTTTTCGGCGTAGCGGTCAAAAGCGCGGCGAAACAGCTCTTCTTTGTTGCCGAATGCCGCGTATAGGCTTGGCCGACTGATGCCCATAGCCTCCGTTAGGTCCGACAGAGAGGCGCCCTCATAGCCATGCTGCCAGAAGACGTAGAGCGCCTTGTCGAGCGCCCTCTCGACGTCGAACTCGCGCGGGCGGCCTTTATGCACCGCTTCTTTTTGCACCGCTTCTCTCCCGAACTTCGTTTTCCTTGCCGAACCACTATACATTTACGTACTCATCAGTACAAATAGTAGTTGACAGCACCTTACCGCGACCTATATCCGTACTGCTCAGTACATATATGGGGAACGCGCTCGTCATGAAAAGCTCTCTCACTTTTACGACCGCAGCGGCCCTCCGGGGTTTGACGGGATGGTTCGCCGGTCGCACCGGCGAGGCAATGGAGGACGATGACCACGTCCCCTTTGTTGTATCCGCCTGTGGATATCGTCAGGCCCCTACGCCGACCGAATTCGGCGAGCGCGACGACCGTTGGCATCCGGGGCTCAGCCTCGACAATTTTTCCTAAAACCGTCTGGGAACGGCGGCCGGCGAAGCGGCTAGCGTTCCCGCCCCTCAAAATTTTCGCGCGCAGGGCCGGTCCAACAAGGGCCGGTTCTGAAAGAGCGCGGTCAGCAAACCTCGAAGAGATCGACGATCATGAGCAGCAAAACACGATCCATATTTTTGAACGGCCTGGCAGCATCGGCAGCCGCGGCGGCACTCGTCGGCATGCCTTTCGACGCGACTTTCGCGCAGGAGGCCCCGGCTCACGCCCCGGTCGCCGTTTCTGTCGCAACCGTCAAAGCGCGTGAGGCGAACGTGTGGGATGAATTCTCTGGTCGCCTCGAAGCGGTCGAGCGTGTCGATCTGCGCCCGCGTGTCGCTGGGCAGATCGTCACCATACACTTCCGCGAAGGCGCGATGGTGAAGGCTGGCGACGCGCTGGTGACGATAGATCCGGCGCCCTATGCTGCTGAGGTCGACCGGCTAAATGGCGTCGTTGCCGCGGCGCAAGCGCAGGTGGTATTCACCAAGGCCGACGTTGCGCGCGCGCGGCAGATCATCGGCGATGCGCTTTCCGAACGTGAACTCGACACCCGCGCGAACGCCTACGATGCGGCCGTTGCCAATCTGAAAAGCGCGCAAGCAGCACTGCGCACCGCGAAACTCAATCTCGAATGGACGGAAGTGCGCGCGCCAGTTTCGGGCCGCGCTGGACGTCGCGAAATCACGGTCGGCAATCTTGTCGAAGCCGGGCCGAATGCGCCGCTGCTGACCACAATCGTTTCCGTCGATCCGATTTACGCGAGCTTCAACGCCGATGAAAACGTCGTCGAGCGCGCGCTCGCGACACTGTCGCCGGAAGCCAATGCGACGGCACACGTCGAGAAAATTCCAGTTCAGATGTCGACCGCGACTAACGAAGGCGTTTGGCGGTCGGGTACGCTGCAGTTCGTCGACAATAAAGTCGATGTCGGAAGCGGCACCGTGCGGCTGCGCGCACGCTTCGACAATGGCGACGGCCGCTTGATTGCCGGACAGTTCGTTCGCGTCCGGTTGGCTCGGTTCCAACCTGCACCTGTGGTCGCTATTAGCGAACGGGCGATCGGAACGGACCAGGACAAGAAGTACGTCATGATCGTCAACCCGGACAACAAGACGGCCTATCGCGAGGTGAAGCTCGGCGCGATGACGGACGATCTACGTATCGTCACGAAGGGCCTCAGCACGGGCGATCGGATCATCGTCGCGGGTCTTCAGCACGTGAAGCCAGGAGACGAAGTGGCTCCGGAACCGGTCGCGATGAACGGCCAGCCGCTGACGGAAGAGCACGCGTCCGCGGACATTCCTCAACAGTAAGCCTCACACGCAAGGCTTCGCACCAACCTCGTCAGGCACGCTTGTCATGAATATCTCGAAGTTCTTTATCGACCGTCCGATTTTCGCGGGCGTGCTGTCGACGCTGATCTTTCTCGGCGGCCTGATCTCGCTGCCGGCGATGCCGATCTCGGAATATCCGGAAGTCGTGCCACCGCAGGTCGTGGTGCGCGCCACCTATCCGGGTGCTAACCCGAAGGTGATCGCGGAGACCGTTGCGACGCCGATCGAGGAGCAGGTCAATGGCGTCGAAGGCATGCTCTATATGAGCAGTCAGGCGACGACCGACGGCTTGATGACGCTAACGGTAACGTTCCGTCTGGGAACCGACCCAGACAAGGCGCAGCAGCTGGTGCAAAACCGCGTCGCGCAGGCCGAACCGCGCCTGCCTGAAGACGTGCGCGCACTCGGCATCACGACGGTGAAAAGCTCGCCCGATCTGACGATGGTCGTGCACTTGCTGTCGCCAAACAACCGCTACGACATGACGTATCTCCGTAACTACGCGGTGATCAACGTCAAGGATCGCCTGGCGCGCATTAACGGTGTCGGCGACGTGCAGCTTTTCGGCTCGGGCGACTATTCGATGCGCGTCTGGGTCGATCCGGCAAAGGCTGCCGAGCTTGGCCTTTCAGCTATGGACATCGTCAACGCCGTGCGCGCAGAAAATGTGCAGGCGGCGGTCGGCGTCGTCGGATCGTCACCCTCGCTGCCGAACCTCGATTTCCAGCTTTCCGTCAATGCGCAGGGCCGCCTGACGACAGAAGAGGAGTTCGGCAACATCGTCGTCAAGGCGGGGGACAACAATCAGGTGACGCGCCTGCGCGACGTCGCGCGCATCGAGCTGGGAGCCGCCGATTATTCGCTGCGCTCGCTCCTCGACAACAAGCAGGCGGTCGCGATTCCGATCTTCCAATCCCCCGGCTCGAACGCCATCGAGATCTCAGACAACGTCCGCGCGACGATGTCTGAACTCAAGAAATACATGCCGGAAGGTGTCGATTACCGGATCGTCTACGACCCGACGCAGTTCGTGCGCGCGTCGATCGAGGCCGTCATTCACACACTGCTTGAGGCGGTGGCTCTGGTCGTACTCGTCGTCATTTTGTTCCTGCAGACATGGCGCGCGTCGATCATTCCGCTCATCGCCGTTCCAGTGTCGATCATCGGCACGTTCGCTGTGATGCACGTGTTCGGCTTTTCGATCAACGCTCTGACGCTGTTCGGATTGGTGCTTGCAATCGGCATCGTGGTCGATGACGCGATCGTCGTGGTCGAGAACGTCGAGCGCAATATCGAGAACGGGCTGTCGGCGCGTGACGCGAGCATTCAAGCCATGCGCGAGGTGTCCGGCCCGATCATCGCCATCGCGCTAGTGCTCGTCGCGGTGTTCGTGCCGCTGGCGCTCATCACGGGCTTGACGGGTCAGTTTTACAAGCAGTTTGCATTGACGATTGCGATCTCGACCGTGATCTCGGCCGTCAACTCGCTGACGCTCTCCCCGGCTCTTGCTGCCGTTCTGCTGAAGGGACACGACGAGCCGAAGGACTGGCTGACGCGCGGCATGGACTTCATATTCGGATGGTTTTTCAGACGCTTCAACCGCGCTTTCAGCTGGGGCTCGGATGCCTATAGCGGTGGCGTCAAACGCATTCTTGGCCATAAGGCGCTGGCGTTTTTTATCTACCTCGGCCTGATTGGCGTGACCTACGGGCTGTTCCAATCCGTGCCCGGCGGTTTCGTGCCGGGACAGGATAAGCAGTATCTCGTCGGCTTTGCTCAGCTTCCCGACGGCGCGACGCTCGATCGGACCGAAGACGTCATCCGCAAGATGAGCGACATTACGCTGAAGACGCCGGGCGTCGAAAGCGCTGTGGCTTTCCCCGGTCTGTCGATCAACGGGTTCACCAACAGCTCGAACTCCGGCATCGTCTTTGCGACGCTGAAGCCTTTTGCCGAGCGGCGATCGCCCGATCTCAGCGGACCTGCCATCGCGGGCAAGCTCAATCAGGAATATGCGGTCATCAAGGACGCGTTCATCGTCATGTTTCCGCCGCCGCCGGTGCAGGGTCTCGGAACGATTGGCGGTTTCAAACTGCAAGTCGAAGATCGCGCAGGTCTTGGGTATGACGCGCTGACCAAGGCCATGACGGATTTCACGGCGGCACTCAACAAGGCGCCCGAACTTGCCGGCATCTTCACGTCCTATCAGGTGAACGTGCCGCAACTTTATGCCGCCATCGACCGCACGAAAGCGCGGCAGCTTGGCGTCGCCGTCCAAGACGTGTTCGATACGATGCAGATTTATCTCGGATCGCTGTACGTCAACGATTTCAACAAATTCGGGCGCACGTATTCGGTGCGCGTACAGGCGGACGCCAAATATCGCGCGCGGCCGGAAGACATCGGCTTGCTGAAAGTCCGTTCGAATTCCGGTTCGATGATTCAGCTCTCGGCGCTGCTCAACGTCAAGCAGATCGCCGGACCGGAACGCGCGATGCGCTACAATGGCTTCCTGACGGCCGACGTGAACGGTGGCGCGGCGCCGGGGTATTCGTCGGGGCAAGCGAAAGCTGCCGTCGAGCGCATTGCCGCGCAGGTGCTTCCCAAAGGCATCGGCTTCGAATGGACCGACCTTACCTATCAGGAAATTCTTGCCGGCAACTCGGGCATCTGGGTCTTTCCGCTGTCGGTTTTCCTTGTCTTCCTCGTGCTCGCAGCACAGTACGAAAGCCTCGTGCTGCCGCTGTCGATTATCCTGATCGTGCCGATGGGTCTGCTGGCGGCTATCACAGGCGTCTATCTCTCGCACGGCGATAACAACGTCTTCACGCAGATCGGCTTGATTGTCCTCGTGGGCCTGTCGGCGAAGAACGCCATTCTGATCGTCGAATTTGCGCGGGAGCTTGAATTTGAAGGGCGCAATCCGGTACAGGCCGCGATCGAAGCGAGCCGCCTCCGGCTGCGGCCGATCTTGATGACATCCATGGCCTTCATCATGGGCGTCGTGCCGCTCGTCACATCTATAGGAGCGGGCGCGGAAATGCGACGTGCTATGGGCGTCGCCGTGTTTTCCGGTATGATCGGCGTGACTGTATTCGGCATATTCCTTACGCCGGTGTTCTACGTCATCCTGCGTAAGCTCAGCGGCAACAGACCGCTGAAGCATACCGGCGACGTCTCGCCTCCCGTGGCGCATTCACCGCAATCGCGCGGTCACACCTCGCCTGTGCCCGCCGAATAGTTTCCCACAATGGAACGGAGAGCGTTGACAACCGGCCTGCGACACTGCGATGCCGAGCCGACGTTCTTCCGCTATTTGCAAGAGTCCGAAGATGACCACGATCATTCGTGTCGCCGATCTGTCAAAAACCTACGCCTCCGGCTTTACGGCGCTCAAGGATATCAACCTTGAGATCAAGCAAGGTGAGATCTTCGCGCTACTCGGTCCGAATGGCGCCGGCAAGACGACGCTGATCAGCACGATCTGCGGCATCGTCAATCCGTCTGCCGGGACGATCACGGTCGATGGGAAAGATATCGTCACCGACTACCGCGCCGTTCGTGCGTTGATCGGTCTCGTGCCGCAGGAACTCTCGACCGACATGTTCGAGACGCCGTGGGCGACCGTCAATTTCAGTCGAGGCCTGTTCGGCAAGCCGCGCAATCCGTCGCTGGTCGAAAAGGTTTTGCGCGACCTTTCCCTGTGGGACAAGAAAGACGCGCGCATCATGACGCTATCGGGCGGCATGAAGCGGCGTCTGCTCATCGCGAAAGCGCTGGCGCATGAGCCGCGCATTCTTTTCCTCGATGAACCAACTGCGGGCGTCGACGTCGAACTTCGCCGGGAGATGTGGAACATCGTCCGCGATCTGCGCGCAACGGGCGTCACCATCATCCTGACGACGCATTACATCGAGGAAGCCGAGGAGATGGCCGACCGTGTCGGCGTCATCGCCAAGGGCGAGATCATTCTTGTCGAAGAAAAGAATGAGTTGATGCGCAAGCTCGGCAAGAAGCAACTTCTGTTGCAGCTTTCAGCTCCCGTCAACGCCATTCCGGAAGCGCTCGGCGCCTATGGCTTGCAGTTCGGCGGCGACAAGAGCGAGTTGATCTACACTTACGATACGCGCGCCGAACGCACCGGCATCACCGCGCTGCTCAACGACATGCGCGCGACCAACATCTCGTTCAAGGATCTCTCGACGACGCAAAGCTCGCTCGAGGACATTTTTGTCGATCTCGTCAGGGAAAAGCGATGAATATCGAAGCCGTAAAGGCCATCTATAACTTCGAGATGTCGAGGTGGGGGCGGACGCTGATGCAGAGCGTCATTTCGCCGGTGCTGTCGACGTGTCTCTATTTCATCGTCTTCGGCTCGGCGATCGGCTCCCGCATTTCGCAGGTGGATGGCATCGACTATGGCGCCTTCATCGTGCCGGGACTCGTGATGATGCTGCTCTTGACGCAGAGCACGCTGAATGCGTCGTTCGGCATCTATTTCCCGCGATTCACCGGCACGATCTACGAGCACCTATCGGCGCCGGTCTCGCCCTTCGAAATCGTGCTCGGCTACGTCGGTGCGGCGGCGACGAAATCGGTAATCCTCGGCCTACTGGTGCTGGTGACGGCAAGCTTCTTCGTCAAGCTTCACATCGCGCATCCGCTCTGGATGGTCGTGTTTCTGGTGCTGACGTCGGTCACGTTCAGCATGCTCGGCTTCATCATCGGCATATGGGCGGACGGCTTCGAGAAGCTGCAGATCATTCCGCTTCTCGTCATCCAGCCGCTGACGTTTCTAGGCGGCACGTTCTATTCGATCAAGATGCTGCCGCCTCTCTGGCAGGCCGTGACGCTGTTCAATCCGGTCGTCTATCTGATCAGCGGGTTTCGCTGGAGCTTCTTTGAAATCTCCGACGTGAACGTCGGCGTCAGCTTGCTCATGACGTTCGTGTTTCTTCTCGTTTGCATGAGCATCGTGTGGTGGATCTTCAGGACCGGGTACCGGCTCAAGGCCTGAGGCTCATCCCTTCAAGTACCAGCCCCACGGATCGCTGCTCAGATATTTCGTGATCTGCTTGGGCTCCAGGAAGTTGTTGAGGCCCCACGTTCCTAGTTCACGACCGATCCCGCTTTTCTTGACGCCGCCCCACGGCGGTTCAAGGAAGTTCGGCTGTGAGCAGTTGATCCAGACGACGCCGGCCTCGAAGGCATCAGCGACGCGCTCAGCTCGCTTGAGATCCTGCGACATGACTGCGGCCGCTAAGCCAAATTCGCTGTCGTTCGCAAGTTTCATAGCTTCATCTTCGGTTTCGAATGTCGAAACGACGAGAACCGGTCCAAAGATTTCCTCGTTCCAGATGCGTGCACTGGATGGCACGTCGGCGAAAATCGTCGGCTCAAGGAAGTAACCCTCATTGAGATGCGACGGCCGTGCGCCGCCCGTCACGAGCGTCGCTTCGCTTTTGCCGATGTCGATATAGTTCAAGACTTTGGCGTATTGCGTCTTGCTGACGAGCGGCCCGAGAAGCGTGCCCGGCGCCATGCCGTCACCGATGGTGATTTTTTTGGCTTCTTCCGAAAGTCGGTCGATGAGCTTCGGAGCGATGCCCTTCTCGACGATCATGCGCGACGTGGCGCTGCAGACCTGCCCCTGGTTCCAGAAGATGCCGAACATCACCCATTCGACGGTTTGTTCGATGTCGGCGTCGTCGAAGATGACGATGGGAGATTTGCCGCCGAGTTCGAGGCTCACGCTTTTCACATCGCGCGCCGCAGCGGACGCCACCGCGATACCCGTCGGAACCGAACCGGTAAATGCCAACTTTCGCACGTCGGGGTGCGTAGAGAGGCGTGCGCCTGCCGTGGCACCGTAGCCCGTCACAACATTCAACACGCCGTTGGGCAGGCCGACTTCGGCAGCGATGCGACCGAGTTCCAGCGCTGTCAGGGGTGTGTATTCCGAAGGTTTCAAAACAACCGCGCAGCCAGCGGCAATCGCGGGCGCGACTTTCCAGGCGGCCATCAACAGCGGATAGTTCCACGGAACGATGAGGCCCGCGACGCCCGCCGGCATGTATTTCACGCGCGACTGAAAACGATCGTCCGGCACGCCGATGACCTCGCCCTGGCGGCCGTCAAGCTCTTCGGCATAGGTTGCGTAGAGATTGAAGCAATAAGCGGCGTCTCCGATGTCCCAAAGCGCTTCGGGAAGCGGCTTGCCGTTGTCGCGAACTTCGATTTCCGCCAGTGCCTGCTTCTGCTCTTCGATTTTCGTGGCGATGGCGCGGAGATATCCCGCGCGATCGCTCCCCGAGGTGCGCGACCAAGGTCCGGTCATTGCGGCTTTGGCTGCGGCGACCGCAGCGTCGATATCCGCAGCCGTTCCGGCCGCACACCTGTGAAACACGCGCTCATCGGCGGGATTGATAACGTCGAGCGTGCCGCCCTCGCGGGCGTCGGCCCACTTTCCGTCGATGAAAAGCTTCGATTGCATTACGGCTCCTGCTTGAAACGAAACACGGCGGGTCGTCAGGACGCGTCGGCTAACGCGCCCCTCAGTCCGTCGATGAAGATATCGGCGTGCTCGCGATTAAAGCAGAGTGGCGGACGGATCTTCAAGACGTTCCCGTGACCACCGGCTATGCCGATCAGGATGTTGCGGTCGCGCATGCCGTTGACGATTTTCTCGGCCGTGTCACGATCCGGCTCGCGCGTCCGAGTGTCCTTGACGATGTCAACGCCGATATAGAGCCCAGCGCCACGAACATCGCCGATGCACCCGCCCTCGGCACCGGCGATACGAATTTCCGAACGCAGATAGGCGCCGGTCTCGAAGCTGTTCTGCTGCAGGCCTTCGTCCTGCAATACGTCCAAAACCGCGAGGCCGGCGGCGGCCGCGACCGGGTTGCCGCCGAAGGTGTTGAAGTAACCGGACGTTGCGCCAAAAGTCTTCAGCAAGTCGGGCTTGATGGCGACTCCGCCCATCGGAAAGCCGTTCCCCATGGGCTTGCCCATGATGACCATGTCCGGCACGAGGCCGTGGCGGTCGAAGCCCCACATCTTTTCGCCCGTGCGGCCGAAGCCCGGCTGCACCTCGTCGGCGATGTAGACGCCGCCCGCAGCATGGACGGCTTCAAGCGTTTCTCGCAAGAAACCGGGCTCGCCGGGAAATACGCCATCGCTCGAAAAGATGCTGTCGGCAATGAAGCCCGCAAAGCGAATGCCGATGGCGTCCATCTTGACGATGGCTGCACGAATGTCTTTCGCCAAGCGTTGTCCAACCGTCTCAGGGCTCTCACGATAGGTGTCTGGCGCGGGGACGAGGAAAATGTAGGGAGGTCGCGGCTCGGCGCTGGCAGAGGATGGAGAGATCTCGGTCACTGCCGAGGTGTTGCCGTGATAGGCGTTGTCGGTCACGATGAAGCCGCTACCGCCCGTTATTGCGCGGGCGACACGAAGCGCAAAGTCGGCGCTTTCGCTGCCGGTACAGGTGAAGACGATATTCGAGACGTCGCCGGGCATGGTGCCGAGCAGCCGTTCCGCATATGTGTAGACGTTGGAATAGAGATAGCGCGTGTGGGTGTTGAGCGTGCCCATCTGGCGGGCGACGGCTTCAACGACGCGCGGATGGCAATGGCCCACGGACGGCACATTGTTATAAGCATCGAGATAACGGGTGCCGTCAGCGTCGTGAAGCCACACGCCCTCGCCGCGCACAAGGTTAAGCGGCTTTTCGTAGAACAGCATGGAGGTCGGTCCGAAGGTCGCCCGCCGTCGGCCGATCAGCGCTTTTACCTCCGGCGACAGCCCTGCGGCCGCATTCATGTCGAAAGCGTTGAGTTCAAGGATCTTCTTTGTGACTTCCATGCGGACCTCGGAGAGGCTCCTTCGTACTTCGGTGCCGTTGGGCACATTCCCAAGGACTATATAAGCGGCCGGTGGCCTTGCAGCTTGACCGCCCATTGCATTGTCTGTTCAGTTCGCTGCCTTGGTCGCCACGAGCCATGAGCGTGTTACGTCAACTTCAGGGCGGCTGAGGTCAAATCCCGGCGCGGATACCGGGGTATCGTGACTGCGATTCAATTCGATGCCGCCACCACCGAGAACAGATCCCATGACCGAAGAGTCGCACGTTCGCGCCAATCGCTGGAAGCGGTTTTCCGACTGGGACGAACGTCCGTTGAGGCTCGACAAGTTTGCCGTCGAGGATGCTTCAAGCGGCTTCGCAGCATTCAACAGCCCCGACGATCCCAAGCCTGGCTTCGCGATGGGAAAGGGCGTCGTGGAGTCGATGGACGGCGTCGCCGTCCGCGATTTCGATATGATCGATATCTTCATATCGAAGTACCATCTGGATCCCGAGATCGCGCCGGAAGCGATGGCCATGCCGTCAATGGAAGTGGCGCGCATGCTCGTCGATATGAATGTGCCGCGCAGCACGCTCGTCAGGCTGGCGCATGGCATGACGCCGGCAAAACTGGCGGAAGTCGTCGCGCATCTGTCATCGCTTGAGATCGCGTTCGCCTACGGCAAGATGCGGGCGCGGCAGACGCCGGGGAACCAGGGGCACGTCACCAACGCCAAGGACGATCCGCTACAGATGGCCGCCGATGCGGCGACGGCCGTCGCCTTCGGTTTCGACGAGATCGAAACGACGATGCGGGTGGCGCGGAACTCGTGGTCCAACGCTGTCGCCTGTGCGGTGGGGGCGTCGGTCGGGCGTTGGGGCACGCTGTTTCAATGTTCGAGCGAGGAAGCCGAAGAGCTGAAGATCGGCATGGCGGGCTTCACCTCGTATGCGGAAACGCTATCGGTCTACGGCACTGAGAAAAGCTTCATCGACGGCGACGATACTCCTTGGTCGAAGGCATTCCTGGCCGCAGCTTACGCCTCGCGCGGGATCAAAATGCGCTGCACGTCCGGTGCCGGGTCCGAGTTGCTGATGGGATTTCACGAGCGCAAGTCGCTGCTCTATCTTGAAGCCCGGTGTCTCTGCTTGCAGCGCGCCATGGGCGTACAAGGCACACAAAACGGCGGCGTCGACGGCGCACCGGTCACCTGCACAGTGCCGGGCGGCATGCGCGAACTGATGGCGGAGAACCTGATCGCGGTCTGGCTCGACCTCGAATGCGCATCGGGCAACGATGCGCGGGCGACCGAGTCCGAAATTCGCGTCGGGGCGAAGATCCTGCCGTACCTGATCGCCGGATCGGATCTCATCTGCTCGGGCTTCGGCTCGATCCTGAAGTACGACAACTCGTTCAATCCATCGCTGCTCAACGGCGAAGAGCTGGAGGATTATCTTGTCCTGCAGCGTGACTTCGAGGCCGACGGCGGCCTGACGCCCGTTGGCGAAGCGCAGATCATGGATCTTCGCGCCCGGGCTGTGGACGCGATCAGCGCCGTGCTGGAAGAGCTGGGCCTCGCCAAGCCGACGGCCGACATGAAGCAGAGCGTCATTGCGGCATCGGGTTCCGACGAGACGCGGACATTTTCGGGCCGCGAGGTCGGACGGATCAGCGAAACCATTTTTGCCCGGTCAATTACGGTCATCGACGTCATCAAGGCGCTGGCGGCGCGCGGTTTCCGGGAAGAAGCCGAAAACCTTTTGAAGCTGGTCCGGCTACGTGTATCCGGCGATTACCTGCAGACCTCGGCCGTCGTTCGCGACGGTAAGATCGTCAGCGCCGTCAACGATCCGAACGATTATCGCGGCCCTGGCACAGGCTACAGGGTAAGCGAGGCGCGACGTGAGGAACTGGTCGCCATCCGCGATGTGCTGACCCGCCAGGAGGTGTTGCGCGGTGAAGCGCAATTCCGCCCGGCCGAGGTTACGCGCATCGCTTATCGACCGGTCGGCCCGGCGGCGGCGACGGGCAATCCGCGCGAGGTCGTCATCGGCATCAGCCCGGCATTCGGAGTGAAGCTCTTCCAGACGCTCGCGGGGCATCCGCTGTCGGCCATTCTTCGCGTGCTGATCGAGGGGATCACAGAAGGCGGCTGCACGGCTCGCGTCGTGCGGATGCTGCATACCGCCGACACGTCGTTCCTCGGCCTCAGCGCGGCTCGGCTGGCGGGTTCCGGGGTCGGGATCGGCATCCAGGCGAAAGGCACAGCCGTGATCCACCAGAAGGACCGGCTGCCGCATAACAACCTCGAATTGTTCTCGAACTCGCCGATTACGAAGCTCGACCATTACAAGCGCATGGGCCTCAACGCGGCGGCCTATGCGCGCGGAGAGATGCCGGAGCCCGTGATTGTGCCGACACGCGGAGAAGCCATGGGCTCGCGCTACCACGCCCGCGTCTCAATGATTTACGCCATCGAAACCGAGATGACCTCCGAAGGCGCCGAGCCCGAAGAGATCGACATCAAGTTCCTCGGAGCGGCCGCATGAGCGACAAACCACTTTCCGTTGCCGATTATCCACTGGCCGAGCGCCGCCCGGACATCGTCGAAACGAAAACCGGCAAGACGCTTGACGACATCAGCCTCGACGCGGTTCTGACAGATAAGGTGGGCCTGGAAGATCTGCGGATCACGAGCCGTGCGCTGCGACAGCAGGCGGACATCGCGAAAGCCGCCGGGCGGCCGACGCTTGCGGCGAACTTCGAGCGGGGGGCTGAGCTTGTCGACGTACCGCAGGACGTGATCATGCGAACCTACGAGCTTTTGCGACCCGGCCGCGCGGGTTCGAAAGACGAGCTGCTGGCGGCGGCCAAGGAACTCAGGGACGTCTATGGTGCGACCGGCGTCGCCGCCTTCATCGAGGAAGCCGCCGACGTCTACGAGCGCCGATCCCTCTACAAGAAGCGATATTGAAAGGTCACGCATGAGCTGGAAGACAGCCTACCGATCCATTTACTATGACGGCGCGCCGGAGCCAGCCGACCCCGACCTTTCCAAAGCCCACACCGCCCTTCTCATCATCGACGTCCAGAATACCTACCTCGAACGGCCCGACCGGGCGTTGCTTACGGGCGAGGACCAGCGGCGGTATGATGCCTGGACGCCCTTCCACGACCGCATGCACCAGACCGTGCTACCGCGGACCAAGGATTTGCTCGCGACCTTTCGCAAAAACGGCATCGAATGCCTGTTCGCCCGCATCGCCTGCCACACCAAGGACGGGCGGGACAGGTCGCTGTCGCAGAAGATGCCGGGCTGGAACAACCTGCTGCTGCCGAAGGACGAGCCGCCATCGCAGATCGTGCCCGATCTCGCGCCGGTCGGCGATGAAATTGTAGTCACCAAGACAACGGACAGTGCACTGACGGGAACGAACCTGCGCCTTATCCTTACGAACCTGGGGATCAAGACCGTCGTCTGCTGCGGGATTTTCACCGACCAATGTGTCTCATCGACGGTGAGGAGCTTGGCGGACGAAAGTTTCGCTGTCGTCGTGGTCGAGGACTGTTGCGCGGCTGGCTCGGACGAGCTTCACCACAAGGAGCTCGAGATCATGAACATGATCTACTGCCACGTCATGTCGAGCAAAGAACTGAAGGAGATCATGGAGCTGAGCTGAGGTAGGTCAAGTTTTGACACCACAATGTCAAACCTTGCACTGCGCCGCACATATACGCTCTTCGACCATGTACGACCGGATGACCAATGCAGGTCCGCGGCAATCAGCTGTGGATCGGCGGCAGATAGTACGTGTACGACTTAAGATCGCGCCGAACAGATCCTGGATGTTCGGCTGACTGCAACCCAGGGGGAGTAGCCAACGTGACATCACCAAATACTAGTGCTCTCGAAGCCCAAGAGAGCTTCGATGTAAGTAAGGATGGGTCAGTAGACAAGTTGCACGCCAAGGCCATCGGCTTAATTGGCGTGTTGTTTTTGACGGTGACCGGCGCGGCACCCGAATCCGCCATGCTCGGCAACGTGCCGTTCGCAGCGGGCTTCGGCAACGGCATCTACGTTCCGGCAGCGTTCCTGCTCGCCACGATCGTGCTTACCATCTTCTCCGTCGGATACGCGGCGATGGCCAGCAAGGTATCGTCCGTTGGCGGCTTTTATTCGTTCATCAGCATGGGCTTGGGGCGCGACGTCGGCATGGCGGCTGGTATTGCCTCTTTGGCGTCCTACAGCGTGTTCGAAGCCTCCCTTACCGGCTTGTTCGCCTTCTTCGGCAACTCGTGGCTCCAAACGCATTTCGGCATCAATGTACCTTGGATCTATCTCGCTCTCTTTGTCGTCGTGCTGACTTCGATCCTCTCCTATCAGGACGTGCAGCTGTCGGTGAAAGTCTTGGGAGCGGCACTGGTTTTTGAAGTCATCATGCTGACGATCTTCGACGTCGGCGTGTTGGTCGCAAAAGGTCCGGGCGCGTTTAACCTTGAATCACTCAATGTTTTGCACGTCATGACCCCGGTGGCAGCCCAGAAAGTCGGCACGGTCGATATCGCGGCCGGCGCGGCGGCGGTCGGCGTGTTCATGGCGTTCTGGTCATGGGTCGGCTTCGAGATGGCGCCGAACTATGCGGAAGAATCGGTCAACCCGAAGCACATTATCCCGCGGTCACTGTACTATTCCGTTATCGGCCTCGGCATTTTCTACATCATCACAAGCTGGTGCGCGATCGCGGCCTATCCGACTGAGGGCGAGATGCTGGCGAAAGCGGTAGGTGACTCGGGCAACTTCTTCCTGTCGCCGCTGACTGAGTTTGTCGGACAGTGGGCCAACGAAGCGATGGCTCTTCTGATCCTGACCAGCTCGTTCGCTTGCAGCATGGCGTTCCACAATACGGCCGCGCGCTACATGTACTCACTCGGCCGTGAGGGCGTGCTGCCGGGCGTTCTTGGCAAGACGCATCCGACGCACAAGAGCCCCCACGTGGCATCCGTGGTCCAGACGATGCTTGCCGCGCTATGGATCATCTTGTTCGCTTACTTCACCGGAACGAACGATCCGAACGCCCAGGCCTATCTCGGCGTCTACACGATGCTCGCCGTTCTCGGCACGATGCTCCTGCTCATCCTGCAGGCTGTCGTCTCGATTGCGATTATCGTGTATTTCCGGGCCAACCATCCTGGTGAAGTGAACATCTTCGCCGGCCTGATTGCACCCGCGATCGCGTTCCTTTCGCAGGTCTACCTTGTGTACCTTCTGGTCGTGAACCTTGAGACTTTCGGCGGCACCGGTGGCTTCGGCAGCCGCATTCCGCTGATCGCCTTCATCATTCTCGGCGTGGGTCTGGTCTGGGGTCTGGCGCTCCGGGTGATCTCGCCTGCCGCTCACGCCCGCATCGGCCGTATGGTCCTCAACGATTAGTCGATACGTTCATATAAAACGAAACCCAAAAAAGGCGGACGCTGAAACCGGCGCCCGCCTTTTCATCAAGTAACCGCACGAAAAAGGGGAGCAAGCCCAATGCTCACATCTATCGCAGGCAAATCCGTCATCGTGACCGGTGCCAGCAAAGGAATCGGCAAAGGCATAGCCAGCGTGTTTGCGAAGAACGGCGGCAAAGTCTTGGTCGTGTCCCGCCATCTCGACGAGGCGGAGGCGACGGCGGAAGAATTCCGCAAAGCCGGCGGGACGGCAAAAGGCTTCGCAGCCGACATTACCAGCATGGGCGACATGCAGATGCTCGCTGAAGCGGCTGCGAGTGCTCACGGCGGCATCGACATTCTTTGCGCGAACGCCGGCATCTTCCCGCAGACCAAGATCGAAGACCTGTCACCTGAAGACTGGGATTTCGTTTCGTCGACCAATCTCAAGGGCACATTCCTGCCCATCAAGGCGTGCCTGCCGTACCTGAAGAAATCGGACCAGGGGCGGATTGTGATCACGTCGTCGATCACGGGCCCGGTCACCGGCTTTCCGGGCTGGGCGCACTATGGCGCGACGAAAGCCGGTCAGCTCGGCTTCATGCGCACGGCCTGCATCGAGTTCGCGAAATACGGCATTACCGTCAATGCGGTTCTGCCGGGCAACATCAAGACGGAAGGCCTGGCTGCACTCGGACCCGATTATGAGAAGTCGATGGCGGCATCGATCCCGCTCAACAAGCTGGGCACAGTGGAAGACATCGGCTATGCGGCGTTGTTCCTGGCCTCGAAGGAGGCCGCTTACATCACTGGACAGACGATCATCGTCGATGGCGGTCAAATCCTACCTGAGAGCATGGACGCACTCGCACAAGCTTAAGAGGGTGCAGATTTAGATTATGCGCCGCGAGCGCGCCGGGACCGAAGATCAACCGTGGTTACGGAGAACTTCGGCACGTAGCGCTCGCGGCGACAGCCCCGTCCAGCGGCGGACCGCACGACTGAAAGCGGAAAGCTCCGAATATCCCACCAAGAAAGCGATTTCTGAAAACGACAATTGGCGCTGGCGCACATAGGACAGCGCCAGGTCGCGGCGCGTGTTCTCGACCAGCGTGCTGTAGCTCAAACCATCATAGTGAAGTTCGCGTTGGATGGTCGAGAGGGGCAGCCGCAGCTCGGCGGCGACGCCTTCGATCGGCGGAAAGCCTTCAGGCAGCTTGGCGCGGACGGCGCTGCGAACACGATCGGTCACACTGAACCGGACGTCTTGGCGTTCTGAAAGCCGTTCAAGGCAAAGCTTCATCGCCGACATCAGCCGCGGATCGGCACTCGGCATGATGTGCCTCAGGATCTGCGGGCGGAAGACGATGGCGTTTGTCGGCTGCGCGAAGAAAGCCGGCGCCGCGAAGGCACGTTCGTGCTCGCGCCATTGCTCGGGCTTGGGATGCTCGAAATGAACTTCTTCCGGCGCCCAGCTATGACCCATAGCCTCGCGAATGAAATTCAGGAACATACCGAGCGACAGTTCGGCGTCCTGGCGGCGCTCAACGATTTGCGGAGCATCGACCCGGTATTCCAGCCGCATAAGGCCTTCGGGTGACATCTTGAGTGCCATCGAAGACGACTGCTGGTGCAGCGGAAAGAGACCGACGAGGGTTTCAAGGGCGGCGCCCAATGTCGGCGCCGAGAGCGAAGCGTAGCCCCAGAGCCCGAGATCGCGCGGATCGAAAGCGTGGCCGAACCATAATCCGAAGTTGTCGTTGCGCGTAATCCGCGCGCTTTCTTCGAACAGGCGGCAATAGGAACTGAGGCTGAACTGGAGCGTCGGCGAGCCTGCCATTTCGGGCGAGATACCGGCATTGCCGAAAATACGATCGACGTCCCCCCGCTGGCGCTCGATAAACTTAACGATGCCGGTTGCCGCCGACGCAAGAACGGAGGGATCGGCCCCTCTGCCAATCGCGCTGCCGGCGTCCATCGCCATTGTGTCTATGATGCCGGTTCCCATCGGTTCCTGATGAGAAAATGCCTATCTCTGTCAGAAAAAGGCTATCAGATGTCACCGCTGGGTCAACCGGCGTGCACGCTGAATTATTCGGCATTCATTAATTGCAAATGCACAATTGCGCTGCAGCATTCAACCGAACAGCCGGCCGAGAACGCCTTTTTTATCGGTCGGAACAACGACCTTGGCTTCGAGGGGCCTGCCATAATCCGAGAGATATTTTTCGCACAGGGGTATCGACTCGCGCGTGTAGTCGACGCCCATCGACTGCGCCAGCTCGGTTTCCGAATGAGATCCGATCCAGGCGACGAGGAGCAAGCGGCGCAACATCACGAAGGTCGCTATTTCGTTCTCCTCTTCGGCGCTCAGAGTGCCTATGCGGCGATATCCGCGCACCCAGGCCTGCAAAAGCTCGGGCACCTCGGGCGTGTGTTCGAAGAACGAGACGGTGGTGGCGCAATCGTAAAGCAGCCATGAGAAGCCGCAATCGTCGAAGTCGATCACCTTCACCGTGCTGCCGTCCATCAGGAGATTCGCGAGGCGCATGTCGCCGTGGACGAGGTTAAAGCGATCCGGTGATTTGCCGAAGGCTTCCAAGCGCTGTTTGATAAGGCCGACGGTTTCTGTGAAGGCTTCCATCGCCTCCGACGTCATGCCCATGCCGTTCTTCCAATAGCCCCAATGCGGGCGGCTCCCGAGACTGGTATCGAAATCCCAGGAATGACGTTCGAACCAGACCGGACGGCGCCATTTGCGAACATGGGCATGCATCCGCGCAGCCGTCTCGCCGAGAAGCTCAAAACCGGCGACATCCGAGCGCTCGGGCTCGGCGCCATTTTCCCAGTTGAAGAGCACGACATTGCGCGGATTCGGCAGTCCGTCGCCTGCCATGGTCTGAATGTATTCGCCATCGAGGCCGCGGACAGGCACGGGCGTGGCAACGCCGCCGGATTCGCGCAGCGACGCAAGCCACGCCAATTCTGACGCGATCGCCGTGCGCGAATGATAGCCTTCGCGATGAACGCGGAGCGCCCATTTTCGGCCCGTGTCGTCTTCGACTTTATAGGTCGCGTTTTCGGATACGTTGATGAGCTTGATGGGGACGCCGGCGGGCATGCCAAACCGCTTTACCGAACGTTCTGCCACGTGTTGGAGGCGTTGCAGCAGCTCTTCGTGGGTTAGTTCGTCGGAACCCGTCATTGTCGTTCGAAATCCCGTGTGTTCCCGTGCGATCCGACTGCTCGGCCACACCAATTCCAATTGAGAGCACACTACGAAGCGGCGGCAAAGAGGACTTGACCTCTTCGCCGCCGCAGTTGACAGCGCAGCGCATCGTGCTGCCGCGCAATATTCATGAGATTACAGCTTCACCATCACGTGGCGCGGCACGGTGTAATCCTCAAGTGCATACATCGAGAGGTCCTTGCCGTAGCCCGACATCTTCAGGCCGCCGTGGGGCATCTCACTGCAAAGCATGAAGTGGGTGTTGACCCAAGTGCAACCGTACTGCAGGCGGGAAGCGACCTTCATGCCTTTGGCGATGTCCGACGTCCAGACCGATGACGCGAGGCCGTAGTCGCTATCGTTTGCCCAGGCAATGGCTTCGTCGGCATCGTCGAACGGCGTGACCGAGACGACCGGGCCAAAGACCTCCTTGCGCACGATTTCATCTTCCTGCTGCGCACCTGCGATGAGCGTCGGCTCGAAGAAGAATCCTTTACCCGCAGGAGCCTTGCCGCCGGCGGCAACACTGACATGATTCAACTGCGAGGCACGCTCGACGAAGCCCTGCACGCGTCCCTTCTGCGCCGACGAGATCAGCGGACCGAGATCGTTGTCGTCGTCGTTCGGCTGGTTGTACTTCAGGCTGCTGACGGCACTGGCGAGATCGGCAACGAGATTGTCGTAGACTTTCTTGCCGGCGTAGATGCGGCAAGCGGCGGTGCAATCCTGACCTGCGTTGTAATAGCCGAAGATCTTCACACCTTCGACCACGGAAGCAATGTCGGCATCGTCGAACACGATGACCGGCGCCTTGCCGCCAAGCTCAAGATGCGTGCGCTTGATGTTCGAGACGGCGGCCTGAAGCACTTTCTGGCCAGTGCCGATGCTGCCTGTCAGCGAAACCATCGCGACCTTCGGATGGTTGATCAGCGCCGAGCCCGTGGTCGCCCCCTTACCGACAACAATGTTGACGACGCCTTCGGGGAAGATGTCGGCGATGAGCTTGCCGAGTTTCAGCAGCGTCAGCGGGGTCTGTTCGGACGGCTTCAACACGATGGTGTTGCCGCCTGCGAGCGCCGGGCCGAGCTTCCAGGCCGCCATCATCAGCGGGTAGTTCCACGGTGCGATCGAACCGACGACGCCGACCGGATCGCGGCGGATCATCGAGGTGTGACCGGCGAGGTATTCGCCTGCGACGGGGCCGTGCATGGTGCGGACGGCGGCGGCGAAGAACCGGAAGCAGTCGACAATAGCGGGCATTTCGTCCTGCAGGACGCGGATGCGCGGCTTGCCGGTATTCAGCGCTTCGAGGGCCGCGAACGCTTCCGACTCTTTTTCAACGGCGTCGGCGAGCTTCAGCAGCAGCGTCGAGCGTTCGGCAGGCGTCGTCTGCGACCAGGTCTTGAAGGCTTTTTCGGCAGCGTTGACGGCCGCATCAACCTGCGCGACGGACGCGTCGGGAAGATTGGTGATGACCTCTTCCGTCTTCGGGTTGACGATCGGTTCGGGTGCGTCGGCGCCGGCAACGAAGTCGGAACCGATCAGCATATTCGTCTCGAGCATGGTTTTCCTCCAATGGTCGCTCGGGCGCCTCGTTACTTCGAGGAGCCGCCAGTGTGTTCGCCTTCCCGCGTCAGGTAGTAGGCCGCGAGAATGGGCAATAGCGTTACGAGAAAGACGAAGACGGCGACGACGTTCGTCACCGGCCGCTGCCGCGGGCGGATCAATTCCGACAGCATCCAGATCGGCAACGTCGTCTGCTGCCCGGCTGTGAACGTGGTGACTATGACCTCATCGAACGACAGCGCGAATGCGAGCATACCGCCCGCGAGCAGCGCGGTGCCGATTTGCGGAAGGATGACATAGCGGAACGTCTGGAAGCCGTCGGCGCCCAGATCCATCGACGCCTCGACGAGATTGCCGGACAGACGCCGAAAGCGCGCAACCGCGTTATTGTAAACAACAACGATGCAGAACGTGGCGTGGCCGAGCATGATCGTCCAGACCGAGAACGGTATGCTCATGATGTCGAAGGCGGAGCGCAACGCGATGCCCGTGATGATGCCGGGCAGCGCGATCGGGAGCACGAAAAGCAGCGAGATCGTTTCGCGACCAAAAAATTTCGAGCGGGAGAGTGCCGCAGCAGCGAGCGTGCCGAAGATCAGCGCAAGAATGGTCGCGATCGCAGCGACTTGCAGAGACAGATATAGCGGCGGCCAAATATCGGGCCGCGAATTCCAGGCAACGCCAAACCATTTCGTCGTCAGCCCCGGCGGAGGAAACGCGAAGCTCTTTTCCTCGGTCGTGAAGGCGTAGAGAAAAATGAAAAACAGCGGCAGGTGCAGGAACAGCAATCCGGCTGTCGCGGATATGCGCAAGCCGACCGGTGATTTCGTCTTGCCGTCAGAGGACATCGAAGGCCCCCATGCGCTTTGCCATCCAGAGATAGAACGCCATGATCACCATCGGCACGACGGTGAAGGCCGCCGCCAACGGGATGTTTCCGGCTGTGCCTTGAAGCGTGTACACCGCTTGACCAATCATAAGGCGCGAATTGCCGACGATCTGCGGGATGATGTAGTCGCCAAGCGTCAGCGAAAACGTGAAGATCGAGCCAGCGACGATGCCCGGCAGCGCCAGCGGAAAGATCACTGTGCGAAATGTCTGTCCGGGTTCGGCGCCGAGATCTGCCGAGGCTTCGATAAAATTCGCCGGAACGCGTTCAAGCGCGGCTTGGGTCGGCAGGATCATGTACGGCAGCCAGATGTAGACGAATACCAGAAACGTGCCGACATAACTAAACGACAGGGACGGGCCGCCAATGACAGGCAACGCCAAAATGCCGTCGAGCAGCCAATTGAGATGCAAAATCTGCGCGAACCAAGTGATGACACCTTCCTTGGCCAGAATGAGCTTCCAGGCGTAGACCTTGACGAGGTAGCTCGACCACAGCGGCATCATAACCGCGAGATAGAAGAGCGCCTTCATCCAGCCTCGCGCATAGCGGGCCGCGTAATAGGCAATCGGAAACGCGATGAACGCGCTCGCGATCGTCACCAGCGCCGCCATCGTCACGGTGCGTATGATGATCTGAACGTTCGAGCCGTCGAAAAGCTGCTCGTAGGTCGAGAGGGTGAATTCGTGGACAACGAGGCCGGAGAAATCGTCGAGCGAATAGAAGCTCTGCAACAGCAGCGCAAACAGCGAGCCAACGTAGACAATACCGATCCAGAGTAACGGCGGCGCCAGCAGCAGAAGCGTCAGCAGTTGCGGGCGGGCGAAAAAGACGTCCGATATGGCTCCTGCCATCCCGCGCGGCTTTTCTGCGGCAACCGTCACGCGCCGCCTCCCATCGCGACCATTGCTGATTTCGGCCAAACGAGCGTGACCCGTTCGCCTCTGTGAAGCGATGCACCGGCGGGGATCGTGGCGATCAGCGGTAGTTTGTCGGTGACGACCGTTACCCGCGTCACGGCGCCTTGATAGCTGACGACACTGACAGTTCCCTTAGCAGAGGCACAGTCGGCAGCGACGGTGGCGCCTTCCGGTACGACGTCGATCCGTTCAGGTCTAAGGCTCGTCCAAGAGGACGTGCCACCATGAGCAGCGGCGAATTCAGGGGATAGCACATTCGAAGAACCGACGAAATCAGCGACGAAGCGCGTTGTCGGACGCTCGTAGACGTCGGACGGCGTGCCGACCTGAACGATCTTGCCGTCGTTAAAAATCGCGACGCGGTTCGCCATCGAAAGCGCTTCGCCCTGGTCGTGCGTCACAAATACAAATGTGATGCCGAGGCTCGTCTGCAGGGATTTGAGTTCTTCCTGCATCTGCTCGCGCAGCTTCAGATCGAGAGCGCCAAGCGGCTCGTCGAGCAGCAGGACTTTTGGACCGTTCACGAGGGCGCGAGCCAAAGCGACGCGCTGACGCTGCCCGCCGGACAGCTGCGCTGTGCGGCGGGTCTCGTAGCCAGCGAGCTTGACGAGCGCGAGCGCATCCTTGGCTTTCGCCTCGCGCTCGGCTTTCGCAACGCCTTTGATCATCAGGCCGTAGGCGACGTTCTCGCCGACAGTCAAGTGCGGAAAAAGTGCGTAGTCTTGGAAGACGGTGTTGACGTTACGGCGATAGGGCGGGACGCCCTCTGCGGTTTCGCCGAAAATTTCGATGTGGCCTTCGTCGGGCTGCTCAAATCCGGCGATCAGCCGGAGACACGTCGTTTTTCCGGAGCCCGATGGGCCGAGGAGCGCGAAGAATTCGCCGGGCTCGATATCGAGCGAAACGCCGTCAACGGCGCGCACGGAGCCAAAGCGACGCGATACGTTCTGGAAGCGAACTGCTCGAGACATGAAACTCTTTTTGGCCTTGCGGCCGGCCGGACAGCCGGCCGACCGCAGGACATGTAACCTTTACTTGCCGAGGATCGCGATGAAATCTTTCGCCCACTGAGAATAGGGGACGCAAGAGCTTTCCTTCTCGCACTTCGCAGTCGGAGTACGCCAGAACCAGATTTTATCAAAGTTCTCAGACCCGTTCGTTTCGCAACCCTTGTCTCCCAAAAGTGCATTGCCCTTACAGGCAGCAGGAACCGTTGGGACCGAACCGAACCAAGATGCGAGATCGCCCTGCAGCTTCGGATTCAGCGAGTGCTCCATCCACTTGTACGCGCAGTTCGGATGAGCCGCGTTCACGTGCATCATCGTGGTGTCGGCCCATCCCGTTGCACCCTCTTCCGGGATGGTCGAGGCGATGGGTTTCTTGTCAGCCTGGAGGAGGTTGACCTGATACGGCCACGAGGATGAAGCGACGACGCCTTCATTCTTGAAGTCATCGACCTGGACGGTGGCATCGTGCCAATAGCGGCCGATCAAGGCGCGCTGCTTCTGCAGCAGCGCGATGACGGCGGCGTACTGCTCCTTGTTCAACTCGTAGGGGTTTTTGATGCCAAGCTCGGGGTTCTTTTTGCTGAGGAAGAGTGCGGCATCGGCGATGTAGATAGGGCCGTCGTAGGCCTGAACGCGTCCCTTGTTGCTCTTGCCGTCAGGAAGCGTCTGCTCTTCGAACACCACCGACCAGCTCTTCGGCGGGTCTTTGAAGACTGTCGTATTGTAGGCGAGAACGTTCGGGCCCCACTGGTAGGGAACGCCATAATGGACGCCGTCGACCGTGTGCCACGGCGCGTTTTGAAGGCGCGGGTCGATCGTCTTCCAGCTCGGGATCAGATCGACGTTGATCGGCTGGACCTTCTTACCGGCGACGAGGCGCAGCGACGCATCGCCCGATGCCGTGACGAGATCGAAGCCGCCCTGGTTCATCAGGGTGACCATTTCGTCGGACGTGGCAGCGGTCTTCACATTGACCTTGCAGCCCGTCTCTTTTTCGAAGCCTGTGACCCAGTCGTAGTTCTTGTCGGACTCGCCGCGTTCAATGTAGCCGGGCCATGCGACGATGTCGACTTCGCCTTCCCCTTTGCCAACCGACTGTAGCGGCTCGCCCCAAGCGGAGAAGCTGCCCAGCAAAAGAATCGCTGTCGATGCTACTAGTGTCTTCCGGGTGGGCGTCATGTGTGCTTACTCCTCCGATTGCGCGCCGCGACGAAGCGGCGACCGCCAACGCCGCCCGAACTTCGCCGGGTTATACCGCGGGGATGTTAGTTCAGGATTTTCCGACGCGCCAGAGACGCTTGAAGCGAGTCGTGTGCTGAGCAGTCGCGAAAATGTTTTGTGGTTGCAATTGGTTGTCGCGTAGAATTTGCCTTGCGAACATCGTTCCTGCCGGAGCAGACGCATAGTGAATGCTTAGCGAGGCTGAGACGGATTTGGAAATGCGATACGGTGCGAAATGACAGTCATTAAAATCCGGATCGACTTTGACGGCGACCGTTACATCGGCCATGGGCGGATTCAACTTTTGGAGCTCATCGGCCAACACGGCTCCATTGCCAAGGCGGCGAAGGCCATGGACATGTCATACAAGCGCGCCTGGTATTTGATGGATGCGTTCAATTCGATGTTCGCCGACCCGCTGATCGAGCGCCAGCACGGCGGCAAGGGCGGCGGCGCAGCGAAGCTCACCCCGTTCGGCGCTGAGCTTGTCCGTCAATACCGGGAAATGGAAGCCAGAGCGCTCACGGTATTTGCGAAGCCGCTCTCGGCGATCGAGAAACATCTGGCAGAGGCCGAAAAGTCGGCAGCGAAGCCCGCTAAAAAAGGATCGACGCCCGCGCGGTCGTGACAGCGCGCTAAGGGCTCAGCACTTCCGCGGGCGTGCCGGCGGCGACGACCCGACCATCTGCGATCTTAATAACGCGCGATGCCAACCGGCGCACCTCGTCAGTGTTGTGCGTCACGAAAACGATCGGAACCTTGAACTCATCGCGTACGCGCTCTATCAGGGTCATGATTTCCATGCGCCGCGCGTCGTCGAGACCCGTCAAGGGCTCGTCCATCAGCAGAATGCGTGGCGAGGACAAAAGCGCCCGTGCTATCGCTACACGATGTTTCTCGCCGCCGGAAAGCGTTGCGGGTCTGCGTTTCAAGAGGTGGCCGATACCAAGCACGGCGATGATCGCGTCCTCGGGCAAAGTGCTGCCTTCTCCGCGTCGGAACCACTGACCGAACTTGATGTTTTGTCCAACTGTGAAGTGCGGAAAAAGCTGGGCGTCCTGAAAAACCAGCCCGACGCGGCGGCGATGGCGCGGCACAAAGATGCCCGCTTGCGTATCTGTCAGAACGTGGCCGGCAATCACGACGCGGCCCTTGTCAGGGCGATGAACGCCAGCGATCATGTTCAGCGTCGATGTCTTGCCTGATCCGGACGGCCCGAAGAGCGCCGTCAGCGGACAATCGCTCTCGAAGATGATATCGAGGGTAAAGCCGTTTCGTTTTTGAAACGCCGAGACGCTGACTGCCGGCACCATGCTCGTCATTCGAATATGGCGATCCGCTGCTGGATGCGGCGGTTGAGCACCTCGGACACGATCAACGCGACCATCGCGATAAAAATCGAGACCCCTGCCAACCGGAGAGCCTGATAGTCGCCGCCGGGCACCTGGGTATAGGTGTAAATCGCCGAGGGTATCGTTTGCGTCTCGCCTGGAATGTTGGAAACGAAAGTGATCGTTGCGCCGAATTCTCCGAGCGCCTTCGCAAAGCAGAGGATTGCGCCGACGAGTATTCCTGGCAGCGCCAATGGCAGCGTCACGAGCGTAAACGTCCACCAGGCGTTGGCGCCAAGCGTAGACGCCGCCGTTTCGAGTCGGCGGTCGATCGTTTCAAAAGACAGCCTTATCGCACGCAGCATCAACGGAAAGCCCATGACGCCACAAGCGAGCGCCGCGCCCGTCCACCGGAATGAAAACGTGATGCCGAAAAGATCGTAGATTTCTTTGCCGATCGGTCCCTGACGACCGAACGTCAGCAGCAGGAAATAGCCTGTGACGACGGGCGGCAGGACGAGTGGCAGGTGCAGAATTCCGTCAAGAATGACCTTGCCTGGAAACCGCCACCTCGCCAGCACGTAGGCGAGGAAAAGCGCGATCGGTAGTCCGACAAGCGTGCCGACCGTCGCCACGCGAAGGCTCAGCAGAATGGCTGTCCACTCGTCGGGAGAAAAACCAAACACCGTACTTGCCTTTCAGGTTGTGGAGGCTGCTCGCCACCTTCGCTATTTGAGAACGGTGAAGCCCTGCTTCGTAAAGAATGCCTGCGCTTCGGGCGTCTTCAGGTAGTCGATGAAAGCCTTGTCTGCATCGGCGTTTTTCGTCGCTGCCAAAATGGCGATTGGGTAAATGATCGGCGGATGTGTGTCCTCGGGGAAGGCATCGACGATCTTGACCTTGGGCTCGGCGGCGGCATCCGTTTCGTAGACGATACCCAGCGGCGCCTCGCCCTGCGCAACGAGCGCCAATGCCGCACGAACGTTCGCTGCCTGAGCGACTTTCGGTTCGACCTCTTTCCAAACCCCGAGCTTTTCAAGCGCGGCATGACCATACTTGCCAGCCGGAACCGCTTTGATGTTCGCCATCGCGATGTGGTTGTCGCCGAGAGCGGCTGCCAGCGGGAAATCGTTTGCGATTTTCAGCGACACCGAACTGTCCTTCGGCGCAATCAGGACGAGACGATTGCCGAGTAAATTGAAACGCGTGTCGTTCTTGACGAGAGATTTTTGCTCGACGTAATCCATCCAATCGAGATCGGCCGAAATGAAGATATCGGCGGGCGCACCCTGTTCGATCTGCTTAGCGAGCGCCGATGAGGCCGCATAAGATATGACGATCTTGTTGCCGGAGCTCTTCTCATAGGCCTTGGCGGCATCGTCGAGCGCGTTCCTGAGGCTGGCCGCCGCGAAGATCGTTATGGTTGATGTGTCGGTCTTTTGCGCCTGGGCATCGACCCAAAGCATCGAGACGAGCAAGAGGCCGGCTAAAGCCATGCGCAGAGATAGACGTGACAGGATCGACGCCGCGAGCATTCCAGAGCACCTTGATTATGGTTTCGATATAGTCGCAAGGATATCTGGGTCGCGGGCGTTTGCAACAGGTCGTTTAGAAGCACAAACCCAGTGCGAGAATTGACACTTTAACGACGAACCGGCTGCTCTCCGGCCTGGGATTGCCGCCGATTGCCGATCCCATTTTCCCGTTTTCGATTAACGGCGAGGTTTTGGCTTTTTGGCGCTCCGTGTTTCGCGCTCGATCAACGTGCGCTTGCGTTCCACGCCCCAGCGATAACCGGCTAGAGAGCCGTCGGCGCGCACGACGCGATGGCAGGGAACGACGAGCGCCAACGGATTGGTTGCGCACGCTCTTGCTACGGCACGGACGGCTTTGGGATCGCCAATCCGATGCGCGATATCCGTGTACGTGGCTGTCACACCGAGCGGGATGGCCCGCAGCGCTCTCCAAACGCGTTGTTGAAATGCGGTGCCGCGAATATCGAGCGGCAGATCGATCGTCTGTTCCGGGCGCTCGACCAGCGCAACGATGTCGGCGACGGTTTCTGCAAATTCACGATCTGCAGGGACAAGCTCAGCGTGCGGGAAAATCCCCTTCAGGTCGGCTTGGAGTTTATCGCGGTCGTCGCCGATCAAAATGGCCGCTACGCCCTTCGCGCTTGCGGCGACAAGTATGTCTCCCAACGAGCTGTGTCCGAAGGCAAACGTCAGCACCTCGTTTTTGCCGCCGCCACGGAATGCTTTCGGCGACATGCCCAGCGATTCGGCGGCATTCGCATAGAAGCGCGCGCTCGAATTGAACCCGGCGTCGTAAATAGCATCCGTCACGGATGTGCTCCTTTGCAATTTACTGCGAACGGCTTTGCGGCGATGCGCGAGCGCATAATCCTTCGGTGTCACACCAACGATCTCCTTGAAGATCCGGTGGAAGTGGAACCGGCTGAGACCACTTGCCTTCGCCAGTTCGTCGAGGTTCGGGACATCGATATTGTCCTCCAGTGCCCGACACGCAGCGGCGACGATCTCAGCGCGACGAGACGCAAGCGACATCTCATCGGGACGGCAACGCTTGCACGGGCGAAAGCCTGCGGCTTCGGCTTGCGCCGCAGTTGCATGAAACGCAACGTTCTCTCTATTGGCACGGCGCGATGGGCACGACGGCCGACAATAGACACCGGTTGACTTGACGGAAAAGAAGAACGCGCCGTCGGCGGATTTATCGCGCCCCAGGACCGCAGCCCAGCGCGCCGCATCCGCGTCGGCGCTCGGAGCCGATTTATCTGAAACCTTGTCTTTGCGGGCCATTGCAGTTCGGAGTGTCATGGCGCGCGCATCGTAGCGCAGCAATTATTCCAATACACCCCGAACCTTGCTTTCAAATCAGCTCAGGCATAGCCACTGCTCCCGCCGCTACACGATCGCTTTTACCGCGACCGCCGGTTGCGAGATAATGCTCGCAACCTGCTTCAAAGCCTCGGCCAACGTCTCGCGATCCGGCGCAACTCCGAGCGAGAGCCGTAACGCTTCGGCTTCGTCGACGCCTATCGCAAAGGCTGAACTCGGCACGACGGAAATTCCCGACCGGCCGGCATGATCGGCGAAATCGGCAGCACGCCAATGTGCAGGCATTTTCAGCCAAATGTGATGGCCGCAGCGGTCAGCTGCGATGTTGGCGTTACCAAGAACAGTTTTAGCCAACCGCTGGCGGGCGATGTTTTCATCGCGAATGGCAACAGTCAGATCGTCGACGATGCCGGTCGAAATCCAGCGTGAAGCGACGGCAGCGTTTACCGGGGGCACCATCAAATTGACGGCCCGGATGACGCCTGCCAACCGCATGGCCTGCGCTGCTCCGGGGGCTACGACATACGCGATGCGCAGAGCCGGCGTCGCGCACTTCGAGAGGGTCGCAATGTACCACGTCAACTCGGGCGCCAACGCCGCGAGCGGTGTCAGTGGATCGAACTGTAGGACCGAATAAGGATCATCCTCGATGATCGTGACGCCGTAGCGCCGTGCAATGGCGACGATTTCACGGCGGCGTTCCTCGGGAAGCGTTGCGGTCGTCGGATTGTCGATGGATGGGATGACGTAGAGCGCCTTCGGCGGTCCTTTCAGGCAGCAGGCTTCGAATGACTTCGGAACAATGCCTTTGTCGTCCATAGCCAGCGGAGACAGGACGAATCCGCGCTGTTGTGCGACGGCCTTCAGTCCCGGATAGGTGACGTAGCCGGCGGCGATCTTATCGCCTGAAGAGAGCAGGCATTCGCAGATTGCGAAAAGCGCACTTTGGGCGCCGCTGGCCAGCACGATCGACGATGGCCGCACCTGATCGATCCGCCGCCCAAGCCATGTCGCTGCCGCGGCGCGATCGGTGTCGCTGCCGGTGCTCTCCTGATAATGCAGGTGGAGCATGCCATGTTCTTCCGAGAGGAGATTGGCAATTGTCTCCGGTATCAAGCGCTTGAGGTTCGCGCTCGCGGGCTGCGGGGGAATGTTCATGCTGAGGTCGACGGCCGGAGGCGCCCCAAGCCCCAACATGCGGCCGTCGTCGATGCGGCGGCGGATAAAGGTCCCGCGCCCGGCGTTCGCTTCAACTAGTCCGCGCCGCCGCGCCTCGTTGAATGCGCGCGTAACGGTCGTGAGGTCGACGCCCAGCACCTCGGCGATGGTTCTCTGCGGGGGCAGCCTGTCGCCGGGCTGAATATGCCCATCCTTCAAGTCCGCCTCGATGGCTTCGACAATCCCGCGGTATTTGAGCTGGCTACCCTCTACCAGCCAAGGCTTCCAAGACATTTTAAATATCCTTGAATACAAAAACCATACATTAGCGTATCATGTATGGCATAAGCCTGAAAACACAAATTATACAATGTCGCTTCTATTGACTTTCGAGACTGTCGAAAGTAGCTATAAACTGTCGTTTTTGAGCTTTTTAGCTCACGTCACGCGCAACACATACAATGGCCAATTTGCGCTATTTGTAAGCCATACATTAAGCGTACGCGTGGTCTGGAGCAGACTAAAAAAGGGTCGTCGTCATGTGTGCGGAACATCAATGGCCGGAATTTCCTCCGACAAAAACGGGGCTATGGGGCCTCTGCCCGCGGTGCGGCAAGGGTAAGATCTTCAGCGGCTTCCTGACGCTAAAGAAAAGCTGCCCGGTGTGTGGTCTGGACCTCTCGTTTGCCGACCCGGCTGATGGACCGGCGTTTTTCGTGATGTGCTTTGCCTGTATTCCCAGTGCTTTTTTTGCGGTTTGGCTGGAGGTTGCGCATTCCCCTCCGTACTGGGTTCACCTGGTGACGAGCCTGCCGTTGATCCTGCTGACCTGTATTCCGCCGCTGCGGCCGCTCAAGGGGTGGCTCATTGCCAGCCAATACTTCAACAAAGCCGAAGAAGGACGGCTCGTGTTCCGCGAGGAGCCTCCGAAGTCGTCGTGAGATGGCGGAGGCGCGAAGCATGCGATGCTGTCCGTTTCAGGCATCACCGGCAGCCACTATAGTCGGCTGATGTACGGCTCCGACAAAATCATCTCGTCTCGCACGGTGCTGCTGACTGGTTTCGGCCCGTTTCCGGGCATTCCCGTCAACGCTTCCGCAGAACTTGTCCGGGTGATCGCTCCGGTTGCTCGCCGGGTATTTCCGGCATTTCCATTCATTGCTGCCGTGCTGCCGACCGAATGGCGACGCGCGCCAGAACTCGTCGCGGCGCTACAGGATCGCTTCCAGCCGCGCCTAGCGCTGCATATCGGCGTGGCAACGGGGGCGCAAAACATCCGGCTTGAGACATGCGCAGAGAATGTCTGCCGCGACGCACTCGATGCGGCTGGGTTGCTGCCGGTCGCGGCGTCTCTTTGTGCCGACGGCCCACCAAAGCGGCGCGCGAACATCGACGTTGGTGCGATCGCGAACGTGTTGCGAGCCCATGGCACGCAATGCGCGATCTCCGATAATGCCGGAGGCTACCTTTGCAATGCTGTGCTTTATCAATCGCTCGCCAGAGCCGAAGCGCGCGGCTGCGGAGCGGTTGGGTTCGTGCATATCCCGGCGGACCTCGGGTTGGCCGGCGCTATCACCATGGACGACGCCTTGACGGCAATACTCGCCGTCATCGGCACAGCCCTCGGCGGGACGGACGCAATGGCGGGAACGCCAGCTACCGCGCAGATCTAAGGGTATGATTGTCCGGAAAAATTAGGCTGTGGCCCGACCAAGCGGGGAAGACGGGGGGATGTCTTTGGGCTCGGTCGGGCTCAACAGCATCTGGTGCGCACGGGGGGAGGTGTCAACACCAGCTTGAGAACCACCATAGCCGGGAAAACATGAACTCATTCTGAACGCAGGGTTAAATAGTCGCAACCTTCCGGCGCACGGAAGCTGTCAATAGAATCAACGACTTTTTGAGTTGCACGAGCCATTGGCTGAGACCCCGGCGGTCGAATCAGATTAGCGTTCCGGCTTCGATCGTTCAGTTTCAAAGGTCTTCGAATGCCGGCCCGCGCCGCGCCGCTTTCCCTCCCGCTTGCGCCGACTGCGGACAGCCAGATGGAGGCCGCCCGCGCAACCCTTGAAAATGTCTTCGGCTACAAGGGCTTCCGGTCTCATCAGAGCGACATCATCCGGACGCTGCTGGGCGGCGGCGATTGCCTGGCGCTGATGCCGACCGGCGGCGGCAAGTCGCTGTGCTACCAGATTCCTGCCCTCGTCCGGCACGGCACCGGCATCGTCGTTTCGCCCCTCATCGCCTTGATGCAAGACCAGGTCGATGCGCTGCGCGATCTCGGCGTGAAGGCTGAGTTCCTCAACTCGACGCAGGATCGCGCCACCCAGGATAGGATCGAGCGGCAATTCGCGGCCGGTGGGCTTGACCTGCTCTACGTCGCTCCGGAACGGCTGGTGCAGGAACGCACGCTCAATCTGCTGGAGCGCAGCGACATCGCGATCTTCGCCATCGACGAAGCGCATTGCGTTTCGCAATGGGGCCACGACTTCCGGCCTGAGTACCGCCAGCTGAAGATTTTAGCGCAGCGCTTCCCGAACGTGCCGCGCGTGGCGCTGACGGCGACCGCTGACGAGCGCACGCGGCAGGACATCATCTCGGAGTTGTCGCTCGAAAACGCGGCGGCGTTTATCGCAAGCTTTGACCGGCCGAACATCCGCTATACCATTGCGGAGCTCGGCAGCGTCAGCTCGCGCGAGCGCTTGTGGCAGTTCATCGAGAGCGAGCATCCGACAGATGCCGGCATCGTCTACTGCCTCTCGCGCAAATCGGTGGAAGAGACGGCTGCTTGGCTATCCTCGAAAGGGCGCAAGGCGCTAGCCTATCACGCTGGTCTCGACGCGCACTTGCGCGCGGCGGCGCAATCGAAGTTTCTGACGGAAGACGGGCTCATCATCGTTGCGACGATTGCGTTCGGGATGGGCATCGACAAGCCCGACGTGCGGTTCGTCGCGCATCTCAATCTGCCGAAGTCGATTGAGTCCTACTACCAGGAGACGGGCCGCGCGGGGCGCGACGGCGAAGCGGCAAACGCCTGGATGGCCTACGGTTTTCAGGACATCGTGCAACTTCGGCAATGGATCAATCAGTCCGAAGGGTCCGAGGCCTTTAAGAAGGTTCAGCGGCAGAAGCTGGACGCACTGATCGGGCTCGCGGAGATGCCGGGTTGCCGTCGCCAGGCGCTGCTCGCTTACTTCGGCGAGACGCGTTCGGAGCCGTGCGGAAACTGCGATAACTGTTTGAACCCGCCGCACACTGAAGACGGCACGGTGCTGGCGCAGAAAGCGCTCTCGGCCGTCTATCGCACGGAGCAGCGTTTCGGCGTTACGTATCTCGTCGACGTGCTGACCGGCGGCGTGGATGAGCGGATCATTCGCAACGGCCATGATCGCCTTTCCGTCTACGGCATCGGCAAGGACGTGCCGCAGACGACGTGGAAGGGGCTTTACCGCCAGCTCACCGCGCTCGGCTATCTCTCAATTGACGAAGAGGGCGTCGGATCGCTCGTGCTGACCGAACGTGCGCGGCCGTTGCTGCGCGGCGAGGAGCGTTTTCTTTTGCGCGTCACACGCCAGACCGCAAAGGCGTCGAAGCGTTCAAATTCGGCCAGTCCGAAAGTTGCGCGCGAGAACCAGCCCCTGTTCGACGCGCTCCGCGCGATGCGTCAGAAACTCGCTGCGTCCGCCAAGTTGCCGCCGTACGTCGTGGCGCAGGACAAGACCCTCATAGAGCTTTCCGAAAAGCGACCGACGACGGAAAGCGCGCTGCACGACATCATGGGCCTCGGCGCCAGCAAGATCGCGCGCTATGGCGCGGCGTTTATTGAAGTGATCTCGCAATTCAAGAAGCATCCGGCGCTGAACAACCGGTTGTCGGCGACGGTAAACGTCACGCTCGCTGCGCACTTGCGCGGTCTCGATGCCGAGGCGATCGCATCAGAGCGCGGCATCGAGGTTTCGACGGTTTATGGTCATCTGGCTGAGGCTATCGATGCAGGCCTCATCACGGCGGATGATGCATTGAAGCTCGATCCGGCCGAACGCGACGAAATCGAAGCGGCGTTCGAGCGCTGCGAAACGCGCGACACCGGCAAGCTCGGCCCCGCCTTCGCTGCGCTTGATGGGCAGTACGACTACGGCATCCTGAAATGTCTACTTGCCGATAGCGTTTAAGCTTCGCTGCGGCGCGGCGGCGACGCGTCAGCGTGAGATCGCTTTTTCCGGAATCGAAGCCGATAGCTTGCCGGTCAGTTCGGCGCAAAGGGCTTCGAGGTCCGGCGTCCATGCGGCCGCGTTCGTCGCGAACAGGTTCGCCTGCGATTTCAGGATCACGCCGTCGTCCAAAATCTTGAGGCCGTTGGCGCGCAGCGTCTCGCCCGTCGTCGTGATGTCGACGATCAATTCCGCCATGCCCGCAGACGGCGCGCCTTCGGTCGCGCCGGCGCTTTCGATGATGCGATAGTCGCCGTAACCCTTCGAGCCGAAGAAGCGGCGCGTGAGGTTGATGTATTTCGTTGCGACGCGCGGCCAGCGACCGTGTTTGCGACGGAACGGAATGGCGATCTCTTCGAGTTCGGCGACCGTTGAAACGTCGATCCAGCACGTCGGCACCGCGACGACAACGTCGGCGAAGCCGAAGCCGAGTTTGTGCAAGAAGCGGATGCGCGTTGCGGCATCGGAGATGTTCTCGCGGATCAGGTCCTCACCAGTTATGCCGAGGTGAACGCTGCCGGACTTCAAAGCCTCGGCGATTTCGCCCGACGACACATACGCGACGTCGACGCCGGGAAGGCCTTCGATCTCGCCGCGATAGCCGCGCACGTGGCCGACCTTGCGCACGACGAGACCGGCGCGCGCGAACATGTCGGTCGTCTGTTCCATCAGACGGCCTTTCGAGGGAATAGCGAGCGTCAGCTTGCTCATGGCGTCTTGCCTCCGCAAACGGCGAGTAAGCGCTCGGAATGGATGGCGGCACCGACGGCCGGAATATCTTCGCTCGAACCTGCGGCGCGCATCAGACGGTCGTAGCGTCCGCCGCCTGCAATCGGGCTCTTGGTTCCGAGTTCCGCGGCGTTCACCTCGAAGACGAGACCCGTGTAGTATGCGAGCGTGCGGCCGAACTCGGCGGAGAACGTCACGCGGTCGAGGTCGATGCCGGCGTTGGCCAACAGCGCCAAACGGCGGTCATAGGTTTCGAGAGCGTATCCCGAACCGTTCGGCCCTTCCTTGATCAGCGCGGAAATCTTTTCGCCCGCAGTGATCGCCGGCCCGGAAACGTTGATATAGCGCTCGATCAGTTCGATGGCGCCGGCGTCGAGCGGCTTCTCCTGCCGATCCTCAGCGATGTCGACGAGATGCGTCGTGATGTCGGTGAGCGATCGCGTGCCGATCAGCTCAATGGCTTCTTCTTCCAGATAGACGGCGACGGCGGCTTCGCTCGCCTCCATGTCGTCGCGACTGAGCGATGAGAGAACCTCTTCCGGGATGCTCGAAGATGCCGGGCGCACGCCCGCCGCATATCCCTTCAAAGCTTCGCGGAACGACAGCGGGCGCAAAAACGCATCATCGAGGCGCTTCTTCCAATTTGGCGACAGGCCAGCGGCATCCAGCAGGCTCGAAAACAGGCCGAGGTCGCCGAGGCGCATCGTCCAGTCCTTGAAACCTGTCTTCTCGATGGCCTTGATGATGATTGCGACCGTTTCCGCTTCGGCCACTTCGCGCGATTTATCGCCGAAACGCTCGATGCCAGCCTGACGAAACTCGCGCGGGTGGGCGGCGGTCACGCCTTGCGGCTGAAAGCGAAATGCCGGGCCGTTGTAGCAATAGCGGGCGGGCGTCATTGGATCGGCGTGACGTTCGAGGTGCAAGCGGCAGGTCGGCACCGTGATGTCGGGGCGCAGACAAAGCTCAGCGCCGTCCTGATCGGTGAAAACATACGTTCGCGCGCGCAAGCTCTCGCCGATGACGTCGAGGAAGACGTCGGCAGGCTGGATGATCGGCGGCGCAACGGCGTCGTAGCCGGCCTTGATGAAGACCGACATCATCGTCTGCGCTTGGCTTGCCAACGCTTCGAGATTTTGGACCGTCTCAGCGGTCATTTCTTGTTTCTCCCTCTCCCCATCGTCCTATCGCGATGGGGAGAGGGTCGGGGTGAGGGGCCGCATCATATGTGTGGCTGCCCCTCACCCTAACCCTCTCCCGCACGCGGAGAGAGGGGACAAGTACGTCATCTCACGACTGATGCCGCTTGATGAGGTTGTGAACTTCTTGCACGAGATGGGATTTGGAAACCGAGAACTGCGCCGGGCGAGCCTCCTTCCATTCCTTGTTGTCCTTGATCGCGGCGGCGGCTTTCGCGCCTTCGATCAGATCCTTGATCGTCACCTCGCCTTTCGCGCGCTCATCCGAACCCTGGATGATCACGCATGGGCTGTTGCGTTTGTCGGCGTATTTAATTTGGTCGCCGAATGATTTTGCGTTTCCGAGGTACATCTCAGCGCGGATACCGGCGTTGCGGAGCGCTTGCGTCATTTCTTGATAACCAGCGACCGAGTCGGCGTCCTTATCCATGACGAGAACGACCACTGGGCCGAGCGCTTGGATCTTGCTCTCATTGATGAGTGACAGCGCAGCCTGCAAGCGCGACACGCCAATGGAGAAGCCCGTGGCAGCAACTTGCTGTCCGGTGAAGCGCGCGATGAGATCGTCGTAGCGACCGCCGCCGCCAACAGAACCGAACCGCACAGGTTTGCCGTCGTCGCCTTTGATCTCGAATGTCAGCTCGGCTTCGAAGACCGGGCCGGTGTAATATTCGAGCCCGCGGACGACAGAGTAATCGGGAACTCGAATTTTGCCCTCATATCCGGCTTTCTCCACGAAGCGTTTGAGTTCGCTGAGATCGGCCAATCCGTCGACGTAGAGCTGTGACGGCTCGAAGCCTCCGGTGCGCTTTGCTGCAATAGCAGGGCTGGCCTGTTCGAGAGCCGGCTGACTCACGAAATCCAAGAGCGCATCAATTTGTTCTTTCTTCAGTCCAGCACCTTTGGTGAAATCGCCGGATTCGTCCTTGCGTCCAGGGCCCAAAAGAAGCGCGACGTCGTCCTTAGAAAATTTATCGAGCTTATCAAGTGAACGGAGGACTGCTAAGCGGCGCGTGTCGTCGGCAAGATCAACGCCGACCGTCTCCAACATTCCGTCGAGCACCTTGCGGCTGTTGACCTTGATGACATATTTGCCCTTCAGCCCAAGTGCTTCAAGCGTATCGGCAGCGAGCATGCAGAGTTCGGCATCGGCTGCGACGCTTTTCGCCCCCACCGTATCGGCATCGAACTGCATGAACTGGCGAAAGCGGCCGGGGCCGGGTTTCTCGTTGCGATAGACGTTGCCGAACGCATAGCGGCGGAACGGCTTCGGCAGGGTCTGGAAGTTCTGAGCCACATAACGAGCGAGTGGCGCGGTGAGATCGTAGCGCAAGCTCATCCATTGCTCGTCCTCGTCCTGAAACGAGAAGACGCCTGCATTCGGACGATCCTGGTCGGGAAGAAACTTGCCGAGCGCGTCGGTATATTCGATCGCAGGCGTTTCGAGCGCCTCGAAGCCATAGCGCTCATAGACGTCACGGATCTTCGCGATCATGTCATTGAGCGCCTTCAGCTCGGGCGCTTCAATATCGCGAAAACCCTTCGCGAGGCGCGCTTTGGGGCGCGTGTTGGTATTTGCTTTGGACATGACGAGGATCGGAGAACCAGGGTCAAATAAAAAAGTTGCCGAGACACCCTGGCGGGCGTCCGGCGTGTGAGCCCGCCTTATATCGGATCGACCGGCATGAGGAAAGTCAGGCAGAAACGCCGAGAAATCAGCTGCGGAAGCGCGGCAGCGCCCGTTTGAGTGCGGAGGTCAGGCGCGAGGTGCCGCGAAGGTGGACCGCCAGCTCGTGGGCGAGCGCTTTGGGCACGGCTGCGAGATCCTGGGCGACGACGAGATCGTAAAGAGGGATTTCCTCGGTCCCGAACCCGTGCTTCAGCGGGTTGGCGTTAATGCCCAGATCGAAGTATCGGACGCCTTGGGCCGACAGGAGCTTAACCGTTTCCAGAACGATGAGGCGGCCGGGGGAAAGGTGGCTCCATTGTTCGCCACCCGTCGAAATCGAGAGCAGCGAAAAAGTGCCGTCATGAGTCAGGCCGAACAGGGTGGCCACGATGCGGCCACCTGCTTCCAGTGCAAAGAGCGACGTCACACCGGCGTCCGCGCCGTCAAAGGCAAGGCGCTCGAAAAATTCGCGGGTTGATCGCTCCGCGAAGATGTCCTTCGTGCCGCGGGCCGCGTGCCACACGGCCTGCTGCTCTTCCATCGTCGCGAAGACGTGAGCGATTTCGTCGTCGCTCTCAGCGCAGAAGAGGCGCGGGTTGTCCTCGCTCTGCCAGAGCCGATGGCAGCGCTCCACGTCCTTGCGGTACTTCTTGCCGAGGCTCTGGAGATATTCGTCGAAGCTGCCCGCGATATCGAGCCGGTGCACCGAAGCGCGCGACGTCGAACTTCCGAACAGACGGATCAGCGGGTTCGGGCGACCGCCGATCTCGGCGGGCATTCCTTCCAGACGGATGAGATCGACGTCGCGCATGGCTGCACGCAGCGTCCGCCAAATATCGCGAATGCGATCGACATCCGACAATGGTTCTGGGCCGAGAAGAGGTCCGCCGTGGCCAACGCCATCAAGAGCGGCGAGGCTCGCGACGCGCAGCAGGCCTTCCTTCACAACGATGAGCGGCAAAGCCAAAACGACCTGATCGCTTTCGCAATCAGTCACGACGGCGAGTCGCGGCAGGGCGCGGCGCGCATGTGCTACTTCGTCATAGAAAACGGTGAGCCAGCTGAGCGTTTGAAAGCCTGTGGCGATGAGACCGCGTTCGATGACTTCGAGCGCGGCCAACGCGTCGTCGGCGCCGTCAAAAATTTCGGCAACAAAACGCGCGTCGCCTGGCGTCGCCGCCCGCGCCTGATCATCCTCAGCGCCGAGATAGGAAGCGCCGTTCCCCGTTTCTGCCGTCGCCATACGCATTACACTCTTGGCGTTTGCGCGCCGATACTCGCCCCCTATCGCGGCGAGAATGAGCCAAAATGAACGGAATTCACTTAAACGACGCAGCCCGCTTTGAAACCCTCTGAATCTGATCAGCAGTTCTGCGCACCGCGGGGAGGACTATCAGCCGGCGCCCGCGATCACGGCAGCAGCGACCGCGAGGAACACCGTCTCATAGACCTGCTCGACGGCACCAAGCACATCGCCGGTGTACCCGCCAATCTTGCGTTGCGCGAGGATCGCAATGAGAGCAGCGGCAGCGAAAGCGACGACAGTGGCCGCAACGAAGGCAGCGAAGCCCATAACGAACGGTCCGACCAGCAGGCCCGTCACGATCGCGACCGCGAGTTCACCGCGCGTCATGCGGACCGGTGAGCGACTGACTTTGACGTTATCGCCGCCGGCGTAAGGCAGGAAGGCGAGCGCTAGAACGGCAGCGAGCCGCCCGCCTGCGTACGCCGCGATCAATGCACCGACAACGGCGACCGGGCCGATGGCGGCAAGCGACGTTCCTTTGAGGGCGAAAACGGCAATAAGTGCCAGCACGCCGTAGGTCCCGATGCGACTGTCCTTCATGATTTCAAGGCAGCGCTCCGGGCTCGTGCCACCTCCGAAGGCATCGACAGTATCGGCGAGGCCGTCTTCATGCAGCGCGCCGGTCAACAGCACCGACGCCACAAGGCCTATGACGACCGCGACGGGAGCCGGGAATACCGCCGTCGCGGCGAGCATGACGACGCCGACAACGGCGCCGATGAGTGCGCCGACGAGCGGCATGTATTTCGCCGAGCGCGGCAGCCAATCCTCGGGAAAAGGAATGATCTGCTTCACCCGAATGCGCGTCAGAAATTGCAGGGCGATGAGGAAGAACTGCACCTCATGCGCGATCATGCAGGATGTTCGCCCGGCAGATCGGCCATCTCGCGCAGCATCAATTCAGCACCGCGAATGATTGGCACGGCCAGAGCCGCGCCGGTGCCTTCACCCAGTCGCATCTCAAGTTCAAGCAGCGGCCTGACGTGCAGATGACGGAGCAATGCGGCATGGCCGGGTTCGGCTGAGCAATGAGCGAAGACGCAGTTGTCCAGTGTGCCCGGATACAGCGCTTCTGCCGCGATGGCGCCTGCCGTCGAAATGAAGCCGTCAACGACGATGACGCGGCCAGCTTGAGCCGCCGCCGTCATGGCGCCTGCCATCATGACGATCTCGAAGCCGCCGAACTGGCGAAGGACTTCGAAGGTTCGACCCGCTTCAGTCGATGGTGCGATGGCGGCGCGGGCAATCGTTTCCTTCAGCACCTGATATTTATGATCGAGGCCAAGCGCCGGAGCACCGGCGCCGGGGCCGACAAGTGTTCTCAGATCGAGACCGGTCAGGGCATGCGCGATCAGCGACGCCGAACTCGTATTGCCGATGCCGATCTCGCCATAGCCGACGATGCCGACGTTCTGAGTTCCAAGACACGCATCGAGATCGCGGCCGGCATCGAGCGCGGCGGTGCATTCTTCAACAGACATGGCGGGTTCACGGCGAGCGTTTTTCGTGCCGGGACCGATCCGTCGCTCGGTCAACGCTTCGTGCGGCAGCAGCGGTTCGAGCAGTCCGGCATCAACCATTTCGACGCCGATGCCAGAGGCACGCGCAAGAACGTTTACGCCTGCAGTGCCAGCCAGAACGAACTTTGCGATTTCTCGCGAGACAACGGAGGGATAGGCCGTGACCCCTTCGGCCGTAATGCCGTGATCGGCGGCGAAAACGACAATCTTTGCGTTCCCGAGATTGGGTGCTGTCGAGCCTGCGATCAGGCCGATCTGCAGCGCGAGTTCTTCGAGGCGCCCAAGCGAGCCGACGGGTTTTGCCTTGCCCCGGATGTGGGCTTTCAGCTTGTCGCTCAAAAGCGCGCGAGACTTGGTGATTTCGGATGTGGTGGTCATGCGCCGATATAATCCTCAACACTGTTCTTCGGCTGCGGCACGTCTGTCGAATACTTTTCGAGCGCTTCGAGCCCAGGTGGAACTGGACCGCCGTGCGCCCAATCGAGCAATTCGATCGTATGCACGACCGGCACCTCAAGAGCCGTTCCGAGCTGGGTGATGCAGCCGATGTTTCCGGCCGCGACCACGTCCGGCTTCAGCGACTTGATGTGACCGGCCTTGCGATCCCGCAGCGCGCCTGCGATCTCGGGCTGGACAATATTGTAGATGCCTGCCGAGCCGCAACACAGATGCCCTTCCGGCACGTCAAGCAAGGTAAATCCGGCCTTTTTCAATAGCGCTTTCGGTTGGGTTGTCACGCGCTGGCCGTGCTGCAACGAACATGCGGCGTGGTAGGCAACCTTGAGGCTCGACCAGCGCTTCGGAGCGCCGATGTCGTACTGATCGAGAAACTCCGTCACGTCCTTCGTCATCGACGAAATGGTCTTCGCGCGTTCGGCGTAGTCGGGTTCGTGCTTCAACAGGTGGCCGTAGTCTTTCACCGTCGTGCCACAGCCGGAGGTGTTAATGATGATGGCATCAACGCCGCCCTTTGCGATTTCCTTGCTCCACGCATCGACGTTGACCTTCGCCGCCGCGATCGCTTTTTCCTCCTGGCCGATGTGCTGGCTCAAGGCACCACAACAGGCTGCACCGGCCGAGACGATAACGTCTACGCCGCCGCGTGCGAACAGCCGGATCGTGGCATCGTTGATCTCAGGACGCAGCACCTGCTGAGCACAGCCGGCCAGCATGATGACGCGGCCGGTTCGTACGCCTGTCGGCGACGCCGTACCGGGACCTTTGAAGCGTCCGGCATTCGGACTGTGCTGAGGGGCGAGTTCGACCATCGCGGCCAGTTCCGGAAAATTCAGCTTCCGTAGCGTCGGCGCAAGACGGCGTCCGAGAGGCGCTGCGCGCAATGCCCAGCGGAAGCGCCGCGGATACGGCACGATCTCGGTGAGCGCCCGTCGAAT
>JAFECH010000350.1 GCA_018242255.1 Pseudomonadota bacterium | reverse complement strand
ATCACCATGATCGAAGCAGACGCCACTGTCGCTCCGATGGCGAGCGTCAGCATCCCGCCGATAATCCACGGGGTTCGTCTTTTGGCGATGTCGGAACCATGGCCCCAGACCGGCCGCAGAAACTGGACGGCATAATGCAGTCCGACGAGAGCTCCCGGCACGACTGCCGGCAGCGCCAGTTCAACGACCATGATCCGATTCATCGTCGAAGTCGTGAGCACGACGATCGACCCGATCGCAGCCTGCACCAGCCCAAGACGGAAAATCCCAAACCATCCAAGCTGGCCATCACTCATAGCGCGCCTCCATTCAAGTGGCGGAGGGCCAACCCCGCGATCAGCATACCGGTGACGTAAAGACTGACGCCGGTTGCGTTGTACCAAGGCGCAAGTTCGCGTGGTTTTCGCACGAGGCGGGTCATCAGATAGAGCTGAACGAGCAATGACAGCGCGATAGCAGCAGCGTGCAGCGGGCGGTCCCAAGCAAAAAGAAGACCCGCTACCACGATTTGCGGTGCAGCCATCATGGCGCAAGCCACGAGCGCGGCGCGATCGGCTCCAAGCTGAACAGGAAGGGACGCGACGCCTGAGCGCTTGTCGCCCTCAATCGACTTGAAATCATTAAGCGTCATGATCCCATGCGCTCCAAAGCTATAGAGCAGCGGGATAACGAGCCCCTTCCAACCGGGGAGCGCCCCCGCCATCACCGTCGCGCCGGTAATCCAAGGCAAGCCTTCGTAGCAGATCGCAACGGCCGAATTTCCCCACCAACCGTTCTTCTTCAGGCGCGCGGGTGGAGCGCTGTAGGCCCAGGCCAGAATTAACCCGATGATCGCGGCACCAAGCACCGCCATTCCAAGAAGCGCCGCTACGACAAGGGACACGGCCGTCCAGCACACCGCGAGAATGAAGCCCCATTCGCCGGGGACACGCCCGGAAGGAATTGGGCGATTGGGCTCATTGATTGCGTCGACATCGCGATCATACCAGTCGTTGACGATTTGACTGGTCGCGCACACGAGCGGGCCGGTGAGCAAGGCCCCCACCACAACGAACGGCCAGCGCCCTTCCAATCCAACGCCCGCTGATACGACCCCACAGCCGAATGCCCACATGGGCGGGAACCAAGTAATCGGCTTCATCAGCTCAACAATCGCTGGAATAGCCGGCAGGCGAAATTCCGTAATTTGAATTGAGCGCTTCATGTCGTCAATTTACATTGACACTTCTCCACGAGCAAGTCCCAACGCCGGCTTAGAACGGCGCTTCGAAAAATTTAGATATTGGCGGCTGTTGACATGCCCTGACGATCAATCGAGGTCATCGTCAATGTCACTGATGCCAAAGCGCCGGAGCTTCGAATACAGGCTTTGCCGGCTCAATCCCAACATCTCGGCCGCTGACGCGCGATTATCGCCGGTCAGCTTCAGCGCGGCCTCAATGCACAACTTTTCGATCACGTCGGTCGTCTCGCGCACCAGCTCCTTTAGCGGAACACGGCCCACCAGCTCCGTGAGCTGCTCGACAGACCGCGGCAGTTCGCTTTTCGATCGTGCCTTTGGAATGTCGTTGCGCCCAACGTTCCGAATGGTGAACCCAAAGCACGGATTCTCCCCGGTCGGAACGGAAACCGCAGAGATCTCGATACTTTCGTAAGCACCGTACTCGCCCCGCAGAACAGTCGCGAAATTTCGGACCGCGCCATGCTCGCGAATGTTCGCAACGAGGGCCGTAATATCGACGCCCGGACGACCGATCCACCGATCGATCAACTCGCCGCGAACCTGCTCCTCATTGGCGAGCTGGACGAGTTCGAGAAAAGCAGGATTGGCAGTCAGGATACGCCGATCGAGATCGGTGACGACGAAGCCCTCGGGGAGGTTTTCGACGACGCTGAAAACTTTAGACGTCGGCTTGGGCACCACTCCGCCGGCAACGACAGGCGAAAGCCGAACGAGGATATGGGACGACGTTTCCTGCCTGAAAAGCGAGGCAGAGACAAAACACTCACGCTTATTTTCGACGAGCTGCGCCTTCACTTCATCCGCACGTCCCGTCGCTTTTATCGAGGCCATCTGAGCTTGAATTGCCTTGGAACTTTCGGAGTTAAAAATCTCCAGAAAGGCCTTTCCGATAATCCGCTTATTATTGCGGTTCAGAAGCAAGGTGGCCGCAGGATTGGCGTCGACCAGCCGTAACGTATTAGCATCGACGATGAGCACGGGCTCCGACGCAATCTGAAAGAGCACGCGATAACGGGTTTCAGCGTGCCGAAGCCTAGCGTATTCCTTTTCCATCGATTGCTGCGCATCGACGAGACGCTGCTGCAGCGCAGCGACCGGCCTGAGATCGCGGCCGACGGCAACGAACCTGCCGTTCCCGCCGATCGGAATAGCCGAGTATCGGATGGGAATGTCGCCCCGCTTGGAGGGATGGTTCACCTGACGCCACTCGATCGGCGCCTTCGCCGACGTGGCGCCACGCAGCAGCTCTTCGATCTTGCCGCGGCTTTCGATCGTAACTGTTTCGATCCACGGCTCTCCGACCCACTTGCCGAAGCCCTCCGCAGAAAGGTCCTCGCTACCGAAGGCGACATCGCGAATGATGCCTTTACCGTCGACGATCAACGCAATGTCAGCGGCGGCCGCGATGAGCTTCGCCGCACTATCAGCATCGAGATCACCGAGGGTTCTCTTCGGAGCCCGGAACACGATACCTGCTTCTCGAGCGAACACGGCTGTATCCCTTGGCCAGAATCTTTCGCACTTGCTGTGTTCTCAGTACCGCACTCACGTTATGTCAAGCAAGTTGGAAAGCTGGAAACGGCCCTGCGCCCGTCAGGAGCCGTCGCGTCCGCGCCGATACACGCTACAAGCTGTGGATTTTCTAGGAAAAATCTGCCTCCGACCATCATACGCATGTCGCGGTTAAGTGCTGATTTCCGCAAGGAAACCACCAGATCCGAAAGCGTGCTCGCCGGCGCATCGTTGCTCACCGAAAGCCCGACGACGTCAAACGGCTCACTATGGGCGAAATTCAACAGCTCTTCGGTCGTGTCGCAGCTACCACCGCACACGTGCCAGCCCGCTCGACGAAAGAACTCCTGAACTATGAAAAGTCCGAACGTATGCTGGTCACCGGGCATCACCGCCAAAAACGCCCGCTGCTGTGCCGCCAGGGGGAACTGATCCTCGTCGTTTTCGGGAGCAAGATCGCGGAGCAGCTGCTGCAATTTCGATAGGGCTATGGTGACATCTACAAAATCGCAGACATCCTGCTTCCACAGCTCTCCGAGATAGCGTGCCGAAGGCGCAAAAAGCCAAAGCAAAACAACGTCCAATGAAACGCCTCGATTGCGTAACGCCAAAACGAAAGACTTCGCGGCGAAGACGTTCTCGGACAACAGCACCTGAACGAAAGCTTCGACCTCTTCCATCGCGATCGAAGGCGACGAATTCAGGTCGCTCGCGAGTTTGGTCCCATGGGTACTATGCGCGAGCAAGAGGCGCGGCACGATCTCGGATTCGATGGTTTGATGCAGGACGTTCTGCTCGACACATGAAAGTCGGCGGTCGTGCGCAGCTTCCTGCCTACGATCGAAGCGAATGCTCCAGTCTCCAATACTGCAATCGTGCCAGTACCGCTTCAATTCCACTAGGGGCCGAATGGTGGACATTGGCTTCCCTCCCGCCGACGCGCTGCCGAAAGCGTATGCGCCGGTTACGTTTTTTATTGCCGTCACCCGATGCGATTGCTTGCTAATGTCGGGCGGCCCTGCGACAGTAAATCATACTGGACGATATTGTCGCAAGGAAAGTCTGACAATCAAAACCAGTCAGGAAAAAATGTAAAGTATTTTTTACGTCTAATTTAGTTGACACTCTTTTTTTGAAACCATACCCTCCTCCGTAGATCGACGATCTGATCGGCGACATCGATACGGGAGGAAGAGCCCGGTGACAAAATCGCGGCGCTCTCAAAGCATCTCTCTCTACACGGACGAGCAACGGCGCCGGCGAGATGCCTCGCGGTGGACCTTCGTCCAAGGCGTCCTCGCTCCTCTGCAATTTCTTGTCTTTGTCGTCAGCCTGGTTTTGGTTCTTCGCTATCTTTCGACTGGGGCTGGCTACTCGGAAGCGAACCTTTCGATCATCGTCAAGACACTCGTTCTCTATACGATAATGATCACAGGCTCGATCTGGGAACATGACGTCTTCGGCCGTTACCTCTTTGCACCTGCCTTCTTCTGGGAAGATGTCGTCAGCATGCTCGTGCTGGCGTTGCACACAGCATATATCGCCAATCTGTTCTTTAATGTCTTGGAGCCGCGAGCGCAGATGCTGCTCGCCTTGGCGGCGTATGCGTCCTATCTCGTAAATGCCGCGCAATTCCTTGTGAAATTGCGCCAAGCGCGTCTCGGTGCGCCATCGTCTAAACCCCCATTCGCGGCCGCAATGGAGGGATCATGACGGTCGCATTAGACTTGGCCCGCACGGATCGGAACATCAATGGCTGCAGCGAGCGTCCTGTCCTGCGCCAACGGGGGCAACGCGAAGTATTTTGCGGCCTAACCGGCATCGTGTGGATGCACCGGAAAATTCAGGACGCGTTTTTTCTTGTCGTCGGATCACGCACCTGCGCGCATCTCATTCAGTCCGCCGCCGGCGTGATGATCTTTGCTGAGCCACGCTTCGCTACAGCAATTCTCGACGAGCGCGATCTCGCCGGGCTCGCCGATGCAAATGACGAGTTGGATCGCATCGTCGATCGTCTTCTGGCGAGGCGCCCAGACATAAAGTTACTTTTTCTCGTCGGGTCCTGCCCTTCCGAAGTGATCAAGCTCGACCTCGCACGCGCAGCGGCACGCCTCTCCAAAATTCATGCTCCTACAGTTCGCGTCCTCAACTATTCGGGAAGCGGTATCGAGACAACATTTACCCAAGGCGAGGATGCATGTCTGGCGGCGCTCGTTCCGGAACTCCCCAATTCAGATCGAACCGCGCCACCATCGCTGCTGGTCGTCGGCGCGCTCGCCGACGTGGTCGAGGATCAGTTCAGGCGAATATTCGCTGATCTGAGTATCGGACCTGTCTATTTTCTTCCGCCCCGGCGCGCTGGTGAACTGCCTCCGGTTGGAGGCAATACGCGCGTTCTTCTCGCTCAGCCGTTTCTGTCTGATACGGCGAAAGCGCTTGAAGAACGTGGCGCAGAGCGGCTCCTCGCCATGTTCCCGCTGGGCGCGGAAGGCACGACCGAATGGCTGCGGGCCGCTGCGAACGCTTGGAATATTCCGGAACGGAAATTCCGCGGCGTCGTTGCTCCATGCGAAGAGCGCGCCCAAACCGCGCTCCGTCGCTATCGCGATCAACTGACCGGCAAGACGATCTTCTTCTTTCCCGATTCCCAACTTGAACTTCCACTCGCACGATTTGTATCTCGTGAACTTTCGATGCGAACCGCGGAAATCGGAACCCCTTACTTGCATCAGCAGCACTTGGCGGCGGAATTGGATCGCCTTCCTGATGATGCCGTTCTGAGCGAGGGGCAAGACGTCGAACTGCAGCTCGATCGCTGCCGCGCGTCCAACCCGGACGTCGTCGTCTGCGGTCTCGGTCTTGCCAACCCATTGGAAGCCGAAGGCCTGACGACCAAATGGTCGATCGAATTTCTGTTCACGCCGATCCAGGGTTACGAGCAGGCTGGCGACCTGGCGGAGCTTTTCACTCGACCACTCGTGCGTCGATCTCGGTTGGAGGTTTAGCCGATGCAGCTGACCCTCTGGACATACGAAGGCCCGCCGCACGTCGGCGCCATGCGCATTGCGACCGCCATGCGGGGCGCACACTACATTCTTCACGCCCCGCAGGGCGACACATACGCCGATTTGCTGTTCACGATGATCGAGCGGCGCAATCAACGCCCCCCAGTGACCTACACGACCTTCCAAGCCCGCGATCTTGGTAGCGACACGGCTCATCTCTTCAAGACCGCGGTCCGCGATGCATACGAGCGCTTCAAGCCAGACATCGTTCTAGTCGGCGCATCTTGCACGGCCGAGCTGCTGCAGGACGACCCAGGTGGTCTGGCGTTGGCGCTCGATTTGCCGGTCCCCGTCGTTCCGCTCGAACTGCCGGCCTACCAGAAGAAGGAAAACTGGGGGGCGGCAGAAACTTTCTATCGTCTCGTGCGCGCGTGCACCGGTCCGCATGCGCCGCCGGCAAATTGGATACGCCCGGAGCGCAATGAAGACGCGCGACCCTGCTGCAATCTTCTCGGACCGACGGCACTCGGCTTCCGCCACCGAGATGACGTCATCGAGATCACTGGATTACTCGATCGTCTCGGCGTCGACGTTCATTGCGTTGCGCCAATGGGTGCAACGAGTGATGATCTCTCTAGGCTCGGCGAAGCCGATTTCAATATTGCGCTCTATCCCGAGATCGCGGGGCCGGCCGCACAATGGCTCGAAAAAACCTTCCGACAACCTTGCATCAAGACGATTCCGATAGGCGTTTCCGCGACCCGAGAATTCATCATCCAGGTTGCGGAAATCGCAAAAATCGACGCCAGTGCGCTCCTCGCGTCGGAAAGCTGCCGCCTGCCGTGGTATTCGCGTTCGGTAGATTCAAATTATTTGACCGGAAAGCGCGTCTTCATCTTTGGCGACGCAACGCATGCAATCGCAGCCGCGCGTATCTGTAAGGAAGAGTTGGGTTTCACCGTTGTCGGACTCGGAACATACAGCCGTGAATTCGCGCGCGATGTCCGGGATGCCGCGAAAGCATACGACATCGAAGCTTTAATCACTGACGACTATCTCGACGTCGAAGCCAAACTCCATGAGCTCCAGCCCGAACTTGTGCTCGGCACACAAATGGAACGCCACATTGCCAAGCGCCTTGGCGTTCCCAGCGCGGTGATATCCGCGCCGGTGCACGTTCAGGACTTCCCCGCGCGCTACTCGCCGCAAATGGGGTTTGAAGGCGCCAACGTAATCTTCGACAGCTGGGTTCATCCATTGATGATGGGTCTTGAAGAGCACCTACTTGCGATGTTCCGCGAAGACTTTGAATTCAACGATTCGGCAGCGCCGTCTCACCTTGGTCCGACCGCTCCGATAAGTGCTGCTGATCCCTTCGCAGCCAACAGCGCTAACGACGCTCCAAACGCAGCGACGCTCATCTCCTGGGCGTCTGAAGCGGAAAGCGAACTTAAGAAAATACCCTTCTTCGTTCGCGGCAAAGCACGACGAAATACGGAACGCTTTGCCGCCGAGCGCGGCGTGTCGACGGTAACATTAGAGACGCTCTACGATGCAAAAGCCCATTACGCCCGCTGATGCGAAGGGCGCAGTTCCTGTGAAGTTCGTGATCGTGACTCTCGACAGTCACCTCGCGGGCGCGGCCGAGCGGGCTTTGCATCAACTACGCCAAGCCATCCCCGGCCTCGACCTTAAGCTGCACGCAGCCGCCGAGTGGGGCGACAATCAAGATGCGCTCTCTCGATGCCGTGCCGACATCGAAACGGCCGACATCATCGTATCCACGATGTTGTTCATGGAAGACCACATCCAAGCGGTGCTGCCTTGGCTTCAGGCGCGCCGCGATACTTGCGATGCCATCGTTGGCGGCATGTCGGCGGGAGAAGTCATACGCCTCACACGGCTGGGTTCGTTCCGCATGGACAAGCCCGAACGTGGCGCCATGGCCTTGTTGAAGCGCCTACGGGGAGGCAAGAAAAACGGCGCAACCGCTGGCGCGCAACAGGTGGCAATGCTGCGGCGGATCCCCAAAATTCTTCGATTTATTCCAGGTACAGCACAGGATGTGCGCTCTTACTTCCTGACGTTGCAGTATTGCCTGGCCGGCACCGATGACAACATCGTCAATTTGATCCGTTATCTCATCGATCGTTACGCCGACGGTCCCCGCCGCGTCCTCCGAGGCACTTTGAAAGCCGAACTCCCGACCGACTATCCGGAAGTCGGCGTCTATCATCCGCGACTTCCCAAGAAGCTGTCAGACCGCGCCGACAAGCTGCCTGCTTCTAACGGCAATGTGAAAGGAACAGTCGGACTGCTTGTCATGCGCGCGCATGTCCTTGCTGGCGACACAGCCCATTACGACGGCGTCATCGACGCCCTGGAGGCACGCGGGCTGCGCGTCATTCCTGCATTCGCTACGGGGCTTGATGCGCGGCCGGCAATCGAAGCTTTCTTCAAGAAAGACCAGAGCGTTTGCGTCGATGCAGTGGTATCGCTCACCGGTTTCTCGTTGATCGGTGGCCCGGCTTATAATGATGCCAAGGCTGCCGAAGAAGTTCTCGGCGAACTAGACGTTCCTTATCTTGCGGCGCACGCCCTCGAATTCCAGACGCTCGAGCAGTGGGGCGCGTCGGAACGCGGCCTGCATCCCGTCGAGACGACAATGATGGTGGCCATCCCCGAGCTTGACGGAGCCACGAGCCCAACAGTTTTCGGCGGGCGCTCGGACTCATCCGGCAAGCCATGCCTCGGTTGTCACCGCGCCTGCACGTTCTCTGTCGCCGAGAATACGCGAAACATGCACGTATGCATCGATCGCGCGGAAATGCTGGCGGCGCGCATTGCAAATCTCATCGCCCTGCGGCGTACTGCACGAAAGAACAGAAAAATCGCCGTCGTACTGTTCAATTTTCCACCCAACGGCGGAGCAACCGGAACAGCGGCTTATCTGGCGGTATATGAATCGCTTTGGAATACCCTGAAAGGCCTTGCGCGTGCTGGATACTCAGTAGATGTCCCCGCAAGCCCTGACGCCCTGAGAACGGCGATCCTTGGCGGCAATTCCGAAACGTTCGGCATGCCTGCAAACGTCGCCGCTCGCGTGTCGACCGATGATCACGTTCGCCACGAGCGCTGGCTTAGCGATCTCGAAGCCCAGTGGGGACCGGCACCGGGCAGGCATCAAGCCGACGGCAGATCGATTTTCGTTCTTGGTGCTCAGTTCGGAAATCTATTCGTCGGGATCCAACCAGCCTTCGGCTACGAAGGCGATCCGATGCGGCTTCTTTTCGAAAAATCATTCGCTCCGACGCACGCGTTCTCTGCGTTCTATCGCTACCTGCGAGAAGATTTCGGCGCACACGCCTTTTTGCATTTCGGAACGCACGGCGCGCTCGAATTCATGCCAGGCAAGCAAGCCGGTATGTCAGGCAGTTCCTGGCCTGACAGGCTCATCGGCGAAACCCCGAATTTCTACCTCTATGCCGCAAACAATCCCTCGGAGGGTTCGATCGCTAAGCGGCGCTCTGCGGCTACTCTCATCAGTTACCTCACGCCGCCGGTCGCTCAGGCCGGACTCTATCGCGGGCTTATCGATCTCAAAGCGTCGCTCGACCGCTGGCGTAGCCTCGCACCGGAATCGGCGGATGAGAAAGCTCGTCTGTCGGAGCTTATTCAATCGCAGGCGGCTGGTCTGGATCTCGCCGCATCAGAACCGCTTTGGCACGGCGCGGCGGAGAGCGAGATCGCAGCTCTCATTGATGCCGTTCGCGAACTTGAACTCACCCTCATTCCCCATGGCCTTCACGTTGTAGGCACGCCCATGTCGGCGAACGAGCGAGCCGGCTTGCTACTCGCCGTAGCCGACGCTTCTCACGGCATCACGCCTGAACGTCCGGCGATTGATGCGTTGCTCGCAGGAGCGTCGCCCGAATCCGCGCTTCGCCTGAGCGGATTACCCCGCACCGATGCGAATGTCGCTATTTTTCAGGAACTGGCAAAGACCGATCGCCTGCTTTCGGAAGATCACGAAGTGTCGGCCATCGTCCATGCGCTCGACGGAAATTTCGTGAAACCGGCTCCGGGCGGAGATTTGCTGCGAACACCGCAAATCCTGCCCACCGGTCGAAATGTTCACGGGTTCGATCCTTTCCGCATTCCAAGCGCGTTTGCCGTTGCCGATGGCGCACATCAAGCAGAGCGCCTGATCGCAAGGCACAACGCAGAAACCGGCGCGCTGCCGGAGACGGTCGCGATCGTCCTTTGGGGCACGGACAATCTCAAGAGCGAAGGCGGCCCCATCGCTCAGGCTCTGGCTTTGATGGGAGCGAAGCCACGATTCGATGGTTACGGGCGCCTCACTGGAGCATCCCTCGTTTCTCTCTCAGAGTTGGCTCGTCCTCGTATCGACGTCGTGATGACGTTGTCAGGCATCTTCCGCGATCTGTTGCCCCTGCAGACGAAACTCTTGGCCGAAGCGGCACTGCTGGCTGCGACTGCCGACGAAGCAATTGATCGGAATTTCGTGCGCAAGCATGCGCTGGCATATCAGCTGCAGCACGAGTGTGATCTTGAGACGGCGGCGCTTCGCGTTTTCAGCAACGCCGACGGTGCCTACGGATCGAACGTCAATCATTTGATCGATAGCGGGCGATGGGACGAAGAAGACGAGTTGGCCGAAACCTACACGCGCCGCAAGTGCTTTGCCTACGGTTGTACGGGCCAGGCGCACAACCAAGCTGAGCTTCTCAAGAGCATGCTGTCGACGGTCGATCTGGCATATCAGAATCTCGAATCCGTTGAACTTGGTGTCACCACGGTCGATCACTACTTCGACAATCTAGGCGGCGTCACTCGTGCCGTCAGGCGCGCCAAGGGTAATGCGATCCCCGTCTATATCGGAGACCAGACGTGCGGCGCTGGTCAGGTGCGCACGCTATCTGAACAGGTCGCTCTGGAAACGCGAACGCGCATGCTCAATCCCAAATGGTACGAGGGTATGCTGAAGCATGGCTACGAAGGCGTCCGTCAGATCGAAGCCCATGTGACGAATACGGTCGGGTGGTCCGCGACGACGAGCCAAGTCGCCCCGTGGGTCTATCAGAGGCTGACACAAACCTTCGTTCTCGATGAAAACATGCGTCGCCGGCTCGCCGAGCTCAATCCGTTGGCATCGGCCAAAGTCGCAAATCGTCTCATCGAAGCTCACGAGCGCAACTACTGGAAACCGGACGCCGCGACGCTCGACGCACTACGAAAAGCCGGAGAAGAACTAGAGGATCGCGCCGAAGGCGTTGGACTGGAGGTCGCAGCATGAACGTACTTTTGAGGACCGTTCCTGCGGCCGCAATGCGTGGCGACGGCGATGGCAGCGTGCAGGTCGCCCTCGACCCAGCCGTGCAGATCGGCAATGCCAAAGTCTTCTCGATCTATGGCAAAGGCGGGATTGGCAAGAGCACGGTCTCCTCCAATCTTTCGGCGGCATTCTCTAAACTTGGCAAGAGAGTTCTGCAGATCGGATGCGATCCGAAGCACGATTCCACATTCACTCTGACTAAGAAACTCGTTCCGACCGTGATCGACGTGCTGGAATCCGTCAACTTCCACAGCGAGGAGCTGCGGATCGAGGACTTCGTCTACGAAGGCTACAACGGTGTCATGTGCGTCGAGGCGGGAGGTCCACCAGCGGGAACGGGCTGCGGCGGCTACGTCGTCGGTCAGACCGTCAAGCTTCTCAAAGAACACCACCTGCTTGAGGACACGGACGTCGTCATTTTCGATGTTCTCGGTGACGTCGTTTGCGGCGGCTTCGCATCGCCGTTGCAGCACGCCGATCGTGCGTTGATCGTAACCGCGAACGACTTCGATTCAATCTTCGCCATGAACCGTATCATCGCGGCGATCCAGGCCAAATCCAAAAACTATCCCGTCCGCCTCGCTGGCGTCATTGCTAACCGGAGCGCCGCGACCGATCAAATCGATCGCTTCACCGAGGCGACCGGCCTGAAGCGGCTGGCTCTGATACCCGATCTCGACATCATCCGACGTAGCCGGCTGAAAAAATCCACGCTCTTCGAGATGGAAGCATCGGCTGAACTCGAAGCTGTCCAGAATGAATATCTCAGACTTGCAGCAAGCCTCTGGGCGGGCAGCGAACCACTCGATGCGAAGCCGATGAAGGACCGAGAAATTTTCGACTTTCTGGGGTTCGACTGATGGAAACGCATTCATACATTCGACGCCGCAATCAAATTCAAAACTATTTCAACGATACCGCCGTTGATGCGTGGAAGCGCCTGACTTCAGATGCACCTCTCGGCCGCATACGCGAGACTGTGCGAGCTGGCCGCGCAGAGATGCGGGCAACGCTGCTCGGTTGGATGCCGGACGATCTTCGCGGCCTTCGTGTCCTTGATGCTGGCTGCGGAACAGGAGCTCTCGCAAATGAGGCGGCCGCGAGAGGCGCCGACGTCGTGGCCACCGATCTTTCGCATTCCCTCATCGAGATGGCACGCCAGCGGACGCCACGGATGTTTGGGGCCGGCCACGTCGAGTTCGTCATTGGCGATATGTTGCAACCGGATCTGGGCGAATTTGACTACGTCGTCGCCATGGATTCACTCATTCATTATTCGGCGCCCGACATGGTGGCAGCAGTCTCTCAAATGGCTGCGAAAACGAGGCACGCACTGCTTTTCACCTATGCGCCGAAAACGCCCGCGCTTGCCGTAATGCACGCAATCGGTCGCGCGTTTCCGCGTTCGGACCGCGCGCCAGCAATCGAGCCGATCAGCGCCCCAAGATTCGAAGAACTTCTCGAGTCGGAACCAAAGCTATCCTCCTGGTATCCCTCTCGTACCAAGCGGATTGCGAGCGGTTTCTACAAATCTCAGGCTGTGGAGCTCGTGCCGGAATGAGCACCCTGAATGACAAACTGGCTCGGAAATGGATTCTGTTGAGTCCTCGGCTACTTCCGTTCGCCGACGCCGCCTCTGCAGATCTACCGCTCTCGCGACTGCTGCGCCTGTCGCTGTTTCAAGTCTCTGTTGGAATGGCGCTGGTTCTTCTGAACGGAACTCTGAACCGCGTCATGATCATCGAGCTAGGCGTGCCGAGCTGGCTCGTCGCCTTTATGATATCTCTCCCCCTCTTGTTCGCTCCGTTCCGCGCTCTGATAGGATTTCGTTCCGATAACCATCGCTCGGTCCTCGGTTGGCGCCGCGTTCCTTACATCTGGTTCGGAAGCCTCGTTCAATTCGGCGGCTTAGCGATCATGCCTTTCGCGCTTATCCTCTTATCTGGGGATTCAAATGGCCCGGCATGGGCGGGCTATGCAGCTTCTGGTCTAGCCTTTTTGTTGGTTGGCGCAGGTCTTCACACCACTCAAACGGCAGGGCTCGCTCTGGCGACGGACTTGGCACCGGAAGCATCGCGGCCGCGCGTCGTTGCGTTCCTCTACGTCATGTTGCTCCTCGGCATGGTCGCGAGTGCTGTCCTGTTCGGGCGTCTGCTCGCGCAATTCAGCGAGATCCGCCTCATTCAAATCATCCAGGGAACCGCATTGCTGACGATGGTGCTTAACATCATCGCGCTTTGGAAACAGGAAGTTCGAGATCCGTCGCGAACCAACCCCGAAGTTGAAAAGCCTTCCTTCCAGGACTCCTGGCGAGCGTTCCGGCAGGGCGGACGATCAAGTCGCATCTTGCTCGCAGTGGGCTTGGGAACGATTGGCTTTAGCATGCAAGATATTTTGCTTGAGCCATATGGCGGAGAAGTCTTGCATCTCTCCGTAAGTGCAACGACGGCGCTCACTGGTATTCTTGCCGGCGGCACACTCTGCGCCTTTGCGATCGCGGCTCGCGTCCTGAAAAATGGGATGGACCCCTATCGCCTCGCAGGCTACGGCGCGCTCGTAGGTGTCGTGGCATTTTCGGTGGTCATTTTTTCAGATCCCTTCGATTCACCCAGCCTATATCGGATAGGGTCTGCACTGATCGGCTTAGGTGGCGGACTTTTTGCGGTTGGTACGCTCACCGGTGCTATGGCGCTCGCCGAAAACGGTTCAAGCGGTTTGGCGCTCGGAACTTGGGGCGCGGTACAAGCGTCCTCCGCGGGTCTCGGCGTTGCGCTCGGCGGCGCTCTTCGCGATGCCGCTGGCAACCTCGCTGCTCACGGCGTCTTAGGACCGGCTTTGACCGGTCCGGGCGTCGGTTACGGCATCGTCTACTACATCGAAATCATGCTGCTTTTCGTGACCTTGGCCGTCGTCGGACCGCTCGTTCGCCCGTCGCTGGGATCTCGGTCGCGCGCTGAATCGCGTTTCGGTCTAGCCGAATTCCCTGGCTAGATTTTGCCTCCAGGAGGTTGTGATGAAGGGCCAGATTACTCAGACCATCGATGTGGCGCAGATCGTGCTTTATGCGTTCTGGGCGTTCTTCGCGTATCTCGTCTATTGGCTTCGCCGCGAGGACAAGCGCGAAGGATATCCACTCGAATTCGAGCGTCAGGAAACCGCGCCATACCTCAATTTCCCTCCCATACCGAAGCCGAAAAAATTCGTACTTCCCCACGGAGGTTTCGCATTCGCACCGCGCGCGGATCGCACCGAGCCTGAAATTCGCGCCGAACCGATCGCTGGCTGGCCTGGCGCACCGCTTGAGCCCATCGGAGACGCAATGACCTCCGGCGCCGGCCCAGGCGCTTATGCACTGCGCGCAGATACACCCGATCTCACACTCGATGGTGTTCCTAAAATCGTACCTCTTCGCTTAGCGAGCGGCGAAAAACTCGTCACCCATGTGCCGCAAGGGGCAGAAGGTTCGCCGCCGTCGCCATCGGGCGAATACAAACATTTTACAATTGATGCCAACGATCCCGATCCTCGCGGGATGGAAGTCGTCGGAGCTGACGGCCTTGTCGGCGGCATCGTTTCTGATGTCTGGATCGATGTGTCCGAGGTGATCATTCGCTACCTCGAAGTCCAACCCAAAGGTAGCAGCAGGAACGTTCTCTTGCCGATAACCTTTGCGCGGATCGACGGCAGCACCGGCACCGTGACCGTGAAGGCCGTACTTTCATCGCAAGTCGCAAACGCCCCAACGACTCGCGATCCCGACAGAGTCACGCTCCGCGAAGAAGACAGGATATGCGCCTATTATGGCGGCGGTCTTCTCTACGCGACGCCCCGTCGTCGGGAGGCATGGCTGTGAGAGAGTACGAGAACGAACCTATTCCAGGCCTTCCTGAACGTTTGCCAAGCGGAGAACGAATCCTATGGCAAGGCGCGCCGTCTTGGTGGGGAATAGCCAAACGAGCGCTGCACATTCGCGCGGTCGCTATCTATTTGGCTATAATTGTTGTGTGGGGAACGACGTCGGTGATCGCCAACGGCCAACAAGTCCCAACCGACATAGTGATCTTCGCGCTTAAGCTGACAGCTCTGTCCTTCACGGCGCTGGCCGCGTTGGCGTTCTACGCGCACCTGGTCACTCGCAGCACACTTTATACGTTGACAAACCGCAGGATCGTTTTGCGGTTTGGAGTTGCACTTCCCATGACGATGAACGTTCCGCTCAAAGCCATCGCATCGGCAGACCTCAAAGTTTATCGGGACGGCACAGGCGACATACCGATCGCCGTTGTGAGCGAAAGACGGCAGTCCATGGTCGTGCTGTGGCCCCACGTCCGGCCTTGGCGAACCTCCAAGCCGGAACCGATGTTACGGTGCATACGAAACGCCGCTGATGTCGCGCAACTATTGATTTCTTCGCTCAACGCCGCCTCTACGGCACCCGCGGAAATGCGAATTCGGATCCCTCGTTCGGCCATAGCGAAAACAAAATCAAAGTCGGTCGCATCGAGCGACCACACGGTAGCGGCGTAACGGAGGCGTGTCGTGTCAAATGCTACGACCCAGACTTCACCTCTTCCGGCGAGTCCACTCATATTCGCAATTGCTCTTGTCTTTAGCGTACTGGTGGTCGCGTTAGGCGCGCGAATATCCGGCGTGGGGACCACTCACCTCGACTACACGCATCCGGCTGCCACCCGCGATCTCAAGTTTGAAGACGCAGCGGGCGGCGCCGTCCTCGTGAAAGACGCAGCCAGCGGCCAACAGATCGGAGAAATTGTTCCCGGCAATGACGGCTTCGTCAGAGCTGTGATGCGCACTCTCGCGCGCGAGCGCCTCGCTGCGGGTGGCGCAAAAACGACGCCTTTCACACTGACTCGCTGGGAGAACGGCCGGCTGACGATCGCCGACCCCACCACAGGCCAGAAGATTGAACTCGTTGGCTTCGGAGCCAGCAACGAAGAGGCTTTCGCGAAATTTCTTCCGCTCGGGAGCAAAGCGCCATGATCAAAGAGATCCTAACGGGCCGTGAAACGATCAACGTTCCCTGCACGATCGAAATCGAAAACACATTCGAAAGCTTGCATGCCCACGTCGACCTGGACGGCGATCTTGAGATGAACGCCGGCGATCAAGTTCTCGTCCATGGCGACCCGGTCCGGGTGCCGTACGGGCAAAAAGTAACGCTCCGCCGATTTGCAACTGTAACGCGGGCCAACCGCCTCGACCGCGCATGGACAAGGATACTGGCTCGCCTCGAACTCACCGAACTCTACGAAGTAAGCTTCTCATCAGGGAGCAAGTTATGACCATTGAAACCATTGGTCGGCCAAACAGCTCGACCCTCGCAGCCCAACGCGACACCCTGCTGGCACCGCGTTTCTATACGACCGATTTCAACGAACTTGACGCCATGAGCGTCGACAGCGTCCGCGGCGAATGGGATCAGCTGCTTGCTGAAATGCGCGCCGATCCGAACAAAGGACATTTTCGCCGCAACGCTGAGTGGACGAAAATTGAGCTGGAGAGCTTGCCTGAAGGTCTGCGCAAAGAGTTCCTCGATTTTCTCATCAGTTCTCTAACTGCCGAGTTCTCTGGCTGCGTGCTCTATGCCGAGATGAAAAAGCGCGGAAAGAACCCTGACATCGTCGAGCTTTTCCGTTTCATGAGCAGAGATGAAGCGCGGCACGCCGGTTTCATCAACGACGCGCTGCGTGACTTTGGCATCGGCATCGATCTGGGGTTTCTCACGAAAGCGAAGAAGTACACGTTCTTTCGCCCTAAGTTCATTTTCTACGCGACCTATCTTTCGGAGAAGATCGGTTACGCCCGTTACATAACGATCTATCGCCATCTCGAACGCAATCCTGATCGCCGGTTTCACCCCATCTTCAAGTGGTTCGAGCAGTGGTGCAATGATGAGTTCCGTCACGGTGAAGCATTCGCGTTGCTGATGCGCGCCAATCCACAATTCCTGACCGGCATAAACAAATATTGGGTTCGCTTTTTCCTGCTCGCTGTTTACGCCACGATGTACGTGCGTGATCACGCCCGCCCAGAGTTCCATAAGGCGATCGGCATTGATCCGACGGATTACGACTATCGGGTCTTCCGCATCACGAATGACATTTCGCGGCAGATCTTTCCTGTAGTGCTCGATATCGAAAACCCGCGGTTCCGCCAGGGCCTCGAGCAACTTCGCCTAATCAACGACAAGTTGTCCGAAGCGCAGAAGCGAGGCGGCATCGTCGGCAAGTTGAAGCGCACCGCTCTCGGCGCCCGCGCAGCGCTTACGTTCGGCAAACTCTTCCTGCTGAGGCCCGCCGAAAATGCGATTCCAGAATCGAGTCGCATGGCGCCAGCCTGGTAATTCGGAGTTAGGAAATTGGACTACGCCATCGCAATTATGTTCGCGATTTTCATCTGGTGGTTCAGCACCGGCGCAGTTCTGTATTTGCTGAGAATGCCGCCGCAGACGTTTGGCGTCAGCATGCTGACGGCGACCGCAGCTGCGGGCTTCGGCCTCTTTGGTCTTTGGGTGACGAGCGACGACACGAATGTCGCCTCAGCGTTCTGCGGCTTCAGTTGCGCGCTCGTGGTCTGGGCGTGGCACGAGATGAGCTTCCTGACCGGCTATGTGACGGGAACGCGCGTCACCCCTTGCCCAAAGAACGGCAGTGAAGGCCAGCGCTTCCTCAACGCAACCCAAACAGTAATTTATCACGAGGTCGCAATCCTCGCGACCGCACTAGGCATCGTCGCACTGACGTGGGGCCAACCCAATCAATTCGGAACTCTGACTTTCATCGTTCTCTGGCTGGCGCGTCTGAGCGCGAAGCTCAACGTCTATCTCGGGGTTCCCAATCTCACCGAAGAATTTCTTCCGCCGCATCTGGCGTATCTAAAAAGTTACTTCCGGAATCGGCCGATGAATCTTCTATTCCCGTTTTCGGTCACCGCGTCCACGGTCCTGACCTGGCTGTGCGTAGACCACGCGCTTGCGCCGGACGCCTCCTCATTCACCGCAACGGGCTGGTGTCTGGTCGCGACCCTGATTTTTCTCGCTGTCGTCGAGCACTGGTTTTTGGTGCTGCCTTTACGCGTCGCAGCCATTTGGGATTGGAAATCGACCGACACGCGTGAGGACGCCCGCATTACTTCAGCCGAATTGGCGGGAGTGCCATCTCTGCCCTGCGACGATCACCTGAGCCAACTAGCAAGACGCGCTTGACATTCGATAAGCCGACGAAACACGTTCGGGAGGACAAAATGCAATATCAACGCATATTTCAAAAGCACCTCGACGTGCTCCAGTGTGAGGGACGATACCGCATCTTTGCAGATCTCAAGCGGCGGCGCGGCGCATACCCACTCGCCGAGCATTGGAATTGCGGTGAGAACCGTGAGGTTACTGTCTGGTGCTCCAACGATTATCTTGGCATGAGCCAGCACCCGGTCGTTTTAGCGGCCATGCATGCCGCACTGGACACGGTAGGTGCGGGATCAGGTGGAACCCGCAACATCGCCGGCACGACCCACTACCATGTCGAGCTTGAGCATGAGCTTGCCGACTTACATCGGAAGGAAGCTGCGCTCGTCTTCACGTCAGCCTACATCGCCAACGATTCCACTCTCTCTACCCTGGCAAAACTGGTTCCAGGCCTCGTGATCTTCTCAGATGAGAACAACCACGCGTCTATGATCGAAGGAATTCGCCACGGCCAAGGCGAGAAGCACATCTTCCTCCACAACGATCTCTCAGACCTGGAATCCAAGCTGAAAAGATATCCAAAGAACACGCCGAAGCTGATTGCCTTCGAAAGCGTCTACTCGATGGACGGCCATATCTCTCAAGTGGCTGAAATTTGCGATCTCGCCGAACGCTACAACGCCATGACCTATCTCGACGAAGTCCACGCAGTGGGCCTTTACGGACCGCGGGGCGGCGGCATCGCTGAGCGCGATGGGGTTATGGATCGCATCAATATCATCAATGGGACGCTCGCCAAGGGATTTGGCGTTATGGGCGGCTACATTGCGTCGACACGCGCCTGCTGTGACGCAATCCGATCGTTCGCGCCCGGATTTATTTTCACAACCTCTCTTGCTCCAGCCATCGCAGCCGGCGCGGTCGCGAGTATTCGGCATCTAAAGGCGAGTACGGCTGAACGCACGGCTCATCAGGAGCGCGCAGCAACGCTCAAGCGCCTTCTTAAAGAATCGAGACTTCCGGTGATGGACAACCCGAGCCACATCGTTCCGGTGATGGTCGGAGATCCAGTCCACTGCAAATCCATAACGGATACGCTTCTCATTGAGCACGGCATTTACGTGCAGCCGATCAACTACCCGACCGTGCCTAAGGGTACGGAGCGAATGCGGCTTACACCTTCTCCTGTGCATACCGACGAGCAGATGGCACGCCTCTTAAACGCTCTACAAGCGTTATGGACGGCATGCCCGATCGCGAACGGCAAATACGTTCGCCTCGCCGCTGAATAGCACAGCGCCTCAACCACGGATTTTTATTCGAGCAACCCATAACAAAAACGGAGAAATGAAATGCGCGAATGGGTATTGGCTGCTGTTATCATTGCCTTGAACCCGACGGTAGGCATGGCCGCCAGCGCCGAAGCTGGCGCGGTCGTATTCCACAAATGTCAGATCTGCCATCAGCTCGGTAAGAACGCTGTTGGCCCCAATCTCGTTGGAGTGGTTGGCCGGAAGGCTGGAACGGCGCCGAATTACAACTACTCCGCGGCAGTAAAGAATTCCGGGATCACGTGGGACGAAGCCAATCTCAACGAGTGGCTTGAAGGACCAAAGAAGAAGATTCCCGGCACCAAGATGATGTTCGCCGGCCTCAAGGATGCCAACGATCGAGCCAATGTCATCGAATATCTCAAGACGCAGAAATAGATTTTACCAATAAAAAAGCACCGCGAAGAGCGATCTTCGCGGTGTTTTCTATTACCGAGTACTCAAGCGCGTAGCGCCTCGATCGCGTTACGGGTTCACTGGAGCCACAGGAGCTTGGCCAGTCTCAGGTATCGGCTCGGCGGGCGCAGCACCTGGCGCTGGATTAGCAGCTGGCGCCGCCGGTGAAGGTTCCGCCGCAGCGTCAACCGGTTCAGGTGTACTGTGGCGGCCGATATAGCCACCGACCGCAGCCGCAAAAATAGTTATTGCAAAGAAGCCGATTAGGGTCGCCACGGCCACGCTTGTGCCGCTTGGCGCATCTGACTTTGGCTGCATAATTCGTCTCCTCTAGCTGATCGGCGGACTAGACCGCTGGGGTCATGTGCAATTTGGTTTGTCCTCACCTCGTAAATTCCCGGTCCTGCTTGAACTCAGCGTGCAGTCCAACCAACCATTTAGCTAAAAAAGCGAGCGGCCGCCGAATTCGAAAGTCGCTCGAGTTGGGACACACGCTTCATCATAAACGGAGCGAAATGTCGCCTAGGGATAAGCGGTCGGAGCCAAGGCGTGCCTCATGCCCCAGTCGTACCAATTATCGACGACGGTCCCGGTTAAAAGAATGCCTATCCCTCCGCAAAGCGGACAGAGAACGGCAAACCACCATGCCCATCGATGGATCGATTCGACGGTTGCGTTGAAGCCCATCGTCCAGCGCCAGAACAGCGCCGCACGCTCCGCGGCTGTTCCTCGATCCGTGATCTGCTCCAACTCGCGGTCACCGCCATACCGCCCAACGGCCAAGATGGTGGCGCCGTGCATGGCGAACAGCAAAGCAGACCCGTAGAGGAAGGCAATCGAGAGCATGTGGAACGGATTGTAGAATAGGTTTCCGTGATCGAGAGAGAACTGATTTGTCCAATCGAGATGCCGGAAAATTCCGAATGGCGGGGCGACGCTCCAGCTGCCCATCAAAATGGGGCGAATATACCCCAGCACGAGGAATAGCCAGATCGCCGACGCGAACGCCCAAGCCACATGCGTTCCCATCTTCAACTCGCGGGCACGTTTATACATGCGCACCCACCAAAGCAGAATGGACGTCGTGAGGAAAAAGCCAGCCATCAGCCACCAACCACCTTCTTTCAAAGGTGGAAAGATCGTTAGACCCCACTTCGCATCCGGCGGTTCAAGAGACAGCCAAAACAGCCGGCGGACGAACTGGATCGGATTCCAATCTACCGAAGCCAGCATATTGAGGCCGATGATCTCGATCGCAATGAAACCGGATACGAGAGAGAGCACCCCAAGCGTTCCGAGATAAATGGGACCAATCTGCGCGTCGCCGAACTTGCCAGCCCAGTACGAAAAGAAAGGCTGCCCTTGCCGCGGCCATCCTCGTCGTACGGGCACACCGAACTCGGCCGGGCCGCGAACTTGTACCTGCGTGAATATGTTTTGATACTGTGCCATAGCGTTACCTATCGTCTCATGCCCAGATTGGAAGCTTCAGCCACCAGTCCCACCAATCAGCCCACGCGTTGCCTTCTGCCCAGAGCGGCCCACTAATGACGATGCAGATGGCGCTGAACAAAACGGCGGAGAGAGCCAGAAATAGCCCGAGCCGATGAATACCGACGGTGCCGATCGAATAACCGATCGTGTCACGGAAAAACGTATTCTCGTGATCCGCGGTCTTGACCGGCTCGTTCTCAAGTTCATGACGTCCGGGGTTGACCGCGGACAGGATTACGCCGCCATGCAAAGCCAACGCGAGGCACGTTGTGAAGAAAAACGTGATCGCGATCATGTGTGCGGGGTTGTAATGGAAATTGCCGTAGCTGTACCCCGTGTTGGATACCCAATCGAGATGGCTCATAATTCCATACGGAAAACCGTAAGACCATGATCCCATCAGCACGGGGCGGATAACCACGAGGGTGGCGTAAGCAAGAATCGCAAATCCGAAGGCGAAAGGAACGTGATAACCGATCCCGAGTTTGCGGCAGATTTCAACCTCTCGTAACGCCCAAGAAATAAAGGATCCCAAGGCGCACACTGTTACGATCTGCCAGATGCCGCCTTCCTTCAACGGCGCAAAAGCCAGACCATATTTCACGTCCGGCGGATTGATGCTTAGTTGGAATAAGCTCCACGTCGGTCCTTGCGAAACGCCGTAGAGGATCATTGCAACGCCGACTATCACGAACAGAATCGTCGTTACACCAAAAAAGCCCACGTAGAACGGACCGACCCAGAAATCGAACAGGTCGCCGCCTATCAGAGTGCCGCCACGAACGCGATACTTTCTCTCGAAACTCAACATAGCCATAGGTCGATCCTCCGGATGCGTGCGTCTTACGCGCCTCATGGCGTATCGGGCGTGGACGGGCTCGGCGCTTAACTCCGAACCACGTCCTTTACGTCGTCTGCAAATGCCGGCCTGAAGATCAGGCCGGTGCGCGGTTCGGAACCGACTGCTGGAGTTCCGCTTTTGGCGCCATCGTCCTGTGAGCACCCTCGAGCCAATTGAAGCGGTCTGTGCTGAGCAAAATGAAATGAATGATCAGCGCAAGCGCAAACAGGAAGGTAAACAGTGCGATCAGCGTACGACGCGGATCGAATAGAAGCCAAAGTCGCCACATGTCACCTTCTCCTATGCCACCAATGATTTCACGAAGCTCACCGCGTCCGTTATTCCGCCGGCGGTGGCGTAGTTGACGGCATCAGAGACGCCATCGAGTGACGCGTAGCCGTTAGGACCAGGCAACCAAGGTCGCCACATCCAAACCAGGATATGCGCTACGACCGCGATAACCGTGAACAGGATGAAGCTCGTCATGAATATACTGTGAAATTCCTTCGCTTCCTGTTCGGTCAAGCCGGATAACGATCCGCCTCGCCTTTCGTCTATTGCCATGTCAGTTTCTCCTCATGCATGGTTCAGACTTAACCGCGTTTGTGCCGCGGCCGAGATGATCGCAGCCTGAGGCAGCGACCCCCGCTCAGCGATGCCGAGCGAACGATTTGGCCTAGCCCATGAAGGCGTAAGCCGTGCAGGTCTTCGCCGCATCCAGCGCCCGTGCGAACACTGATGGGCGAACGCGATCTCGAGATGAATTCAACCAAGTCCACGGCATCAGTCGCTCGATGACCGCCGCAACGAGAAAAATAATGAAGCTCGCCGCGAAGATGAGGTGATATTCGACAGAAGGCTTGCGGTCGAAATTCGCCTGCCGTTCATCGTGGCTAGTAATATCTATCGCCATCGCAGCCTCCCTGCGCTTAAGGCCAATTGCCGTCCACGTCCCATCTGATGCAACTTGCGTCATGCGGCTCTTCCTTCTGAATTCAGGACGCTCGACTGGGAAACGCGTGCTGCTGTTACACGTGCTTCTCCAGCTCGTCTTGCGTCGCGCTCGGCTGCGTCGCGAAGCCGCTTTGCGGCCGATATCCGGATCAGAACTGGATGTGTTTCCAGTATGCTTTCGAGCGCATCGTGTGCGTCGTCATCCCAAGGAAGTTCATGGTGCTTGACTGGCGTAGCGTCGACTTTGTCGAGCTCTGTGCCGAGCGGCAGAATATTGAAGAGCGCATCGAACAAAGCATTGCAGACTTCCTGCACAAGATAGGTCGCGCCCGAATACCCCATGAATGGCGTGCCGATATGCCGTCTGATCACGGCACCGGGGAAAGACGATGGGATGTAAATCGACCGACCGCCAATCTCGGCGAGGTACATGCGTTCGTTGTAACTTCCGAACAGGACGAGCGGCGTTTTCTCCTGAACCGCTTTCCGCACAGCGTCATTGTCCGGCTTCACCCCATGGCGCCTCGCGAAGGAAAAGGCGCAAGGAAGCCCCATCTCGACTTCGAGAAAATTTCGTACCCCGCGTGCGTATGTTTCGTTGGCGACGATCGCGAAATTTGCGGTCCCGAAGAAATCCTGCGTAACCGAACGCCATAGATCCCAGAGCGGCTTTATCGTCGTGTGCTTCTCACGCTCGATGAATGGTTCCGGATCGATTTTGAGCAAATCTCCGAGCGTCCGAAGGAATTTTGTCGTCGAATGAAGCCCGATCGGAGCTTGCAAATATGGACGTTCAAGCGTTTCGCAGAGATGGCGTCCGAACTCGCGGTACATGCAGATGTTGACTTCGGCGTCAGCGAGCTTCGGCACGTCCGCCAGATGCGAGCCTAGCGGGAAAACCAAATTGACTTCCGCTCCAATTCCTTCGATCAGCCGGCGTATTTCGGCGAGATCGCTAGGCATGTTAAACGTGCCGTAGATCGGCCCAATGATATTTACTTTCGGTTTTTGACCTTCTGCTCTGGGCTTCAGCGCCGGAATTTTTTTTCGCCCGTATTCCGTCCACAACCAGTTGATGGCGCGGTTCGCACTCTGCCACTGATCTTCATCGATCGTACGAGGCAGAAAGCGCTTGATATTCGTCCCTTCGGGCGTCACGCCGCCGCCGATCATTTCGGCGATCGACCCTGTCACGACAACGGCAGGGAGTGACGGATCGAGCGTCTTATGCGCACGTTTCATGGCCTGTTCAGTGCCATGCTGACCGAGTTCATCTTCCGACAGCCCGGTTACGACGATCGGTAACTCGTGCGGAGGCAACGCATCCGTGTAATGAAGCACGGAGGTAACCGGCAAATTCTCGCAGCCCACCGGTCCGTCTATGATGACTTGCAGCCCCTTAATGGCCGTAAACGCATAGACGGAACCCCAATATCCACCGGCGCGATCGTGATCGGAGACGAGCATCAGATCATCTCCTCGGCTTTGCGCTTCTTGGATTCTTTATCTAGGCGACGCTTGTATTCCTCGCGGAATTGCACGTTGTCCTTCGGAACGTCTTCCCAGATGCCCGCTGACGTCTTCTGTCCAACGTCCTCAAAGAAATCCTTCATCACGTCGAAACGCGACTTGTTCGCGAGAGCGGCGTTGACGACCTGAGCTAAGGACCCGGCTCCGGCTGGCCCCATCAGAGGCCGCGCAGAGACGAGGTTCGTGAAATACAGCGCCGGAATCGCCATTTCCTTTGCCTTCTGCACAACCGGCGTTGTGCCGATCGCGAGGTCGGGTTCGAATTCGCGAAGCGCTGCGAGATCGTCTTCGAGTGAAGCTCGATAGGTAACCGTTATTCCCTTGGCGGCTAGCCATTCTCGGTCCGTCTCGGACCAGATGGTCAGCGGACACGCAGTTCCAACGTAGCGAACATCAGCGCCGCTCTCGACCAGCAAGCGAGCAACGAGAAGTTCTGAGCCCTCGTAGCCAGACAGCGTCACGCGGCCTTTGATCGGCATCTTGTCGAGTGCTGCCGAGATAATGGGCAGGACGCGGGCCTTAGCCGCATCGATCTTTTGTGTCGCGACGTTGCAGACCTTGCCGATCGCATCGAGCCACGCCGCTGTACCATCCCGGCCGACTGGTGCGGAACCGACGACGGGACGTCCAGCCGTCTCGAATTCACGAATTGATGCTGCGTAAAATGGGTGAATAGCAGCTACAGCCGCGCAATCGAGCGCGGCATACAGTTCGCGCCACTCGCGCGTCGGAACCACTGGACCAGCAGCCAGCCCAAGCGGCTCCAGCAACATACCAATGCCCACCGGATCCGCTGGAAACATCTCGCCAAGCAATGCAATTGTCGGTCTATCGTTGCGCCCGGCGCGGGGCGCCTTGACAGGTCCGAACTCGACTTCGCTGCGCGCATACTTCAGCATCGCACCAGCGAGAACGTCCTTCGCTTCGGCGTGCGTCGGAACACCAAATCCCGGCACGTCGATGCCGATGATGCGAACGCCGTCGATCTCTTTCGGCAGAAGCTGCAGTGGAATGCCAGACGCCGTGGGAACGCAGAGGTTGATGATAACAACGGCGTCGTATTTCTCGGGATCCGCGACTTTATGGACCGCCTCTCGAATATCCTCGAACAGCTTGCCCGTAACCAGGGTCTCGGAATTGAATGGCACATATCCGACCGTGCGGCGTGCGCCGTAGAAATGCGATGTGAACGTCAGGCCGTAAACGCAGCAGGCCGACCCTGACAAAATCGTGGACGTGCGGCGCATCCGCAGACCGACACGCAGCGAACCGAACGCAGGACACATGCTCTGCGGTTGATCGTGCGGACCCTTCGGATAGTCCTCCGCATAACGCGCGAGCGTTTCGGTTTTGCCTGCGGCCTCGGCAGCCTTACGCAACTGCGCTTTACCCGCATGGCACCCTAAACCATCGTCTTTGGGCGACGCGGCACTCGAAGTGGACGACACGCCACTCACAGCCATCGCTTGGCCGCTGTCCAGCGACGGCACTTGCGCATGCTGGTCGTAGACCACTTCCGAAGTCGCTAGTTCTACAAATTGTTCTTGCTCTGACACAGCTATTGGCCACTTCTTTTGGAGCGCAGTCAGACGGTCTCGTAGATGACTTCGAGGGACGGCTTCTCGACGACTGCGCCACCGCACATGTCTTCCAGAGTTGCGGGCTGAAGGACGACATCCCGTCCCGTATGTTCACTTGAGAAAAGACCTAGCAGCTGGTCCTGCGTCAGCGGTTTCGGCCGCAGCGGCGGAGCCTCCGCGACATTGAAAGAGAGTTCTTCAAAGAGCGGCGCCCACCGGCCTCCGAGCAGACCGACGATCTCGTAGTTCGCGCTTTTCTTGCGAATATCTTCGTGGGCGGGAATGGCGGCCAGGATCGGTATTCCGGCCTCTTTGCAGAAAGCGCTCGCTTCGCCCGTACCATCGTCCTTGTTGATGACCATGCCAGCGACGCCGACGTTGCCGCCAAGCTTGCGGAAATATTCGACTGCCGAGCAAACGTTGTTTGCGACGTAGAGTGACTGCAAATCGTTCGAGCCCACGACAATCACCTTCTGGCACATGTCGCGCGCGATCGGCAGGCCGAACCCGCCACAAACGACGTCGCCGAGGAAATCGAGAAGTACGTAGTCGAATCCCCACTCGTGGAATCCGAGCTTCTCGAGCAATTCGAAGCCATGAATAATGCCGCGGCCGCCACAGCCTCTTCCAACCTCGGGGCCGCCAAGCTCCATGGCGAAAACGCCGTCACGCTTGAAGCAGACGTCGCCAATTTTAACGTCTTCACCCGCCAGTTTTTTCTTCGACGAAGTCTCGATGATTGTCGGACAAGCTCGACCGCCGAACAAAAGTGAGGTCGTGTCACTCTTGGGATCGCACCCGATAAGCAGAGTGCGTTTACCCTGTTGAGCCATCATGTAAGAGAGGTTAGCCAGCGTGAAACTCTTGCCGATCCCACCCTTTCCGTAAATGGCGATGATCTGCGTTTCCTTCGTTGGAGCCGCCGTAACGACGGGATCGGGCTCCACCGCGGCCTCCGCACGCAAGAAATCCTGCATGCTTGGCGCAGACGAATGCGAAGCCGCGTTTCCGCAACCGCTCATGACGCTCTCCAATCCAAGATCATTTTCAAACATGTTGGGTCGTTGAAGGCGGTACGATAAGCAGCACCGGCATCTTCGGCGGCCATGCGATGTGTGATCAAACCATCGAGACTAAGGCGCCCCGTCTCGATCAGTCTCGTCACGCCCTGGATATCTTCGGGCCGCCATTCTGCTGCGACCCGAATGCGGGCTTCTTTCATGAATGCAGGCGGGAACGCGAACGACAGCGGCTCAGAGTAAAAGCCTGCAAGCACCACTTCGCCGCACGCCGACAACCGCCCAATCAGAGTATCGAGCAGTTTCGAATCTCCGCTCACATCGTAAATGGCACGGAACCCCTTGTGCGCGTCGTTCGGCGCGACGACCTCGTAGCCTGTCGCACCTGCTCGGCGCTGATCGTTAAGCTCCCACACGATCGGAGGCGTGTTCCCGAGTGCGATTGCAACGCGTGCCAACAATCGGCCCAATACGCCGTGTCCGACGATTAAATCGGGCGAAACAGCACCCGCGATGATCGCGTGATAGGCCGTCGCCGCAAGGGCGATAAGTACGCCGCGTTCGCCGAGCGCTTCGTCGATCGGAACGACCCGATGGGCGGGAACGACAACGCGTGACGCCGCTCCGCCAAATAGCCCTCGAATGTTGCCGTAGCATTGAGCACCCGGAACGAATACGCGATTGCCAACACGCAGCCCGGATGCGCTGCCCGCCGAATGCACGCGACCAACCGATTCATATCCCGGGACGAGTGGATAACCGAGACCAGGGAAGGGCGGCATGCGGCCTGACCAAAGAAGCCGCTCCGTTCCCGTGCTGACGCCGCTCCAATCGATGTCGACAACAACATCGTCATCGCCAGCTGCCGCAAGAGAGAGACGGCTTAGAACGAGATGCTCTGGCTTTTCCAAAACGACGGCGAGGGCGTCCATATATGATGACCCACGACTGCGAGGTGGCGACATTCGCCGCCCCCTGCTCCATGATGTCAGATTAATACGACACCATTTAGTGTCAACTTAAAATTACACTTCTTATGCCGTTGCTATTGCGATGCCTGTTTGCAGAACACGACGGCCCTTGCGAAACTGCACTTTTTTGAAGCCAGCGCGCGTCAACAGCGTCGTAAATTCTTCCCGCGTACGCACACGGCCGCGACCCATAGCCATCAAGTAAAATTCAAAATATGCGGATGCTATGGGCTCATGACCGACGTGCTGCAACGGCTCGGCAACCAGCAACACGCCGCCCTCATCAAGCGCCGCGCGCGCGGCCCGCAGAAGCACCAGCACCTTCTGATCGTCGTGATCGAGTGCGATTCTGATCAAAGAAATAACGTCTGCCCCCTTCGGAAGAGAATCACGAAAGAAGTCGCCACCGAATGTTTGGCTTCGACCTGTCAAACCACGCATCGAAAGAAACGCCCGCGCGCGCTCGGCGACCGCCGGAAGATCGAAGAGCATCAATCGCAAATCGGGAAATCGCGCCGCCGCCTCGGCGAGAAACGCACCCTCGCCGCCGCCGACATCGAGCAGGCAGCGATGACCGTCGAGCGGATAGGCGTCAAGCACCTCATCGGCAACAAGAGGCTGCGATGACGTCATTAACGCGCTATACGACGCGACGTCCTCCGAACTCAGGTCACCAGGCTGGCGGGCCGCAGCGTAGGGCCAGTATTTTCCGAGCTCTGTGGGCGACCCTGAACGCCGCATCAAAGATACGGGGTCAATCAGATCAGCGTAGAGATGACGATGGTGCGCAATCATTCCGGCCAAGCCCGGATTCTTCGCAATCGATGCCCCCAGCGGCCCGAGGCCGTATCGCCCCCGCGAGCGCCTCTGCAGTAGTCGCAGAGATACTGCCGCATCTAACAGACGCGTGGTTGCATCGGTTGACAGCCCGCAATGGCACGCGAGCGCCCGCAAATCGCGAGGTTCATCGAGCAGAAGATCGAAGATACCGAGTTCGACGCACGCAGCGAGGATCTGCGAATAGACAAACCCGGCGCAGAGATCGAATAGGTCGTGCGCGCGCCTTCGCGCGATAAGGCGGGTGGGCAAAAACGAAGCGGCCCCTCGCTGAAAACGCGCGCTTGCATAGATCCGATCACGCAACGCCAATCGGCGATCGTCGAGCACCTGAAACCAGGAATACTCCCTAAGGGGCGCAACGACACGACCAAGGCCCAGCATAGCGCCTCACTAAGCGGCGACGAGCAGCTCTTTCGGCAGATAAGGCAGCGCCGAGCGCGCAATATGTACCCGGAGTTCGTCGCTTCCCGGGCAAACAGGCACAGAATCCGTGGCATCGGCGAGCAAACTGCGAAGGCGCCGAACCGCACCCTCTACGCCCAATTCTTCTGCTGCGTTCGGACGGCCCAATGCGATGTCACGCTTCCCCGGCTTGCCCCTTTCTTTGGGGTCGGCAACGACATCACAAATGTCGTCGGCGATTTGATACGCCTCACCCAGCAAATCACCCAGACGTCGCCAGGGTTCGGATTCGTAGCCGGCAGCCTCGGCCCCGGTGATCGTAGCCGCCGAAAATAGTGATCCCGTTTTGGCGCGATGGTATTCCGAGATGCAGATCTCCTCCTCGCATTCCCACGCCTGTCCGGCGACAATACCGCAAGGGCCTCCAACAGCCGCCGCCACCGTGGAGAGAATGCGTGCTCCCCGCTGCGCGGAGATAGGCATACAGAGCCCTAGAGTTTGAAAAGCCGCCACGATCAGCGCATCACCTGCAAGCACTGCGAGGGGTGCTCCGAACGCTTTATGAACCGAAGGCTTTCCCCGCCGCTCATCGGCATCGTCGAAACACGGAAGATCGTCATGGACCAGCGAGGCACAATGCAAAAGCTCGATCGCGGCCGCCGCGCCGTTCGCCAGGTCCGGCTCGTCATCTCCGCAAGCCGCCGCGACAGCCAAGCATAGTCTCGGACGAACACGCGCGCCGCCCGGAAACACCGCGTGATGAATGGCCGACCGAAGCTTCGGCGGACAGGGCGCCTCACAAGCAAACTGGAGCGTGGCCTTGAGAGAAAGCTCAATGCGTGGTTCCGTGCTCATGATCCGCATCCTGCTGTAAATTTCTTTTACCTTTTAAAAGTGTCCATTTATATTTACACTAGGTCCCAACGAATGCAACGCGAATGTGGAATTGCATGGTTGAAAGAAAACGCGTGGTTGTCGTCGGCGCCGGGATCGGGGGACTTGTCTCAGCCCTCCAGCTTGCTATCGGAGGCTGCGAGGTGACCGTCTTCGACAAGGCCTGTGAGCCTGGCGGCAAGATGCGCACACTCGAAGTTGCCGGCCGAAAGCTCGACGTGGGCCCAACGGTTTTCACGATGCGATGGGTTTTCGAAGATATTTTCGCCAAGGCCGGCACCGCTCTTGAAAGCTTCATCACCTTGAAGCCGGTCGATGTGCTGGCGCGACACGCTTGGAGTGAAACGGCGAGGCTCGATCTTTTCGCGGATATCGCGAAGTCGGCGGATGCAATCGGCAAGTTCGCAGGAGCCGCCGATGCGCGAGGCTACGTCGCGTTCAGCAAGCGCGCGCAAACGACGTATGAAACTCTAAAGAATTCCTACCTTCTGGCTGCAAAGCCAACGCCGCTTTCACTCACTGCCGGAGCCGGATTGAGAGGCTTTGCAGACCTTTGGAGAATATCGCCCTTCGCGACGCTCTGGAACGCTCTTGGCGACTATTTTCGAGATCCCCGTCTTCGCCAACTTTTCGCTCGTTACGCAACCTATTGCGGCTCTTCGCCGTTTGAGGCTCCCGCCACGCTTATGCTCATCGCGCACGTCGAACGCGACGGTGTCTGGATGATCGAAGGCGGCATGCATCGCTTGGCAGAAGCTTTAGAAAACCTTGCACGCGCGCGTGGCGTCGCCTTCCGCTACGGCACGGCGGTAGAGGAAATAAGCGTTCACGGCGGCCGGACGACCGGAGTGACCCTCTCTTCGGGCGAAAGGATCGAATGCGACGCAGTCGTTTCGAACACTGATACGCGAGCGCTCGCCGCTGGATTGTTGGGCGTCGGAGCGACCAAAGCCTTGAATCTCTCTAACAGCGCACCCTCGCTATCGGCAGTGACCTGGGCACTCATCGGCAAGACCAGCGGATTTTCACTCGCTCGGCACAATGTCTTCTTCTCGCATGATTATAAAGCCGAGTTCGACGACATCTTCTTCGGCAAGCGCTTACCCGGCAACCCGACGGTGTACGTCTGCGCTGAAGATCGCGATGCAAAATCCGCGAGCATGACCGAACCAGAGCGGATTTTTATGTTGGTCAATGCACCCGCCACGGGCGACGCCCACGCCTTCGACAAATTGGAGATAGAGTCATGCGCCAAACGCGCGTTCGGCCTCTTGCAGCGGTGCGGTCTCTCAATCGAATTCGACCCGAACATGGCCGCAGCGACGACGCCAAGCGATTTCGCCAAACTCTTTCCGGGAACCGGAGGCTCGCTCTACGGACCAGCATCGCACGGCTGGGCGGCGTCCTTCGCGCGCCCGACCGCGAAGAGCCATATCGAAGGACTGTACCTGGCGGGAGGCAGCGTGCATCCGGGACCGGGGGTCCCAATGGCGGCAATTTCGGGCTCACTGGCGGCAGCGCAAGTGCTCTCGGATATGCGTTCGACGCCGCGATCCCACCGAATGGTTATGCCTGGTGGTATCTAGACGCATTGAGCGACGATGGCCAACAGGCCATTACGATTATCGCGATGCTCGGAAATGTCTTTTCTCCCTACTATGCATTTGCACGTCGCCATAAGCCGTGCGATCCGCTCAATCACTGCGCGATGAACGTCGTTCTTTACGGCCCTCGCGGCAAGCGTTGGGCTATGACCGAGCGTCCCAACAACGACGTCCAACGTACGCCGACGCAATTGAACATCGGCCCGAGCTCGGTGTCATGGGATGGCGAGAGTCTGACGTTCGCAATTGAAGAGGTGTGCGTCCCCATCCCTACTCGTCTCAAAGGCCGAGTGCGCGTGTTTCCATCGGCGACGGCCAATGTCGCAACTAAACTTCATCCATCAGGCCTTCATTTCTGGTTGCCAATCGCGCCGGCTGCGCGCGTCGAAGTCGAGTTCGAACGCCCGGACAATACCTGGACAGGAAATGGATATTTAGATTGCAATTTTGGTCAGCAGCCACTCGAAGACGCATTTGAGCGGTGGAACTGGGCCCGAGGTCAAACAACGAGTGGCACGGTCGTAGTCTACGATGTCGAGACGCGCGACGGGAACCGGATTTCCTTTGCCCGACTTTACGATCAACGGTTACAAGCGAAGGATCTTAAATTGAATGTTGAAGCAAACTTGCCGTCCACCCACTGGCGCATAAGCCGACGAACAAATTGCGACCCCAGTACTAAACCCCGGCTCGTCAAAACACTCGAAGACACCCCGTTCTATGCACGTTCTATAATTGAGACAACAATAGCTGGCGCGCCGATCACGATGGTGCATGAAAGCCTGTCGCTTCGTCGCTTTGCCAATCCCATTGTACGTGCGATGTTGCCCTTTCGCATGCCCCGGAGAGGCTATTCGATGCGGCCGACATCCTCGACCGTCGACCATCGATCGGACCAGATTTCAAGAAAAATGAAGGTGTGACCGCGATGACAAACATTATGACATTGCATTCGCGGCTTCGGCAGGAAACTCGGATACTGCACGAAGATCTGGAGCGCGCCGTCCAGATCGACGAACAAATTTCAACTCGCGGTCGCTATGCCGCCTATCTGGTACGGCTGTGGGCCCTCTACGCGGCGGCAGAGAAATCCCTGCGCCCGATTGATTTCAGTCCACTCGGTTTCGACTATAGCGACCGCCGCCGGTCAGAACTCATCGAGAGTGACTTAAGAACGCTCGGCATCGATCCCTTGACGCTGGATCGCGGAATGAACCTGGAGGCACCGCTAAATCGAACAATCGAATCCGGCTTGGGCTGCGTTTACGTCCTCGAAGGCTCCGCACTTGGCGCTCGTGCCATGGCACCCACAGTCGAGGCGCGGCTCGGCCTTACGAAGACGCATGGAGCGGAGTTTTTCTGGGGTTACGGCGAAGGCGGCAAACTGCTTTGGCGAACATTCCTTGCATCGGTCAATGCGATAGACCCCTTCTCTGTCCGGGCCGAGCAAGTCGTTGAATCTGCTAAGGCGACATTCCTGTTTTTTCAGCGCTGGCTTCCCGAGTGTCGCGAAAAGATAACCTCGTCGGCCGTCGCCTAGACTTGACAAATTACCTGCGTACAGTGACGATAACTTAGCCCCACAAAGAGGGCACTCGTGGAGGATATCGCCGTGCGCCTGTTAGGGCGGCACATCTGTGTGCGCGCATGCGCTGTCTACGGCGGCGACCGTAGGATTCGGATATGAACGCATCCGATCATCCCAGATCTAGCTCGCTCATCACCGCCAAGAATGTGGACCTTTCGAATTGTGATCGCGAACTGGTTCAATTTCCTGGCGCGATCCAGTCGCACGGTGCAATGCTCATCGTCGACGAGCCTGAGTATATCATTCGTCAGGCAAGCGAGAATTGCGCGGATTTCGTCGGCCAGCCCGCCGAACTTTTGCTCGGCAAATCCATAGCGAACGTTTTCGGGCACAGCACACCGCAGATGCTCGATCGACTGCAACGCATGTCGCTTGAAAACGGGCCGGTCCACGTAGTCCGAGAGTCATTTGCCGGGTCAGCGCGCGGAATAAACATCTTTGCTCACCGTTGCGGCGGCGTTCTGATCCTGGAACTTGAATTAGTCGCAACGCAGCCGGATGCGCCGACGACGCGCCTGTATTCCGATGTCCGGGAAGCTGTGGCGGAGTTGGAAAAAACCCGCGGCCTACAATCGTTTCTCGATCTCGCGGTCGAGCGCATTCGGACCTTTACCGGCTACGACCGCGTCATGGCATATAAATTTGCCGAGGATGGCAGCGGTCACGTTGTTGCCGAGTCTAAGCGCGCAAAACTAGAGCCGTACCTGGGCCTGCACTATCCGGCGACCGACATACCCGCGCCTGCGCGGCGCATGTTTGGATTGAGTTGGCTAAGACACTTGCCCGACGTCAACTACGTACCTGTTCGGCTTTATCCTGAGTTCCATCCGGCCACTCATAAGCCGGTCGATATGAGCTTCGCCATCCTGCGCAGCGTCTCAGTGATGTATTCGGGCTATCTCAAAAACATGGGCGTCAAATCGACCATGGTCATGCCCCTCATGAAGGAGGGACAGCTGTGGGGCTTGATTTCCGCCATGCATCACAGCGGGCCGATGCAGGTTCAATACGAAGCGCGCATGGCGGCGGAGTTTCTGTCTCATATGCTTTCGCTCCTGATGGGAGCGAAGGAGGATGCTGACGGCTTCAATGAACGGCTGCGGATGACCGCCGTTACCGATCAACTCGTCGAAAGGCTGAGCCGCGAACCGGATTTGCACGATTCTCTGGGAATTGCAGACAAATCTCCCAACCTGCTGTCCCAAATTCCGGCGACGGGCGCGGCGGTTGTCGCGAGAGGCAAGATCTCGACCCTCGGCATAACCCCGCCCAAGCGCGAACTGGAGTCGCTCGTCGCCTGGCTTGCCACGCAAGACCAAATGATCTTTGCCACCAATCGCCTTCCAGAGATCTATTCGCCAGCGGCTGCGTATAAGTCTGTAGCGAGCGGCGCCCTGGCGGCGAGAATATCTCCACAGAGCGCAGATTTCTTAATGTGGTTCAGACCAGAGCACATCGAAATCGTTAAGTGGGCGGGAGACCCCAAAAAACCTGTAAAAATCAGTGAAACCGACGGACAAGTTCGGCTGCAGCCCCGCACCTCATTCGCACTTTGGAAGGAGAGCGTGACCGGCCGATCAGAACCCTGGCGAAAGGATGAGCAAGAGATTGCCGCCAATCTGCGTCAAGCAATTTCAGAAGTTATTTTGAATAGAGCCCAGCAGATTGAGCGCATAAACCGCGAGCTTCAGGACGCAAATGTCGAACTCGATAGCTTCGCTTATGTTGCGTCGCACGATCTTAAAGAGCCGCTCCGAGGTGTGCATCTGCTGGCGAGTTTTCTAAAGCGCGCGCTTGAGGGGAAGCTCAATGAGCAAGGCAGGCAGCAGCTTGAAACAATACTCAAACTGACGCGTCGGATGGACGATCTCATTGAATCGCTGTTGCAATATTCGCGAACAGGCCGTCTTGAGCTGAAGATTGAGCCGGTCGACATGGATGAGCTGGTTGACGAGGCGATTACAGACTGTCGTCATTCGGCCGGCAATCACGACGTCGAAATTCGCCGGCCGCGATCGTTGGGCATGGAAAAATGTGACCGTGTTCGCACCCGCGAAATTTTCACGAACCTCATCACCAACGCAAAAAAATATAATGACAAGCCGCGACGATGGGTAGAAATCGGAGTCGTGAACACGACGCCTCGCCGTTATTATGTACGCGATAATGGCATCGGCATCTCCGAAGACTCACGGGAGCGAATTTTCGAGATTTTCAGACGAATTCACGGCAAAGATGAATTCGGTGGCGGCATTGGCGCTGGCCTGACGATTACGCGACGAGCGGTTGAAAGACACGCGGGACGAATTTGGGTCGAGTCCGCGCTCGGCAAGGGTTCAACGTTCTATTTCACGCTTGCACCGGAGGTCACGACATGACGCGCCACCCTGGCACGATAGTGTCGATTGAAGACAACGACACCGACTTCATGACACTGGAGTTCGCTCTGCGTTCGGCAGGTGTAAACAACCCCGTCGAAAGATGGGACGACGGTCGCGCGGCCATGCAGGCTCTGATCGACAGCGATTCTGAAACCGCTGAGCTGAACGCTTCATTGATTCTTCTCGATCTCAACCTGCCAGGCGTCGACGGCATCCAGCTGCTGAAGGCGTTGCGAGCCCGCGATCCTGAGCGGAAAATACCGGTACTTATCCTATCGACTTCATCCCATCCGCGAGACATCGATGCGTGCTATCTCGCAGGAGCCGATGGCTATTTGGTCAAGCCACTCGAGCTCGAAGCTTGGGAAGCGGATGTTTGCAGTATCGCGGAAAAATGGCTCGCAGATCACGGTCGAGATCAAGCGAAGCATAAAGGCGGGAAAACGCCGCCCGCCAGCGCGAAAAATCTCAAAGCGACAGCATCCATGCGCGAGAAATTCGATCGCGACATTCGCAGATCTCAACTCACCCGAACCATCGAAGGCGAAATTATACCGCGGCTGCTGATCGCCCATCGCTGCGCAGATTCAACATCGGCGCTCAACCTCTCGCTCTCCGCGGGCATCGTCGAAGCAGACGACGACGTCGCCGAGCTCGTTCATTTGGTCCTCGCGCGCGACGTGCGCGTAGCAACATCTTACATCGAAACCAAACGCCTACAGGGAGCGTCTCTTGAATCCCTCTTCCAAGTCCTGATTGTGCCCGCCGCTCGCCTCATCGGAGATCTTTGGAAAGCCGATATCTGCAGCTTTAACGAGTTCTCCGAGGGCCTATCTCGGCTGCAATTGATGCTAGGGGAACTTAATCCCAGGGTAGACAAGGGCACTCTCCACTGAGATCGCGTTGCTGCGTGCATTGCCGCGCACGCCCGAGTTGCCGCGGTTCGGAAAACCGATGCTTGCGAGCGACGCCAAAAAGTGATCAACTAGGTTGACACTTTTAAATGTCCAATTTTATGTTCGGCCATTGGCCAGGTCTCGCGCTGAACGAGGCGGCCGATAACCGCTTCGAGGGCATGTCGGATGCGCGCCACTTTTCCATTCACGGCAATCCTTGGCCAGGATGAGATGAAACTTGCGCTTCTCGCCTCGGCAGTTGATCCGTCACTTGGCGGCGTGCTTGTGTTCGGTGATCGCGGAACGGGTAAATCGACTGCGGTGCGTGGTTTGGCAGATTTACTGCCCCAAATGCGCGTGGTTTCCGGATGCCGGTACCATTGCGATCCTGGCGCCAACGGATCGGGCTGCGAAGACTGTCAAAAGCGAGGCCGCGATGGCCCGCTACCAAGCGAAACCGTGCCCATCCCCGTCGTCGATCTACCTCTCGGCGCTACAGAAGATCGCATAATCGGCGCGCTCGACCTGGAGCGGGCACTATCGAGAGGCGAAAAATTTTTCGAATCCGGACTGCTGGCCCGCGCCCATCGCGGCTTTCTTTATATCGATGAGGTCAACCTACTGGAAGATCACCTTGTCGATCTCCTGCTGGACGTCGCGGCATCCGGAGAGAATGTTGTCGAGCGGGAAGGATTGAGCGTTCGCCATCCCGCCCGCTTTGTCCTGATTGGAAGTGGCAACCCCGAAGAAGGCGAGTTGCGTCCACAGCTATTGGACCGCTTCGGGTTATCCGTCGAGGTGAGTGCACCCGAAGATATCCCTACCCGCGTTGAAATCATCAGACGCCGCGACGCCTTTGAAAAAGACCCCTATTCCTTCGCGGCGAAATGGCGGCCCGAAACCGACAGCGTCCGAGAGCAGATCACGTCGGCACGCGCCAAACTTTCCACAATCGTCGTGCCGCAAGACGTTTTGGAACAGGCAGCTGGTCTCTGCATCAAGCTCGGGACCGACGGCCTGCGCGGAGAATTGACAGTCATGCGCGCAGCCCGCGCCGTGGCGGCGCTTGAAGGAAGCGGCGTCGTTTCGGATCGTCATCTTCAACTCGTCGCCCCTTCGGCGCTTCGTCACCGCCTCCGACGCAATCCGCTCGATGAAAGTGGATCAACATCGCGAATTCAACGCACGCTCAAGGACGTATTCTGTGTATGAAGCAGGCTGCGAGCCGGACGAACTGGCGTTCCACGACGCATTGATCGCCGGTGCGGCATTCGCCGCGGACCCAGCGCGCGCCGGCGGCATGGTTGTTCACGCGGTTGCCGGCCCACATCGCGAGGCGTGGTTGCAATACGTATTATCCCTCCTGCCGATCGGATCCCCGGTACGCCGTATTCCCGTACACATAAACGACGAGCGCCTTCTGGGCGGTCTCGATCTCGCTGCCACACTGGCCGCCGGCAGACCGGTCGCCGGACGCGGGCTGCTGCAAGAGACCGACGGCGGAGTTATCGTAATCCCCAGCGCAGAACGACTAACGTCTTCGCTGGCGAGCCGCATCGCAACCGCAATGGATTTGGGAGCCGTCGCGCTTCAACGCGATGGGTTTGACGAAAGTTCGCCCACGCGATTTGGCGTCATCGCATTCGACGAAGGCCAATCTGCTGAAGAACGACCGCCTTCTGTACTTCTCGACCGCGCCGCCCTGCACATTACGTTGCCGCACGTAAAAATTGAAAAAATAGCCATCGACCGGTTTACCCGCGAGCGCGTCGCAGAGGCGGCAAAAGAGACCGCTGCCGTCATTCTCGACGACGGAGCCCTAAAACTTCTTTGCGAAATGGCGTCGCTTCTTGGCGTCTGGTCGATTAACGCGCTGATTCAGGGCGCCCATATCTCGCGCGTTCTCTCAGCTCTTGATGGTCGCGATCGTGTTTCTGAAGAGGATGTAGCCACGACGGCTCGCTTGGTCGTTGCACCTCGTGCCACGCGCTACCCAGATGCTCCCGCCGATACCCCTCCACCGGAAAGCGCAACATCGGAGCAGCAGCCGGAGGAGACGTCCGAAACGAAAGACGACGCCGGCAATATCCATGATACAGTAATCGCAGCATCGAGGGCCGCCTTGCCCGCACATTTGCTCGAACTGCTGCTGTCGGGCGATCACCGCAAGGCGAGCAAATCGAGATCGGGAAAATCGGGAGCAAAAACCAAATCGCCCCGTCGTGGCCGCCCAGTCGGAGTCAAATCGGGTTTACTCGGGGAAGGCGCGCGGCTGAATATTGTCGAAACATTGCGCGCCGCCGCTCCCTGGCAGTCCCTGCGTCGCCGGGAAATGGCCGACCAAAATGGGGCTGCGTCCCTCAACCGTATCACCATAAAAGCGGGCGACTTCCGATTGTGGCGGCTAAAGGCTCACGGAGAAACGGTCACAGTGTTCGTCGTCGATGCGTCGGGCTCGACGGCAGTACAGCGGCTTGGCGAGGCCAAAGGCGCCGTCGAACTCCTCTTATCCGAATGCTACATCCGTCGAGATCATGCGGCACTAATTGCATTTAGCGGTCGAGGTAGCGAGCTACTTTTACCGCCGACCCGCTCATTGACCCGCGCCAAGCGCAACCTCGCCGACCTCCCCGGCGGAGGCGGAACACCACTTGCATCCGGAATCGACGCAGCAGTTGCACTTTGCGACGCGGTAAAACGCAAGGGTCAGATGCCCAGCGTTGTGCTCCTGACCGATGGCCGCGCGAATTTGAATCGCCATGGCAAGCCCGGACGCGGCCGTGCCCATGACGACGCCGTCCTGGCGGCAGAGATGCTGCGCGACATGGGCGTTCCTTCGCTGGTTATCGACACCTCCGCAAAACCGAACGCTCCTGCCGAACGGCTCGCGGATGCCATGGGTGCACGGTATTTGCCGTTGCCACACGCCAATGCCGACACGCTGTCAAAGGCGGTCAAAGCCGAGGTCAGCCGGAGTGCTGCGCCGTGAACGCGAGGTTGGTTTGGGACCGCGACGGAGCGGATTGGCCAAACCGGGAGGCGAGCCAATTCATCAAGGCGGCTGGCCTCAAATGGCACGTGCAGACGACGGGCTGCGGCCCCGTCGCCCTGCTGCTTCACGGCACGGGAGCGTCCAGCCATTCCTGGCGCCGTCTCACGTCTTTTCTGAACCATCACTTCACGGTCGTTGCCCCTGATCTTCCCGGTCACGGATTCACGTCCATGCCGCAAGCGAATGGATTATCGCTCTCGGGGATAGCTCACGAAGTGAGCGAGCTGATGCACGTACTGGGACTAGAGCCCGATCTCGTCATCGGGCACTCCGCGGGCGCCGCAATTGCCATGCGCGCAACAATCGATCGACTTCTAACGCCAAGCACGATCGTCAGCATAAACGGCGCACTGCTGCCATTCGGGACGCCGATCGGGCAATTCTTCTCGCCGCTTGCAAAGCTGCTCGTTTCCACACCGATTGTGGCTCAGATTATGGCCTGGCGCGGCCAGAACCGAGTTACCGTTCAACGAGTGATATTTGGCACCGGCTCGAGGATCGAGCCGCAAGACTTGGACTACTATTCCCGGCTCTTCGGAAATCCTGGCCACGTCGCGGGCGCGTTGGGCATGATGGCCAACTGGGATCTTTCGACGTTCGCGGCCGATCTCACCAAACTAACGACGCATACCGTCCTTATCGCCGCCGAGAACGACAGGGCCATTTCACCAGCGGACGCCGTAAAAGTTGCTCAGCTGCTTCAGCAAGCCCGTCTGATCAGATTGAGCGGAGCTGGGCACCTCGCACATGAGGAGCAGCCGGGGCCGATCGCGAAAATCATCATCGAAGCCGCAAGCGATATTTTCGCCTCCAGCTCCGAAGTCCGCTCGAAGATCTGAAAACACTTGCGCTACTAATTTTGACGGTATCTAATGTAAACTAATATTGACACAGCGCGAGCGGATAGTCGTTCATGTTGGCTCCCCACAGCGACCGACCTTACGCCGTAATCATTGGTAGCGGCTTTGGAGGGCTTGCAGCAGCCATAAGGCTCGGCGCACGCGGCTATCGCGTCACCATCCTTGAAAAGCTCAACGGGCCTGGGGGCCGGGCAGCGGTATTCCGCCAGGACGGCTTCACGTTCGATGCCGGGCCAACCATCGTCACAGCCCCATTTCTATTCGAAGATCTTTGGCGGCTGTGCGGACGCGAACTCGCCGACGACGTCGAACTGCGGCCGCTCTCTCCATTCTACCGCATCAGGTTCGATAACGGCGAGACGTTCGATTGCTCCGCGGATCCTCAGGTGATGCACGATGAGGTCGCTCGTCTTTCGCCGCAGGATGCCGATGGCTACGACAATTTCATGCACCTTGCTGAGGAGATTTACACGATCGGCTTCGAACGGCTCGGCCACGTCCCCTTTACGTCGTGGTCTGACATGGCCCGCGTGCTTCCGGACCTGATACGCCTGCAGAGCTATCGAAGCGTCTATGGTCTCGTCTCCAAATACGTACGCGATCCCCGCATTCGGTTCGTCCTCAGTTTCCATTCTCTATTTGTCGGTGGCAATCCTTTCAGCGTCACCTCAATCTACGGATTGATCTCATTTCTGGAACGGCGTTGGGGCGTGCACTTTCCTATCGGCGGCATGACAAAACTCGTCGAAGGTCTGGTACGTCTCATCGAGCAGCAGGGAACCGAAATTCGCTACGACGCGGAAGTTGAGCGAATACTTATCGACGGCAGAGCAGCCCACGGCGTGCGGCTTGTAAGTGGCGAGACGATAAAATCGGACATTGTGGTTTCAAACGCCGATTCCGCTTGGACCTACCGCAATCTCGTGCCCGGCAAATCGCGTCGCCGATGGACGGACAGCAAACTCGATCGTGCCCGTTACTCGATGGGCTTGTTCGTCTGGTACTTCGGCACTTCAAAACGCTATCCCGGCGTTCCGCATCATACGATCTTGCTCGGCCCCCGGTATCGCGAACTCTTGCGAGATATCTTCGACAAAAAACATCTCGCCGACGATATGAGCCTTTACTTGCATAGGCCGACCGCGACGGATCCTGCCCTGGCGCCTGACGGTTGCGACGCCTTTTACGTCCTTTCGCCGGTCCCGCACCTCGACGCTCCAATCAACTGGACAACAAAAGCAGAGGCCTACCGCCAAGCTATCGCGAAGCGACTGGATGAGGTCGCCCTCCCCGGCTTTGAGGACCACATCGTCACCTCGCGCATTATGACACCGCTGGATTTTCAAACGCAGCTTCACGCTTTCAAAGGAGCAGGGTTCGGATTGGAGCCCGTACTCACGCAAAGCGCCTGGTTCCGGCCGCACAATCGCAGCGAAGACATCGACAATCTCTTTCTCGTCGGAGCCGGAACGCATCCGGGCGCCGGAGTGCCGGGAGTTCTTTCATCGGCGCGCATCCTTGAAACGCTGGTGCCGGATGCAGCCACATTGAAACGAGGGGAAATTTGATGAATCGATCCGACATGGCAGCCTGCCGCACACTCCTGCGCAGCGGATCGCGAACGTTTTACATGGCTTCGTTTTTGCTGCCGAGCCGCGTGAGAAATTCTGCTTCCGCGCTCTACGCTTTCTGTCGGTTGGCGGACGACGCGGTCGACATCGAAGGCGGAAGTTTTGCGGCAATTGCGGAGCTGCGACAGCGCCTCGATCTGGCTTACGAAGGCCGGCCTCTCTCGTCGCCAATTGATAGGGCGTTTGCAGCAACGATACGCGAATATGATATACCGAGAGAACTGCCCGAAGGCTTGATCACCGGCCTTGAATGGGACGCAGTATCGCGTCGCTATGAAACCCTCGAAGATCTGCAGGCCTACGCCGTACGCGTCGCCGGCACCGTGGGTGCAATGATGGCGTTGTTGATGCGCGCCTCATCACCCCAACTTGTTGCCCGCGCCTGCGATCTCGGCGTCGCCATGCAATTGACGAACATCGCCCGCGACGTCGGCGAGGATGCACGCATGGGACGCATATATCTGCCCACCGAGTGGATGAACGAAGCTGGCATCGACGCAGGGAGATGGCTCGCAAACCCCACATTTTCGCAACAACTGCGTTCGGTCATCTCCCGCCTTCTGGACACGGCGGACAAGTTCTACGACAGAGCCGATCCTGCCATTACCGCACTACCGATATCATGTCGCCCAGGCATCCTTGCAGCTCGGCTTCTTTATGCGGAAATAGGAAACGAACTTCGCCGGAAGGGATGCGATTCCGTCTCCGCGAGAGCCTCGGTGTCGACGCGGCGCAAGCTTGAGCTGTGCAGCGAAGCTCTAGGCGCGCTTTTGGCAAGCCCGACTACGGTCTCGAGCGGGCAAGTTCGCGAAGCACAATTTATTGTCGACGCCGTTACAACAGCTCACGCTTGCAACAGTCGAAATAGGTCGCCGAGTTGGTGGAACATTCGCGGGCGCGCCCTGCGTTTGATCGACATCCTCGAACAACTCGAGCGCAGAGAGCGCACGGAACGCCAAGCATTGAATGACAGAGAACTCATAGCCTAGCTCGAATTCACAGCAGGTAGGTCAAGATGAAAAATCATGAAGAAGCAAACGAGTCCTCGAAAACACCCCTTCTTGATAAAGTCAGGACCCCCGACGATCTCCGTCAGCTACCGCAAGAATCGCTGAAACTGCTTGCAAGCGAGTTGCGGCAGGAGACCATAGAAACCGTCTCGGTGACGGGCGGCCACCTTGGCGCGGGGCTCGGCGTCGTCGAGTTGACCGTCGCTTTGCACTACGTCTTCAATACCCCTGAAGATCGCTTGATTTGGGACGTTGGCCACCAAGCCTATCCGCACAAAATTCTGACGGGCCGTCGCGACAGAATTCGAACGCTCCGCCAGCCCGGCGGTCTTTCGGGATTTACAAAGCGCAGCGAAAGCCCATTCGATCCGTTCGGTGCGGCGCATTCCTCCACGTCGATCTCCGCCGGTCTCGGCATGAGCGTGGCACGCGATCTCAAGGGTGACAGCCATAACGTTATCTGCGTTATCGGCGATGGTGCGATGAGTGCCGGCATGGCCTACGAGGCAATGAATAATGCCGGAACGCGGGACGCCCGTCTGATCGTGATCCTGAATGATAACGATATGTCGATCGCGCAACCAAGCGGTGCGTTATCGAAGTATCTGGCACGCACGACGTCGAGCGGAACCTATATCCATTTACGAGACATCGCCAAACAACTGGCAAAAAAACTACCAAAACAATGGGAGCGTCGCGCCGCAAGGCTGGAGGAGATGTCTCGCACCTATTGGTCCGGCGGCGCCTTGTTCGAAGAGCTGGGCTTTTTCTACGTCGGCCCCGTGGATGGCCATGACCTTGAACAACTGCTGCCCGTACTTAGAAACGTCAGAGATACCAAACAAGGCCCGATACTTGTCCATGTCGTAACGCAAAAGGGCAAAGGCTACGAGCCCGCGGAGGCGGCAGCCGACAAATATCACGGCGTCGTCAAATTCGATGTCATGTCTGGTGCGCAGTCCAAACCGAAAGCAAAGGCTACGTCTTACACACGCGTTTTTGCCGATAGTCTCGTCGCAGAGGGACGGAAAGACCCTCGCATCGTCGCCATTACCGCTGCCATGCCTGAAGGAACCGGCATTGATATTTTCGCCCGAGAATTTCCCGATCGCGCATTCGACGTCGGCATCGCCGAGCAGCACGCAGTGACTTTCGCGGCAGGCTTGGCCGCCGAAGGCATGAAGCCGTTCGCGGCGATCTATTCGACTTTTCTACAGCGTGCTTACGATCAGGTCGTTCATGATGTCGCCATTCAGAAACTGCCGGTCCGGTTCGCAATCGATCGCGCTGGATACGTCGGCGCCGATGGCCCTACCCATGCCGGGACATTCGATATCTCGTTTCTAAATTGTCTCCCGGGCTTCACCGTTATGGCAGCGGCCGATGAAGCCGAACTCCGCCACATGGTCGCGACAGCCGCATCCATCGATGACGGACCATCCGCGTTCCGCTATCCGCGTGGCGAGGGCACTGGCGTGGCGCTCCCTGTCGAAGGCGTTCCCTTTGCCATCGGCAAAGGACGCATCATCCGCGCGGGGTCGAAAATAGCACTGCTGTCTCTCGGAGGACGTCTGTCGGAATGCCTGTTGGCCGCCGACCTGCTTGCGGCTGCCGGATTACCCACGACCGTGGCAGATGCGCGTTTCGCCAAGCCCATCGACCAAGATCTTATCACGCAATTGGCTCGCCACCATCAGGTCCTGATCACGGTCGAGGAAGGCGCTATCGGAGGATTTGGTTCGCATGTCATGCAGTTCTTGAGCACAAATGGCTGGCTCGACGGCCGGCTTCGCATGCGGTCGTTGGTCATGCCGGACGCCTTCATCGAGCAGGACAGTCCCGGTTCGATGTATTCACGCTCGGGCCTCGACGCGCGGGGCATTGTGTCTGCGGTATTCGGCGCATTGGGCCGCGAAGAGTTATTGTCCGGCCTCCAGGCATGATGGGAGAGCGATGAGTTTCGGCTTGATGGAGCTTGCTCTGGTTTTCGGGATCGCAATAGCTATCGGCATCTGGGAATTATTGAACATTCGGCGCGAACTCCGCCGTGACCGGAGACCGACAGAGATCAGCAAGCCGACGATTCCAACGCCGGCCGAAACTGCTGGCGACTAGTGAGGGCACTTTGAAATTTTTCGAGCTTTACGTTGCCTTCGCATTCATTGCTGCCTGGGTAATTCTGGAGTTGGTTGCCAAGCGTTTCGATAAACCTTCACAGGACCACGAGAGCCAGCCTACGCCGTTGGCAAAACACGAAGACGAGAAGCCAGAAATTAAGCGCTCCCAGTATTGACGGCCGACCCAGATTGGGAGGAACCTAGAGACCTAGCAATTCGACTGCCCCAAGGAGTACGCACATGACCCTGGCGTCGACCTACAATTTCTGGAGTGTAGCTGGCCTGGTCTACGCGTTTGCCGGCGCCTCCCTGATTTGCAACGCGGTTTTTCTCATTGCGCCGCCGTCCCAGCGTCTGGCATCGCCCGGGGCGCCGGAGGTCGACCGCACGACACTTAGGCGGCAGAGCCAGCAATGGCTCGATACGCGCGTTGGAGCGGTATTAGTGGCGATAGGCTTTTTTCTTCAGGCAACAGGGGCGGTTGGAACGTCAACATTGAATACGCCAGCCGTATTCGTTTTGCTCGCGCTGGCAATGTTTTCTGGCTACTACGCAATGGCCCGAGATCTTATGACGGAAGATATGGTGTCTGCCGACGTTGTCTCGGCACATAAGACGATTGAGGATGCGTCACCCGCAGAGCCGAAAATAGCGCCCCAAGTTTCGGCAACAATACCAGATGAAAACGTCGTGGAAGCCAAGCAAAGCGATGCCGCGGAATAAGTTTTACTTCACTCATCCGCGGCGTCGCAACTTGCGCAAAATCTCATTTAAATCCTGCGGCCTGCCCCATAGTCTGCACGGCCCATCGAGCTCGTTGATCCTCCGACGCCATTGAGAAAAAACACCCCAGCTGCGTTTGCCACGATAATCCAGAGCCAAAGCGCAAGACCATTGCGCTCGTCGCCCCCCGAACCGATACGATGTTCCTCCACGACTGGTGTCTGGGTGGTCGAAGGCGCCGAGGTTTCAGCCACTTGTTCTTTTTTGTCGTTTTGCATCGGACCATCCCCCGGTTGCGAAACGATATCGCCTTGCTGATCTATGGCGACCGGCTTCTCTTTTCCGTCGGCAAAGGCTGTCCCTCGCCAAATACCTTTGTCATCGAGCGAGAGTCCTCGCACGTTACTGAAACCACTGGCCTCAAGCTTCTTCATCGCATCCGCTTGTGAGAGCGGAGTAGAACCGGGCGTTAAATCACCTTTGCCGAAATCCTTACTGTTCGTAGGGCTCTGAGTAGCGACGTTTGTAAAGTCTGTCTTGCAATAGGAAAGAAATTCATCGCGAGAAAGTGTATCGGGTTGAAGAAGGTGCCCGCCGTTTTTTTCGACGGAAGCAATATATCCATTTTTATCTTCTGCCCGCGAAAGCGAACCGTTCGCGTCGACATCGGCCGTCTTCCAAAGGCTTTGGCACTCCTGCTCGGAGGCAGCATTTGCAGGTGCCGACAACAGCATCAGGGCAGGAACAAGAAAAATGATCCGAGACATGACGACTCTCCATGACTAATGAAGCCGCAACATCGTCTGCTGGCGAATTGTTCCGTATACTTGGCAAACCCGGCTACGATTTCCTGCTGCCTTTTTAAATTTCGAGGAAATTCAAGTGACGTCAGATCGGCCGTCGTTGCCAGTCGAGCCGGTGTGAGCCATGCTTTGGCATGATGATTGATAGTTCGCACACGTCGCCAACAGCAAATCGCTCTCCGTCACGGCGCGTCTTGGTTCTCGGCGCAACGGGCACGATCGGCCGTGCGACTGTGCGCGCGTTGCTGCGCCGCAATGTTGAAGTCGTATGCTTTGTTCGCCGGCGCGCATGCATCATCAGCGCTTCGACGGCAGGCGACAGCGAGAAAATCCTCGAAGGCGCAACTTTGCGATTGGGCGATGTGACCAATCCGGCATCGCTGGAACGCGACGGATTTTGCGACGAGCGTTTTGATATATTGATCTCCTGCCTTGCCTCTAGGACCGGAGTTCCGAGAGATGCCTGGGCCATCGATCATAACGCACACATGAATGCATTGGCGATCGCGAAGCGGGCCGGAGTTCGGCAGATGATTCTGCTGTCGGCAATATGCGTTCAAAAACCGCTTTTGGCGTTCCAGCAGGCCAAGCTCGCGTTTGAAAAAGTGCTTATCGAATCTGGAATGACGTATTCAATCGTCAGACCCACGGCGTTCTTTAAGTCGCTCTCCGGCCAGATCGATCGCGTGATGAAAGGAAAGCCCTTCCTCTTGTTCGGCGATGGGACGTCGACCGCATGCAAACCCATCAGCGACGACGATCTTGGCCAATTTCTTGTCGACTGCGTCGATGACACCAGCAAGCACAATCGCATATTGCCGATCGGCGGGCCCGGAGAAGCCATCACGCCGAAACAGCAGGGCGAACGACTGTTTGCTCTGTTGGGGCGCGAGCCGAGGTTCCGCCACGTACCCTTTTTCTTTATGGACAGCGTAGCTCGGGCGCTAACCGCGATCGGCTCATTCGTCCCGCCGTTAGCCGATAAGGCAGAACTGGCTCGCATCGGGTGCTACTACGCCAAGGAATCGATGCTCGTGCTTGATCCCGAAACGGGACGCTACGACGCTGCCGCCACTCCGTCGTTCGGCACCGAAACGTTGTTCGATTTCTACGAACGCGTGATCAACGGCGAGGCATGCGTCGAACGCGGCGATCATTCGGTGTTCTGATTGTCCCTCGCATTTTTGATGCGGTGCGCAGAAACATGCCGAATGCGGCAACAGCGACGGCCACCGTGAGCCTTCGACTGTAAATATAATTGTCCAAAAACAATGTCGCGACCACTTGACGTTGCTGAACAATGAGGTTCCCAATGTCCTTTCCCACTGCCGCGGCAAACTGATCCGAGGCAAATCCGGAGAAACGACTATGAAAGTGTCGAATATTTTGGAGGTGAAAGGCGCCGAGGTGATGACGGTGCGGCCCAGCGATACTGTTTACGACGTCGCTCGGCGCTTGTTGCAAGAAAAGGTCGGCGCGCTCGTAGTGAGCGCAAATGGCGCCACGCTCGATGGCATTATCTCGGAGCGGGATATCTCCCACGGAGTTGCCATGCATGGCCCTAGAATTGGAGAGCTACTCGCGTCGGACATCATGACCCGTGAAGTCGTCACCTGCGGAACCGAAGATAGAATTTCAGAGGTCGCGAGAGTTATGACGGAGCGACGAATCCGGCATGTTCCCGTGAAGGAAGGCGAGAAAATCGTCGGCATCGTAAGTATTGGCGATATTTTAAAGCGCCGGCTCGACGAGGTCATGCTCGAAACGCGCGTCCTAAGGGATATCGCACTTTCAAGTCGCTAAATCGCAACTCTCGTACCTCGGCCGATATGACAACGGATTTTGCATTCCGGTCGGCCGACAACATGTTCATCACTCATCATTGTCCGGCTTCGATTTCGGACGGCGCCGCCTCCTTTTACCGGTTCCGAGTGCAGCAGCCGCTTTTGCCAACAGACGAGCAGCATCATCACGTTGTTTGATCCGCTCACGGACGCGCCGCCGCACGGCTAGGAATAGTTTCTCTTTTTCGTCCATGGGGCATCGCGTTCGTCGATCCAGTGGTGCTTCAACGGATACGCGAAATTGCGTTGCCCGGTTCATCCATGCGACCTGAATTCCCCATACCTGCCGGCCACAGACGCGCGTCGGGCTATTTATCGAGAAATGCGCGGACGGGTATCAGTGACGAAGCCGGATCTTCCTCTTGCGGCACGTGGCCAAGATTGGGCAGGCTGACGAACTTCGCATGTGGCAGCGCATGCATGTAATCGCCTGCGTTCGTGATGGGGATCAGTTTATCCTGCTGTCCCCACACCACGAGGGTCGAAGCTTCTATAGATTTAAGAATGGGTTCCGGCGGCTCCAACTTGGTTTGTTCCAACCTGGCTATCATGGCGCCACGTACGCCGGGCGCCAACATCAAATCATAATAGCGATCCACCGTCGTGTCAGACAATCGACGCGGATCGGCATATGCCGGAGCCAGATTCGCCTTAACGAAAGAGCGAGGCAGCACATACTTCATCATTCTGACGAACAAAGGCACCGCGGGTGCTTTCCCGTATTCGTATCCTGGGCTGGCGAAGCCGTCCGGAGAAATAAGCACCAATTTGTCAACCCGGCCCGGATATCGAGCAGCAAAGTGCCAAGCTAGCCGTCCTCCAATCGAATTTCCGACGAGGCTTGCCCTTCGAATTGAAAGTCTGTCCATCAGCGCGGCTAGAATCTCCATGCCGCGTTCGTCGGTATAATCGCCTTTTGGGTCTGGCCCCGTTAGGCCAAAGCCGGGAAGATCATATCGAACCACCCGATACTCATCCGATAACGAGCGTGCCCAGTCTTCCCAAGTATGAAGGCTCGAGCCAAACCCGTGCAGGAGGATAACGGACGGTGCATTCCGCGGGCCGCTGTCGCGGAGATGAAGCCTGATTCCTTCGACATCCAAATAGTCATTCGGCGAATTAAGATACTTCGGCTCCAGGGTTATTCGAGATCTATCAGGTGTCCACAAGCACGCACCTATGGCGAGGCCAGTGAGAATGCCTGCGGACAAAATACCAAGCACCAGTGATTTCCTCCGCATTGGGAGCACCACATCGCGGAAAACTGCACTCAAAAACCTTCGGCGTCACGGCGACCGGCTGACCAATCCGTCGCGACAAGTCTAAGCATCGGAGCCATTCAGTTGCAAAATCGCAAAATTTAGAGCCGCCGCGAACACGACCCACCCTAGATACGGAATGAACAACAGCGCCGCCCCCGGACTGGACTCTTTTGCGACAGCGACGAATACGACGATCGTTATCAGCATCGCGATGGCATCCAGGAACGCCAGCCCAATGCGATGACGACCGAACATCAACCACGACCAGCCAGCGTTAAAGATGACATTGGCGCCCCACACCGCGAGGGCGATTCCAAAGCCGTCGGCCCTCCAAACGAGCCAACCGGCTACCGCGATCATGATATAAAGCACCGTCCACGCCGGACCGAACAACCAGTCTGGCGGAGTCCAGCTAGGTTTGCGAAGCGAAGCGTACCAGCTACCCGGCATGAAAATAGCGCCGCTAACCGCAGTCGCTCCGACAACCGCCAGAAATGGAAGCAGGCTTATCCAGTTGCTCAAATAAAATTCCTTTACTCGGCCACCTGATTTTCGAGACCCAGCCGCACTTCTTATGCGCGGATAGACTGCACACGCTCCAAAATAAAAGCCGACGAAACCGCGTCGAAATGCCGAGAAAGCCTCAAGCGATCACCGGCCTAACGAACGCCGCCGGCACACCCCTTTTTGTCATCGAACAAATTTAAAGAGCCTTACATCAACGGAACCAACGTGAAACCCGACCTCGCAGTAAGCAAGATAATATTCCCACATGCGCTTGAACCGTTGATCAAAACCCATGCCTTCAATCCGCGGCCACTTAGACAAAAATCGCGCCCGCCACTCAGCCAGCGTCCGCGCATAACTCATTCCAAAGGCCTCTTCGTGCACGAGTCTCAGTCCGGCTGACGCAGCTAATTCGACAAGAAGCGATCGCGTCGGCAGCATGCCTCCCGGAAAGATATAGCGCTGAATGAAGTCCGGATTTCTGCGGTAATTGCTGAAACGTCCTTCATCGATGGTAATAGCTTGCAAAACGGCTATGCCGCCTTCCTTGAGAACACCCCGGATTTTTGCAAAATAAGCCGGCCAGAACCGCTCGCCTACCGCTTCGATCATCTCAATCGAGACGACGCGATCATAGCATCCGACGACATCGCGATAGTCCTGAAGCCTTATGTTTGTAGCCCCGTTTCCGACATCCCTTAATCGATCCCGGGCGTACGCAAGCTGTTCGAGAGATAGGGTTAGCCCGGTGATATCGCAGCCTTTGTCAACGATACGCTCGGCAAGCGCTCCCCAACCGCAGCCAATTTCAAGAACCTGCTCACCGCCTTGCAGACCCAGCAGTTCGATGATGCTTTCGATCTTGCGCGTCTGGGCGGTCTCTAATGTGTCTTCACGCCCGTACATGGCTGACGAGTAATTCATGCCGGCGTCGAGCCAAGACTGATAGAACGGATTTCCCAGGTCATAGTGAGCAGCAATATTGCGGCGACTACCCCTTCTCGTGTTGTTGCGCCGAAGATGACTGACCCTATTTTGCAGGCGCGTGAACCATGAACTCGCGCCAGCGCGCCCAAGCGCGTCTTCATTAAGCATTGCCCAAGTCAGTACCGCTCTCAAGTCTGGGGTCGACCACTCATCTGCGAGATAGGCATCGGCAAACCCATGCTCGCCATCGAACAGCACTCTCAGGAGTCCACGCCAGGAGCAGACCTTGATGACTGCCTCCGGGCCCGGAGCCTCGCCGCGCCGGATAATCTCCCCGCCATTTGGAAGAGAAAGCCGCAAAGCGCCCGCGTCAATGGCCGGAATGCGCCGGGCAATGAACCTCGCCATGTGCGAGCGCGTCGACAAACTATCGCTCAGACTCAACCGTGCAGCGGTATCGTTCATTTATATTTCCTGGATGGAATATCATTCGGTACAACGGTCGCAAGGCCATGATCATAGACTTTAAGGCCCTTCAGATAGAGCCGAAGCGCGTGCCAGTGTATGGCCGCGATCACTTTCAAAGTTAGAAGCGGAAACATAATAAGGGAAGAAAGCAACGCACCGTCGGTGAGTGCGCGGGCGGCACCCGAAAGAGCGGTAACGATTACGAGTCCCGAGCTGTCATAGCCGCGTATCGCAACGCTAATTCGTTTGCCGGGAGGCGCGACTTTGAACTCATACCGCAAATCCATCCCGAGAAATGGCGATACGTAAAAGGCCTTTTCACATCGCTGATCGATCGTCTTTCCATCACCTTCAACGGGGATAACGTATCTGTGGCGTTCGCCGAACGTGTTGTGAACTTCATAGACGATGGCCTTTAGGCGATCGCCGACGTCGTAGCAAAAAAACAGGCTTAGCGGATTAAAGACGTATCCGAGCATGCGAGGCATCGACAGCAACATGATCTTGCCATCGGCTCGAACGTCGGATTTTTGCAGCTGCTGTTGGATTTGCGCGCAAAGTGGAGTCTGCCCGCCATCGCCGTAATCTCGGTCGTAAAAACCGAGTGCGTTGAAGCGGTTTCGCGAGAACAACCACAACGCCTTTGAAATCCGGTCAATTTCACGCAGGTCGAGGAGAAGCCAGAATACGCGATAACGCAAGAGATGCGGTACCGGGCGAACGCGGCGATGCATGACAGAGCCTGAATAGATAGCCGAGCCCACCGTCATGCCACTGCCTCGGGTGATTTCGATACAGCACGAGCGAAGATGCGACCGGATTCGTTTTTAACAGACCAGGGCCGACGGCAACAGGGATCGATTTGTTCGGCGACTGCCAGTCCAGCCTGCAAGCCATCTTCGTGAAAGCCATAGCCAAAGTAGGAACCGCAGAACCAAAGCCGACGCTGCCCCTGCAGAGACCACAGCATTTTCTGCGCCGCGATCGCAGCACCACTTAATAGCGGATGTTCGTAATGGATCTCGCAATGAGCATCACGCGGCTCGGACCGGGGATTAAGCGTGAGAAAAAGCTGCTGCTTTGCCCGAAGATTCTGCAGGCGGTTCATCCAATAACTGATCGTCGGCAATTCACAAACGCCTTCGCCCGCCTCGATGTAATTCCAGCTTGACCACACAGCGCGCCGCCTCGGCATAAAGGAGTCATCAGAATGTAAGACCGCCCGGTTTCGGCTGTATCGGAACATTTCTAGTGTGGCGCGCTCCGCGATGGTTGCGTCCACGATCAGCCCCAGCGCCTGATCGGCATGTGTCGCGATGACCACGTGATCGAACCTGTCGATGCCGCCCGTCGCATCCCGGACAAATACGGCTTGCTCGCTCGATTTGATCTGTGTGATCGGCGTGCCGATACGGATGCTGTTTCGGAAGGACGACGTCAGCATTCCTACATAAGTTCTGCTTCCACCCGTCACGGTGCGCCAGGCGGGCCTATCGGTCAATTTCAGCAGTCCGTGATTGTGATAAAATTGAATGAAGGTGGCCGCGGGATAATCTAGGATCGCGTGCGGCGGTGACGACCAGATCGCACCCGCCATGGGCAAGAGATGGTCGTCCCGAAAGGGCTCGCCATACTCGTTTTCCACGAGATACTGGCCTAACGTAATGGGTCGCGCGGCAAGCATCGGAAGATCGAGCGGAGCATTTTTGTAGAACCTGCGCAGATCGCTCAACATCGACCAAAATCGCCGGCTGACGATATTGCGCGGCTGCGCAAACAGGCCACTGAGGTTGGTCCCTGAATACTCAAGGCCGCCGCTTCGACGAGAAATCGCTAAAGACATCTCCGCGGGCTGCGTTGGAACGTTGAGATGCTTGAATAGCGCCGTCAAATTTGGGTAGTTCAGTTCGTTGTAGACGATAAAGCCGGTGTCAACGAATTCGCTGGATCTTGGTACAGACACGGAATTTGAGTGCCCACCAATTCTCTCGTCCTGTTCGTATAGCGTTACATTGTGCCTCTGGCTCAGCAGCCAAGCCGCCGACAACCCGGAAATGCCACTGCCCACAACGGCAATCCTCAGCACTGGCTCGCCTGTAGAGTGATACATCAACTATTTCTCGACTGTAGCTGGCAACAGTCAGCCCTATGCCCATCGGAAATACGAGAGTTCCCAGATCTTGGATCACCTGGGCATGATCCATACCGGAGCAGACGGCGTAAGCATTACATTCGAGCGCCTATCCTTTCAGCGGACATTGACTTTGCCCGATACCAGTTCTGAGCTGAACCCGCAGGAAGCCGATGACCATATTATCGTTTCTGTTCGCGCTGATTTATGCGCTCGGGTCGCTCTCAACGGCCATGACCGTCGGATGGCTGATTTGGAGGAATACGCGCAACTCCGGCTGGATTGACACAACCTGGACACTCGGGCTGGGGCTGACGGGGTTTGCAGGAGCTTTGGTCGGTGGCGGGTTTACTGAACGCTCCGTGCTCGTCGCGGCATTGGTTTGCCTATGGGCCGGTCGCCTCGCCCTCCATATCGCTGTCAGAACGAAAGCCGCAGCAGACGACCCGCGATACGCTCGGCTCATTAGGGAATGGGGACCGGACGCGCCGCGCCAAATGTTCTGGTTCGCTCAAACACAAGCGTGGGTAAGCGTCCCGTTGGCGCTTTCGATTCTGATTGCGGCCTGGAATCCGGCGAAAGGGCTCCATCCTCAGGATCTTCTGGGTGCCATCGTGCTGACGTTTGCCTGCGCCGGCGAAGCACTGGCTGATTGGCAACTCAAGCGTTTCCGTATCAACCTAGCGAATAAGGGACGGGTTTGCGATCAAGGTCTCTGGAAGTTCTCACGCCATCCAAATTATTTCTTCGAGTGGGTAACCTGGCTCGCCTACCCCATCATCGCCATTGATCTGAGTGGCGGGTATCCATGGGGGTGGCTCGCAATCTTGGCTCCCGTTGTGATGTACTGGCTGCTTGTTCACGTTTCTGGGATACCGCTTCTCGAACAACACATGCTTACCCGCTCTGGCGACGAGTTCCGCAGGTATCAAGAACGCACCAACGCGTTTTTCCCCGGCCCACCGCGACGCCGTTTTTGACGACGTATTCGCTCGATCGATTGCTAGGCGTCGAACACGCATTAAATTGTTTAAGATGAGAACTGGTTCATTGCGAAATATGCAGCCAGACACGCGACACCGGTCGCTAACGCTCCCCACGACATGTCGACGACGGTTAGCGCTAACGACCAATTCCGCAGGGTTGCATAGTTCGTGAGGTCATAGGTACCGTACGCAACGGCGCCAAAAAACAATCCGCACAAAAACGCTGTTCGTGGACCCGACGACAGTCCCGGTAACGCCCCGAAGAAGACTGCGCCAACCGCGTAGAAGAGATAAAAAGCGATCGCTGGAACCAGCCTCATATTCGTAGCAGCCGAATCTCCGAGAACCGGCAGATAAAGCTTCGGAACGGTGACGCTCAACCAAGCGAAATCCATCAGTCCGAAAACGATGAGGAACACAACGTAGCCAGTCAGAAAAGCCATGGCGACCTGTCTTGAACCGTTGTTTCAGTCAAAATGCCGCTCAACAATCTTTCTCAATATAGTCTTCACGCTTATTCTTAATGGCTAGCTGCGTCTGCGAAGAGCGGAACCGCTCAACCGCCGCAAAGATGGCGATTGCACCCGAGAAAAGCATAGGCGAGACGATAGGCATACCGACATCCACGAATAGCCTAAGCAATCTATACGCGCCAAAAGCGCATTTGGATCTCTCGCCAACGCGACGTTCCGGTCTGTAGTCTCAAAACCTGTCCGGATCGTTTCAGGCGAAGAAAGTCACACAGCTCAAATCCGCCGCGACTCTCATATTTTGTTTTCGCTAGCGGCGCCGCACCGCCAACGGGCAATTTGCCAGCCGGGATGCTCCTTAGCCCAGAAGCCGAACTGCAACGGCGCCTGAACCACACAGGCCATCGAATCGATGCCTGAATCAACTTGGATTTTGAATTCGCGGCAGACACTGGGGTCTCGAACAAGGCAGGCGGAAACAAAAATGGCAAGCATGGCGGCGCTCCCTTTTATTTCGCAGAACTACGTGAGCGAGCCTCCGAAAGATCACATCTCACGACGATGTGTATTGGAGAGATACGAGCCAGAAACTCATCGCGCTAAAAAAATGCGGGGCCGTGGCAAGATAGGCCCCGCAAGTTGACAATGGCAAATTCGCCCAAATTGACGGGCGAACTTGCGAGTATTACGCGCTACCCAAGTGCTCGGATCACAGTGGGCAAAGCGTGCGCCAGGCAAATGTTAATGCGCCGGCGGCAATGGATCTCGATAGCTTTTGAAGTTTCTTGCCGTCCGCGCTTGGCTCGGCGCTCCTCGTCTTGATTTATGTTACAAGGTATACAAAAGCTGGTAAGCGGTGCCGCTATCACTGTTGGATGGACGCTCTCAGCCGCCGCGCCGGCCTATTTCCTCAAGATTTGAAACAAAAAATGCCGGACATCGAGAAGCTCGAACGGATCGCTGCTCAGAAAGATGCCCAAGCGTATCGCGCGCTTTTCGAGAAATTTGGCCCCATCGTAAAAGCGTTCATGATGCGGCAAGGTGTCGACGCCGCCACGGCGGAAGAGCTAGCGCAAGAGACGATGCTGAGCGTCTGGCGCAAAGCCGCACTCTATTCCGAGGACAAGGGCAGCGTAGCCACCTGGATTTTTGCAATCGCACGTAATCTGAGGATTGATTACTTACGTAGGGAAAAGACGTGGGTCGAATTGCCGGATAACTACGCTCAGGAGGCGAGTTCCGATACGTCGCCCGATGAGGCTGTCTCAGGCGAGCAGCAACGCTCGATTATAAGGAGAGCTCTCGATGAGCTGCCTGAGGAGCAAAGACAAGTGGTAATTCTATCTTTCATCGAAGGCTTGCCACATCGTGAGATTGCCAACCGTCTTAACCTACCAGTTGGCACAGTAAAATCGCGTATTCGCCTGGCGTATTTGAAACTTCGTAGCGCGGTCGGGGAACCGGACCAATGACGATCAAACGCCACCCCAACCCAGAAAATTTAATGAGCTGCGCTGCTGGCAGCATGCCTGAAGCTTTGGCTGCAGTGATGGCCTGCCACATGACTATTTGCCCCCGCTGTCGAAAGGAGCTTGCGTTCCTGGACTCTGTCGGTGCGGCGCTTCTCGAAGACATATCTCCCACGCCGCTCGTTATGAAAATGCCATCTCCGAACGTCCCGGCCAGGCAGCCCAAATCGATTGCGGAAAATTCGATTAAGAGCGATGTCCCCGCGCCACTGCGGAAATTCGTCGGAAATCGCCTTGCAGACATCAATTGGAAACGGGTCACTCCAGGGATCTGGCAATTTCCTATTCCTCTGGCAAAACATTCTAATTCGTCACTCAAACTCATTAAAGTCGGCGCCGGCCTTAAACTGCCGGATCACGGACATTCTGGATTGGAGTTGACGCTCGTGCTTCAAGGCGCGTTCAGCGACGAATTCGGATCTTACGAAGTTGGTGATGTCGTCGAGATGGGTGAAGACGTCGCGCACGCCCCCGTGGCCGCCGAAGAAACGGGATGCATCTGCCTGATCGCATCGGAAGGACCGATGAGATTCCATGGTTTGCTCGCACGCATCGTGCAAAAGTTCACTGGCTTTTAAACGGTGGCTCCTCGCCCTACGGACATCGACGGCGCCCTGCCTCACGAGACCGGCCTTTCGCGCCCAAATGCCGTTACCCGATACCGAGGAGTTGACGGCAGGCAGAATTCGTGTACCCGAGACGGTCTTCTTGATGGACACGAGCATGCACGCCGGGCCGAAACGACTTTCCATCTTGGTCATAGATGAAAACCGTCTGCGCGCCTCAGTCATCGAAGCGGGCCTGCGGGAAGCGGGCTATGATCATCTCACCGTTGTTCATGACGTTGCGGGAATTGCGCGCCGCATTTCGGAGATCGAGCCGGACGTAATCGTCATCGATCTCGAAAATCCCAATCGCGATATGCTCGAGAACATGTTCCAGCTTTCTCGTGCCGTGAAGCGCCCCATCGCGATGTTCGTCGACCGTTCGGATAGCGCCTCCATTGAAGCGGCCGTCGAAGCGGGGGTGTCGGCTTACGTCATTGACGGACTAAAGCAGGAGCGCGTCAAACCGATTCTCGAAATGGCGATCAGCCGTTTCAACGCCTTCTCGCGAATGACCCGCGAACTCGAAGAAGCCCGTTCGGAGCTTGAAAACCGCAAGCTCATCGATCGCGCCAAAGGCATTCTCATGACGACGCGCGGTCTCTCCGAGCCGCAGGCTTATGCTTTGCTGCGCAAGACCGCGATGAATCAGAACAGAAAGCTCTCCGAAATCGCCGAAAGCTTGATAACGGCAGCAGGGCTTCTCGCCCCGCCCGACGAGGAGGAGTGACGATGGCGAGCCTTTACCAAGTCACGGCCGGCTTCATGCCGCTCCTCGACAGCGCGGTTCTCGTGACCGCAAAGGAATTGGGTTTTGCCGAGGCCGAGGGGATTGACCTGACTCTCGTGCGCGAGATGTCGTGGGCCAATATTCGCGATCGTCTGGCGGTAGGACATTTCCAACTCGCCCACATGCTGGCGCCGATGCCGATCGCCTGCAATCTTGGCCTGACGCCGCTGGCAGTTCCGACCATCGTTCCAATGGCGCTCGGACTGGGCGGCAACGCGGTCACGGTGTCGAATGCTCTTTGGGACGCGATGGCGGCTTACGGCGCGAAGCCCGACTTCGATCCAGCGACGAACGGCAATGCCTTGAAGGATGTCGTCCGCAAACGCGCTGCTCAATACAGGACGCCGTTGCGGTTCGCGGTCGTCCATCCGTACTCGGGGCATAACTACGAGCTTCGCTATTGGTCGGCCGCCTGCGGCATCGACCCGTCGAGCGATATCGAAATCGTCATCGTGCCCCCGCCGTTGATGGTCGATGCCCTCGCGAGCGGTACGATCGACGGCTATTGCGTCGGCGAGCCGTGGAACTCCGCAGCGGCTCTTCTTGGGAAAGGCCATATAGTGACGGTGAAAGCCGCCATCTGGCGCTCGAGCCCGGAGAAAGTTCTCGCAGCCGGGGCTACCTGGGCGCAAGAAAATCCTGAAGCACTGTCCGCCTTGTTGCGCGCACTGAGTAACGCCGCCAAATGGTGTGCAGACGTGCGCAATCACCACGATCTGGCGCGCATTCTGGCCGAGAAGACGTATGTCGCTCAACCTATCGAATGGATGATTCCGGCGCTGCAGGGCCTGTTGCCCGTCGGTGAGGAAAACGCAGTCGCCGTTTCGGATTTCTTTGTACCGTTTGCGAAAGCGGCAACGTTCCCGTGGAAGAGCCACGCTCTCTGGTTCTATTCGCAGATGGTCCGTTGGGGGCAGGTGCAGCACAACGCCGAGAACGCAAGAATTGCACGCGAGACGTATCGGCCGGATATTTATCGCGCCGCGCTGAAGCCGTCGGGCATCGCACTTCCGGTGGCGAACGCCAAGGTTGAGGGCGCGTTGACGGCTCCGACGCCGGTCGGATCGTCCGGCGCCAGCCTGGTGCTCGGACCGGACGGATTCTTCGACGGTGGCCTGTTCGATCCCGACCGGCTCGATGCTTACATCGCTAGCCAGAAGCAGTGACGACGCCGATCCGCGTCAAAACGTGCGCTGCACAAAATTTGCGCCGATGGAGCATCAAATTGCTGAATGTTTGGACTTGCGAAGCGTTCGCTGCTGCCGCAATTCTCAATGCGACTCGAGTTGAAGGTTTGTAATTTCAGCTCGCCTAAGCAGCTTTATTTCCGCGCTTAGGATTTCGTCCGCGTCCAATGAAGGGCGCTCAATAGGCAAAGCTGCCGTTCAAGCCTTCCTACCCTCTTTGCTGGGGGTGTGAGCGCTTGGCCGGCAGCTTTTTTTGTTTTGGCGCCACGACCGGGAGCAATCGATGCGCACACAGGAAAGTTCGGGATTATCGCTGTCCACTGCCGAAGGGCGCGCCCTTTGGATTTCAACCATCGCGTTCACGGCCTGCTTCGCAGTCTGGACGATCTTCGCGATCATCGGCATTCGCATCAAGGCGCAACTCGGATTGAATGAAACCGAGTTTGGCCTGCTAGCAGGAACGCCCATTCTGACGGGCTCGCTCGCGCGCATCTTCCTCGGCATCTGGACCGACCGCTACGGCGGACGGCTCGTATTCACGCTCAATATGATCGCCGCGAGTATCGCGACGGCGCTTCTCGTTTTTGCGCACACCTATCCGCAAATGCTTGTTGCGGCCCTCGGCGTCGGACTAGCGGGCGGCTCGTTCGCAGTCGGCATCGCCTACGTCTCGCGCTTCTATCAATCCGGGCAGCAGGGTACCGCGCTCGGCATCTTCGGAGCCGGCAACGTTGGCGCGGCGGTCACCAAATTTCTCGCGCCGTTTGCACTTGTCGCCTGGGGTTGGCACGCCGTCGCACTGATTTGGGCCGGCGTGCTGGCGGTTATGGCCATCGTTTTCTGGCTCACGACGACCGACGATCCGGTCACCGCCGAGCGCCGCCGCACAGGCGATGCACCCAAGGCATACGCGATGGAACTCGCGCCGCTGAAGGACATTCGCGTCTGGCGGTTTTCGTTCTACTACTTCTTCGCGTTCGGTGCCTTCGTCGCGCTGGCACTTTGGCTGCCGCGATATCTGATCGGCGTCTATGGATTCGATATCGAAACAGCCGGCATGATTGCTGCCGCCTATTCGATCCCGGCGAGTATCTTCCGCGCTTACGGTGGTGTCCTGTCCGATCGCATCGGAGCCCGCGCCGTCATGTATTGGTGTTTCGGCGTCTCAGCCATCGCGACGCTGGCACTGTCGCTGCCGCCGACCGACTACGTGATGCACGGTACGCACAGCCCGATCTCTGCCCACTTCGAGATCAGCCCGCTGATATTCGTCGGTATCGCGATGGTCCTCGGCTTTTTCATGAGCATCGGCAAGGCCGCCGTCTACAAGCACGTCGCGACGTACTATCCCGATAACGTCGGATCCGTCGGCGGACTTGTCGGCATGATCGGCGGCCTGGGCGGTTTCGTCCTGCCGATTGCCTTCGGTTTTCTCAATCAGGTGACTGGACTTTGGACGAGCTGCTTCATGCTGCTGTTCGCTATCGTCGTCGTGCTTCTCGTCTGGATGCACGTCTCGATCCGGCGCATGGAGCGCAGCGGCGTATCCTTGAACGCTGCTTCCGATGCCGGCAGCTCCATAGCCCAAGTCGCAGGCCGGGCTTAAGAGCAGGAACAAGTCCTATGATGGAAAATCTCGTCGTTATCGGCAATGGCATGGCTCCTGGGCGGATGCTTGAGCATCTGTTGGAGACATCGCGCGGCCGTTATGCCGTCACGATCTTCAACGCCGAGCCGCGCGTCAATTACGATCGCATCATGCTCTCCCCCGTTCTTTCCGGCGAGAAAAGCTATGAGCAGATCATCATTCATGGTGACGGCTGGTACATCAAGAACGGCATCACGCTCTACAAGGGTCACAAGATCGTTGCGATCGACCGTGACGCCAAAACGGTGACATCCGATCACGGCGTCGTCGAGTCTTATGACAAGCTCGTCATCGCGACCGGATCGGTGCCGTTCATTTTGCCGGTGCCGGGCCACAATCTTCCGGGCGTCTTGAGCTATCGGGATCTCGATGACGTCAACGCTATGCTGCTTGCGGCACAATCGCGTGCCAAAGCCGTCGTCATCGGTGGCGGACTCTTGGGATTGGAAGCGGCGGCAGGTCTTGAGGCACAGGGCATGGACGTCACCGTCCTGCATCTGATGCCGACGCTGATGGAGCGTCAGCTCGATCCTGCCGCAGGCTATCTCTTGCAGCGCGCGATAGAAGACCGCGGCATCAAGGTCATCTGCAAAGCCAATACGAAATCCATCCTCGGCGACAGAAAAGTCGAAGGTGTCGAGCTTGCAGACGGCCGCATCATTCCGGCGACACTCGTTGTTATGGCGGCGGGTATCAAGCCGAATGCCGGCCTTGCGAAAGCGGCGGGAATTGCCACCAACCGCGGCATCCTTGTCGATGCCGGGATGCAGACGTCGGACCCCGATATTTATTCGGTAGGCGAATGCGCCGAGGTCGGCGGCCACGTCTATGGCCTCGTCGCACCGCTCTACGAAATGGCGCGTGTCGCGGCTGCACACCTCGCAGACGGAAAAAGCACGGCCGCCTTTGTCCACAACGACACGCCGACGAAGCTTAAGGTGACCGGTATCGAACTCTTTTCGCTCGGCGACTTCGCAGACGGGGAGGATCGGCATGAGATCGTCCTGAGAGATGCCTCGGCGGGTGTCTACAAGCGCCTTGTTCTCAAAGATAACCGCATCATCGGCACTGTGCTCTACGGCGAAACCGCAGACGGTGCATGGTTCAATGACCTGAAGAAAAAGCAGGTCGATATCTCCGACATGCGCGACACGTTGATCTTCGGTCAGGCCTATCAGGGAGGGACCCCCCTCGACCCTATGGCGGCCGTTGCAGTCTTGCCCGATGACGCAGAGATCTGCGGCTGCAACGGCGTGTGCAAGGGCAAGATCGTCGGCGCAATTCAGGAGAAGGGATTGACGTCGCTAGATGACGTCCGCGCCCACACGAAAGCGTCCGCCTCGTGCGGCTCGTGTACCGGTCTCGTTGAGCAGCTCATGTCGCTGACGCTCGGCGAGGCCTTCAATCCAACCGCAGTACAGCCGATGTGCGGATGTACGTCTCTCGGTCACGATGATGTGCGCCGATTGATCAAGGCGAAAAGCCTCAAGAACATTTATGCCGTTATGCAGGAGCTTGAGTGGTCGACGTCATGCGGTTGCGCCAAGTGCCGACCGGCCTTGAACTACTATCTCGTCTGTGACTGGCCCGGCGAATACGCCGACGACTATCAATCGCGTTTCATCAACGAGCGGGTGCACGCAAACATTCAGAAGAACGGCACCTATTCCGTCGTGCCGCGCATGTGGGGCGGTGTGACGAGCGCAAATGAATTACGGGCCATCGCGGACGTCGTCGACAAGTTCAATATCCCAACCGTCAAGGTGACAGGCGGTCAGCGCATCGACATGCTGGGCGTAAAGAAGGAAGACCTGCCTGCTGTCTGGGCCGACCTCGGCAAAGCGGGCTTCGTCTCTGGCCACGCCTATGCCAAGGGTCTGCGCACGGTGAAGACTTGCGTCGGTACCGACTGGTGCCGTTTCGGGACGCAGGATTCGACCGGATTCGGTATCCGCATCGAAAAATTCATGTGGGGCTCGTGGACGCCGGCGAAGGTCAAAATGGCCGTATCGGGCTGCCCGCGGAATTGCGCCGAGGCGACTTGTAAGGACGTCGGTGTAATCTGTGTGGACTCCGGCTACGAAATTCATTTTGCCGGTGCAGCCGGTCTCGACATCAAGGGTACCGAAGTCCTGGGTCTCGTCAAAACCGAGGATGAAGCCCTCGAAGTCATCGTCGCGCTCGTCCAGATGTACCGCGAGCAGGCGCGCTATCTCGAACGCATCTACAAATGGGCAAAACGTGTCACGACCGACGAGATACGACGCCAGATCCTCGACGATATAGAGAAGCGTCGTGGCTTTTACGAGCGCTTCATCCATTCGCAGAAATTCGCACAGGTCGACCCCTGGTCGGAACGTGTTTCCGGCCTGCATAAGCATGAGTTCAAGCCGATGGCGACCATCGGCATCGCAGACGCGGCGGAGTGATGGACATGAGCTGGACATTGATCGGCAGCATCACCGATATTCCACGACGTGGCGCTCGCTGTGTCGAGACACCGCGAGGCAAGGTCGCCGTCTTTCGCACCGCAGAAGATCGCATCTTCGCGATCGAAGACCATTGCCCGCACAAGGGCGGTCCGTTGAGCCAGGGCATCGTACACGGCGCCGCCGTGACGTGTCCGCTGCACAACTGGGTCATCTCGCTCGAAACCGGTAAGGCGCTTGGCGCTGACGAAGGCAGCGTACGGGCGATTCCAATCAAGCTCGAAGGAGAACAGCTTTTTATCGCCTTGGCTTCCGAAGCCAAAGCCCATCGCGCTGCGTGAGGCCAAAAAGCCGATGACCATGTCGCAACCAACTAAAACGACTTGCCCGTACTGCGGCGTCGGCTGCGGCGTGCTCGCGGAGGCGTCGGCTGACGGCAACGTCGCGGTGCGCGGCGATCCGGATCATCCGGCGAACTTCGGCAGGCTTTGTTCGAAGGGTTCAGCGTTAGGTGAGACGGTCGATCTCGACGATCGCCTGCTGTATCCCGAAATCGAAGGTCAGCGCGTGAGCTGGGAGACGGCACTCGATCTCGTCGCGTCGCGCTTTACCGAAACGATAGCAGAGCACGGCCCGGATTCCGTGGCGTTTTACGTCTCCGGCCAACTACTCACCGAAGACTATTACGTCGCCAACAAACTGATGAAGGGCTTCATCGGCTCGGCCAACATCGACACCAATTCACGGCTGTGCATGGCGTCTTCGGTCGCGGGGCACAAGCGCGCGTTCGGTACCGATACCGTGCCGGGCTGCTACGAGGATCTCGAATGCGCCGACCTCATCGTACTCGTCGGCTCGAACCTCGCGTGGTGCCATCCGGTTCTCTATCAACGCATCGTCGCGGCGAAAGAGAAGCGACCGGACATGAAGATCGTGCTGATCGATCCGCGCCGCACGATGACCGCTGATCTCGCCGAGATGCATGCGCCAATCAAGCCCGATGGTGACGTTGCGCTGTTTGTCGGCTTGCTCAAGCATCTGGCCGATGTCGGCGCAATCGACGACGCTTTCGTCTCAGAACACACGTCGGGTTTTGAAGATACGCTCAACGCTGCGCAGTCCGTCGATGTGCTGAGCATCGTTGAACGAACCGGCCTGTCGTCTGCTCAGCTCAAAGACTTTTTCGATCTTTTCGCGCGAACGGAAAAGACGGTCACGGTCTTCAGCCAAGGCGTCAATCAATCGTACTGCGGCACCGATAAAGTCAATGCCATCATCAATTGCCATCTCGCGACGGGCCGGATCGGCAAGGCCGGCACGGGACCGTTTTCTATCACCGGGCAACCGAACGCCATGGGGGGGCGCGAGGTCGGCGGCCTCGCGAACACACTCGCCGCTCACATGGAACTCGACAAGCCTGGAGACCGCGATCGCGTTCAACGTTTCTGGCAATCACCGGTGATCGCGGCAAAGCCCGGCCTCAAAGCCGTCGATATGTTCCGCGCCGTCGCCGACGGACGCATCAAAGCGATCTGGATCATTGCGACGAACCCCGCCGCATCGATGCCGGATGCCGGTGATGTCGAGGCTGCTTTGCGCAAATGTCCGCTCGTCGTGGTCTCGGACGTTATCGCGAAGACCGACACGGTGCGCCACGCTCACGTCAAGCTTCCGGCCGCAGCATGGGGTGAGAAGAACGGAACCGTAACCAATTCCGAGCGGCGCATTTCCCGGCAACGCCGTTTTCTCCCGCTGCCCGCCGAAGCACAGCCCGACTGGTGGATCATGTGCGAAGTCGCAAAGCGCATGGGATTTGGCACCGCCTTCGCGTTCCAATCGCCATCCGACATTTTCGCTGAGCATGCGTCCCTCTCAGCCTTCGAAAACGAAGGCAACCGCGATTTTGATATCGGCGCTTTCGGCGAAATTTCACAGAACGATTTCGACGCCCTCGAACCATTTCAATGGCCGCGCCCGGCAGGTGAAAGTTCTCGCGTCCGTTTTTTTGCGAACGGCAACTTTTTCACGCCCGACCGCAAAGCGCGCTTCGTTAAGACCAAAATTGAGGATGCGCGCCGCGAACACTCGGCATTTCCTCTGATACTCAATACCGGGCGCGTTCGCGATCACTGGCATACATTGACTCGCACCGGAAAAAGCCAGCGCCTGTCGCAACATTATGGCGAACCATTCGCCGAGATCCACCCGGATGACGCAAGGCATTACGGTATCGCAGATGCCGATCTCGTTCGCGTTTCGACGGGCTCTGCGGCTGTCCTCGTGCGAGCATTGATTTCGACACGCCAGCAGCCGGGTTCGATTTTTATTCCTATGCATTGGACGGACCAATTCGCCTCGAAGGGCCGGGTCGATATGCTCGTTCCTTCTATCGTCGATCTGATCTCCGGGCAGCCGGCATCGAAGAACGCCGCCGTTCGCATCGAGCGCTTCGTCGCCGAAACATATGGCTTTGCGGTTCTTGCCCATAAGCCCGAGCACATCGATGCAGAATACTGGGCTCTTGCAAAGTGCAGCGGCGGCTGGCGCGTCGAACTCGGCTTTGCATCAGCACGCGAGGATTGGGCCGCGTTCGCCAACGCGCTCTTCGGCGCGTCGCCGGCCGCTGAGACCATCGCATTTCACGACCGCTATAGCGCGCGCTATCGCTTCGCTTGCTATCGCGACGACATGCTGTTGGGCGCGCTTTTCCTCGCATCAGAACCGGTCGCTGTGTCCCGCGATTGGGCAGTCGCACAACTCACAGAAGCGCATCCGCGCGCAGCCCGCTTCAAGATGATCGCCGGTCGTCCTGGCATTGGCGGCGCCGACAAAGGCGCGACGGTATGCGCGTGCTTCGGAGTCGGTGTCAACGAAATCGCAGCCGCCGCGCGCCGCGGTTGCCGGACCGTTAGAGCGATCGGAGAGTCACTCCAGGCCGGAACGAATTGCGGCTCATGCCGCGCCGAAATCAAAACCGTTATCGAAATGCAGAACCTTCAAGCAGCGGAGTGAACCTTTGATGCGAGCACGCAAATATCTTCCTGTGATCCTGACATTTGGCGCGTTGGCGAGTTTCTCCAGCACTTCACACGCAGCCGACCTGGGCGGCGATTGCTGCGCGGATCTGGAAGAGCGCGTCGCCGAACTCGAAGCAACGACGGCGCGCAAAGGCAACCGCAAGGTCTCACTGACGATCTCAGGCTACATGGCCCAAGAGCTGACATGGTGGGATGACGGCGTCGAGAGCAATGCTTACCTCCATGGCCTCGGCCCAACGCAAGCGACGCATGTGATCTTCAACGGCAAGGCGCAGATTATGCCGGGATGGAGTGCAGGCTACCTGCTGCGCATACAGAACCTCGCCGATAACCCATTCGGACGCAACGCTTCCACTGGCGCGGCAATCAACCAGAACTCGGCTGATTTCAACCAAGGCCTCAATGTCCAGATGTCGTTCTGGTATTTGAAGAGCGACCAGCTTGGCAGCGTCAGCGTCGGCCGTCAGGCGAACGCCTCAAAAAGCGCGGCCATGTTCACGGACAAATCGGGCACGCAGGTTATCGATAACTACACGTTCTTCGATGGCTTCCCTCAGTTTAAGCTCCGGCAGCGTAACGGCAGCTATGCGCCAGGCAACCTGACGTGGGGTCAGCTCTCCTACTGTTATTCGCAGGATGCGCCGATCGGCGGCGACTGCGATGGCATCGTGATGAATGCGGTACGCTATGACTCGCCCGTCTTCGGTGGCTTCTCGATCTCTGCCGGCTGGGGTGAAGACGACGATTGGGAACTCGCCGCGCGCTACGCCGGCAAGTGGAACGACTTCAAGATCAACCTTGGCGTCGGCTATTCTGAGAACTCTGATGAGCGCATCAGCGGCACTGCTGTTCTGTCCTCGAAGGACTCCCAATACTTCCAGGCCGGCGGCTACATCGAGCATGTGCCGACAGGTCTGTTCTTTCATGGCGCATACGGCCGCGAAGACAACAACGACGCCAAGCTCGTGAATGGAACCGTCGCTCCTGACAGCCATCACTGGTACATTAAGTCGGGTATTCGCCGGAACTGGACGCCGCTGGGTGCGACAATCGTCTATGGCGATTATGCCGAATACGATGACCAACTTGGGCCTAACGCGTTGGCGCTTGGAGCGACGGGTAGCTCGTTCCAGCGCTACGGTGGCGGCATTGCGCAGGAAATCGACGCTGCGGCGATGACAGTCTACGTCAAATACCAGCACTACGATGCCGACATTTCGGGTGTCGCCAGTCTGACCGACCTCGAAGGCCTCGATCTCATCAGTTTTGGCGGACTGATCAATTTTTGAAGCCACAAATTCGGATCGGTGACGGCTGAGGAATTCTTCATGCAATCAGACGCGACAACATTCTCGCAGCAGATAGCAAGCGCAAGCGACCGATCGCTTCTTGCGATGCTCGGGTTGGCTTTGAGGACAGCCGCCGCACCCGTTGCTGCAATGCTGAAGGGATCGGTGGACAAGTCCGGATCAATGCCAAAAGTCGGCAAGCAGCGCGGTCGCGTCACGCTGGTCGGTGCGGGACCCGGAGATCCCGATTTGCTGACAATCAAGGCGTTGCGCGCCATCGAAACGGCCGATGTCATTCTTTTCGACGCGCTTGTGTCCGACGTCATCCTTGGATTAGCACGGAGACGCGCCAAGCTGATTTGTGTCGGCAAAAGAGGGGGACGACCGAGTTGCCGCCAAGACAACATAAATCGGCTGATGGTCGAATACGCCAACGCCGGTATGAATATCGTCCGCCTGAAGGCTGGAGATCCCGCAATCTTCGGAAGGACGGGCGAAGAAATGTCGTATCTCGAAGCGGAGGGCCTGAAAGCGAAAATTGTACCCGGCATAACGGCAGCATCGGCAATGGCTGCCGAGTTCGGAATATCGCTAACGCATCGCAATCACGCAAAGTCCGTTCGCTTTGCGACCGGGCACTCAAAAAACGGCGGCCTGCCGGAAGATCTCAATTGGCAAGCAATTGCCGACCCCTCGGCAACCACCGTTTTCTATATGGGTGCGCCGTTCGCAGCGGAAATTTCCAAGCGCCTCGTCGCGCTCGGAATGCCGAAAGATACACCAGTCGGGGTGGCTTCGTCGCTTAGCCGCAGCAATCAAAGGATCGCCCGGAGCACTCTTTCAGAACTCGCGGGGACAGTTGCCGCATTCGACCGCACCGAGCCATTGATCGTTGGGATCGGCGCTGTTTACGCAGACGACAGCTTATCTTCGAGTGAACAGATCCATGAACCCATTAGCCACGGGGATCAGCCATGAGGCTAGCTATTTCCCTTTGATGGGCGCTGATCAACGCATCATGCCGTGCAAAAAAGTATAATCTCTTGAGCATTCGTGACAACGTGGAAGTGCCGGACCCGATTGAATTCAGGTAGGTCTAACGGATCCGGCAGGACACGAACTCGGAAGCCAGCCCTGCGGCACGCATCTTCAACTTTCAGCCCCCGATGAGTTTTAATACCGCTCGATCGCTGATCTCGACTCCTTCACGTCGACGCGGTCGCTTTTCTCCTTGAGCTCGGCACTCTCGTGACTGAATTGCCAAACGTGCCACAGCACCCAGAATGCAACTGCCGCAATCACCATCGGAACTTCCCAACCCTGAAACGGGTAGATAGCGCCGACGTCTTTCAAATCCACGGCCCAACTTGATAAGCCAATTGTCGACATTGCCTTTGTCCTTTTCGTTCAGCGGGCAGGCAAAGCTGCGAGAGCTTCGAGTTCGACCTCCTGGACCTCGACTACGGCCGCGTCATAAGCTTCTTGGCCGACAATATCGAGACCGGCGATCTCCACCTCGCGTGGCACGCGTAGTAAACCGAACGCGTTCAGTACGATCGAAAGTATCCAAGCTGGGATGAAGCCCAGAACGAAGAACATAATAATGGCGCCAATAAAGTTGCCCATCGGAGAGATGGTTGCATAGCCCTCGTATGGCGAGCTTGGTGCGCCCCAAAGGAGAAAGCCGGCAGCAACGACGCCCATAAAACCGCAATAGCCATGGACAGCGACAGCTCCGACTGCGTCGTCGATTTTGAACTTCCGCTCGACCCAGTAGTGCATCTTGTAGGCGATGACCGGAAGCAATGCGCCGACAAACATCGCCTGTATCGGATGATAGAGGTCATTGCCTGCAGAGGCCGAGATAACGCCAGCCAGACCGCAAGAGTAGGTCCAGTAGGCATCTCCCTTCGAAACGACGTACCCGGCCATCAGCCCACCGGCGAGGGACATCAGAAAGTTGAATGTGATGGCGCTCAGAGTTGTTGGCGTGAGGTAGATGTTGGTTGCGGTCCACGTGTCACCAGTGATCTGCCCCCCGATCGCTGACGGGCTGATGACCGGAATATTGCAAGCTGCGTAAAAGCCCCAGAAGCCAGTGTAGATTAGGAAGAGGCCAATCGTAACGAGCCACGGATTGTGCGGTGGAATATCACGTGGCGTGCCATCGGGCCGGAACTTCCCTATGCGGGGACCCAGAACGATCAACACGGCCAAAGCCGAGCCACCGGCTATGGCGTGAACAACGCCGGATGCGTAAGCATCGTGATACCCGAGCAGCTTGACCATCCAGCCCGACGCGCTCCAGCCCCACGCAGCGTCGAGAATCCACGTGACCGAACCGACGAGTATGGCAATAAGCCAAAAGGCTCCCGAGCGAACCCGCTCGATAATTGAGCCCGATATGATGGAGGCCGTCGTGATGGAGAATAACAGGAACGCACCCCAGAATACTCCATTCAGTCGGTGCCAAGTCAGAGCTCCGGAGGCACCGTCGGCCGTTATTCCCATTGCAGTGTCAGTTGCGTTCACGCCCGAAAGATGGGTTGCCATCAGCGGGCTCCATGGCGCTGCGACCTTTATCGGATCGTACGTCAGAGGCGCGTCGACGAAATTGAAGAAACCGAGGCCGTTGGGAAATTGAAAATAAATCCACCAGCCGAAAAGGAAGAACGTCACCGTGACCACCGGAATGGCCATCGTGTTCTTCATCAGCGTGTGGATGTGATTGCGGCGGCGGCTGACGCCGACTTCATACACGCAGAACCCCACGTGGATGAGGAACATGAATACAATTGTGACCCAGTAATAGAATTCCGTAAAGATAATCGTCAGGGCGTTGAGATTGCCTTCCATGAAGCTTCTCCCGTCTACATAACGACATCAATCTCCGGTCTGCTCAGCGGCAAATATTCAGCATCAGATTATTGTCTGTTTGCGAAGCTCCCGGAATTGGAACCTCACAGCTACTCGCGGCAACGATCTCTCGCCGTGGTCGGTTTGATACAGTTTCAATTGAATAGAATGAAAACTCAATTGAAGAGAAACTGACGCTCAGTTTCCCGCATTGTCAACAGCGCAAGCTCATTTTGAATCCTGATCTTTATGTGCGCTGCGGAAGTTCAATTGGGTTGCAGAAAGTGAGTGTAAGGGAGGACATCGCAATGTCGAGTCTCAGCAAAGTGACACTCGCCGCCGCAAGGTCGCGTCTGATTTCCTCTCGCATCTGATTTCGCTCATCGTTGATCCCGGCGGGAATGAATGAGTGTTATGGGCTTAGGGTTTTGCCCAAGCCCGCGCTCAGCCATCCAATAAACGTGCGCGCCGTTCGCGCGCTGTCTCAGGAATTGGGAAAACGCGCCGCCCAGCCGGCAGCGTCGCCCTCTTCTCTAGCTTACTGGTCAAAAGGTTCTGGGTGCGGAGGCAAGTGATGGGTCGCGAGTCTACTCCCCGTTCAGACCGCTCGCAAAAGCCCAGTCTTTGGGTGACAATTGAGATACTCAAAATACTGATTGGAGGCATCGAAAACCGAGACCTCATGGTAGAGCGTCAGGTTTTTAAATTTCTTCGCCAACCTGTTGAAAGTCACGAAGATCGAAAGATGGGTGCCATGGGTCGCGCCCCAGGTCTCCAGCGCGGAAAGCGATCGCCAAAGACTGTAGCCGAAGCCGCGTTCCTCCTGCTTTCCGTTTTCGTCAAAGTGGAAGCAGTAGCGGTTGCAATAGCAGCCAACATCCATGCCGTCGTCTCGCAGAAAATCCATTCCTTCCTTCAACACGGGAGCGATGTCATCGTACCAGATCTTGCGTTCTTCGCCTTCGGTCGTGCTCCAGTCTTCGCCAGAACGAATGAGGGTCAAGTTGTCGTGACCGTGAATGATCACGCGTCCGCCATGCGCTGGCGATCCTTTTGCCACGGCCAACGCACCGGCCGGATCCATCGTACTGGTCTGTGACATAGGAAGCCGATCTCTCATCGACCCCCAGTATCCGTGCTCGATGATCGGCCCGCTCATTTGAGGGAAGAGTTTGCTGACGCCCTCGAATGGACCATGGGCAGCGGTATAAATGGTTTCGAACTGTTCGAGGCGGGGACGGAGGATTTCTCTGAAATAGCCGACGCCTTCCTTCAGGCGATCTTCCGACGCCCACCAATTCTTGATGACTTCGCTCTCGTTCCACTTGTGGAAGGTCTCGGGATCGATCCAATAAGCCACGGCGACTTGGTTGAGGTAGCCCGCCGCATCGACGAACTGGACCGTGTCATAGCGCGCCGGTCCATTTGGCTGTTTGAAGCTTTCGATAATTGCTTGAAGAGCAGTACGGATACGATCGCTATTCTCTTCGCCTTTCGCTTGAACCCCGAAATAAGACATCACCAACTGCTGAATGCTTTCCAGGGGCCGCGCGGAATAAGCAGCAACTGCCGGGTTCCACGTGTCGCTTACCTGGCGGGTTCTAGTACGAGGGCAGCGCAAGTGCGCTGGAATGGATGAGTCCAGAACCATCAGTAATTATTCCTCCCGACTTTTTTGCTTCATAGCCGTTCTTCAGCATCGTCGGAGGTTTCTCAGCGCACAATCGTGATCACTCCGAATGCGCGGCAGACTATGCATAAGTGTTTCATTCGGCATAGAGCACGGTGCCCGGGCTTTTTCGGGCAATTTGCCCATCACGGCGTGAACAGGTTTTCGGCGGGGATAATTCCGGCGGCCAAAGCGAGCAAAACGAGGTGGGCGTCATTGTCAGCGCCGATCTTGGCCTTCACGGCGTAGTGGATGTTGCGAACTGTTTTGACGCTGAGGTGAAGGAGATCAGCAATCGTTTCGCTGCTCGCACCTGTCGCGATGAGCCTCAAGATCTCCATTTCTCGCGGCGATAGCTCATCTAGCAGTTGCGGTCCACCTCGCAACCGATCCGCCGCCAACGCCTTGGAGATGTCTTCGCTCATGGCGCGACCACCTTCAGCGATGACTTCAACGGCCTTGATGAGTTCGGCCGGCGGACTGCCCTTAGTAATGTAGCCGCGAGCTCCGGCTTCGAAGGCCTTCAGCACAAACGCAGTTTGCGCATGCATGCTGAAAATGAGAACTTTTGCACTTTTGTCGATATCGAGAATTCGGCGCGTGGCTTCAATGCCGCTAACACCAACGAGCGTCACGTCCATGATAACCACATCGGGCTTATGAAGCTTGTAAGCTTCGTAAGCTTCGACAACGGTTTGGGCTTCGGCGGAGACGATGAATTCTGGACTCAATTCCAGGAGTCGGCGATACCCCTCGCGCACGATCGGATGATCGTCGACCAACAAGATAGTTATTTTTTTCATACGTGAGCGCCCTCGCTTGAAAGTGGAACGCGCGCCGTAATTAAAAGGCCTTTGCGCGCATTGGCGATGGAAAGCGAACCGCCTATGCCCGCCAAACGCTCACGCATGCCAAGGATTCCCTGTCCGAGGGCCGTTGACACGTGGCCGCTATCGCCGCCGCCGTCATCTTCGATACTCAACGTCACGTGCGGCTCGCTGGAGTTGCGATGTTCGAGTCGGACCGTGACTTCAGTTGGCCTCCCGTGTTTGCTCGCATTGGTAAGGCATTCTTGCACGACGCGATAAAGATCCACGGCTACCTGTTTTTGCAGTTCGGCCAAATGCCCACCCATGTGAAGCCGAAAGATCGTGCCGCTTTTCGATTGAGCATTAAAATCCGTGATCAACTGACGAAGACTGGCTTCGAGACCGAGTTCCTCGATGCTCTGAGAACGCAAACGCACTAGCGTCGTGCGCAGGATTTTCATAAGGTATTCCTGCGTTTTTGCAATTGCGCGGGCGTCATGAGCGATATCGGGGCGCTCGGGAATCGCTCGGGTTTCAATGATGGCTGCTAGCGCCGTCGTAGCGGTCAGCGCTTGGCCGAACTCGTCGTGGAGATCCCGAGCCAAAGCGCGCCGCTCTTCTTCTTGGACTTGGAACAGACGCGCTGTCAGCGCAATACGCTCCGAATTTGTCTGCTTGAGCGTGGTGCCAAGTCGATTGACGGCGTTGGCAATGTGATTGAATTCGGTGCTGTTAAATTTTCCGAGATGAGGGCCGAGATGGCCCTCTTCGAGATCTTGAAGCGCGCCCACAATTGCGCGCGCGGGCATTAAGGCGTGACCTATCATGATAGCGGCTAGAACGGCGATTCCGGCAGCAAGCATGACAGCGACGTTCACGACCGTCGAAATTTCGCTCCAAGCCCGCCGTAGCGCCGCCTCCGTGTCGGCCGCTGTCAAAATAGGACCGGCTCGTTCATCGTGGAGGGAAAGCTGCCGAACGACTGGCGAAAAATCGCCCATGACGGTTAGATAGGCTGCGGCGAACCAATGAGGGGCAGGCGGCCCGAGAGCTTCTACCTGGCTGCACAATTTATGCGGCGTCGTACCAGGTAGACCAAAGGTTACGCAAACGCCTGGCGAAATGATGCTTTGCGTTTCTACTGTGTCCCAATCAGGCAGAGGTATCAGCGAACCACGGGAAATCCCATTTCGCCACATCAGGTGTTGCCAGTAAAGCGCCCGAAGCCGCTGATCGACACGTGTCGCAGTCGCCGAGACATCTGCTTCGATCGAACGGTGAGCGTCCCAGACCAGCCCAACAATCGTCAGGGTCAAGCACAGCAATACTGCCGCCATGAGCCGCAACAGCAAAAGCGTCAACAGCCGCATGCAATCCTCCCGTTGGTCTTTCTGCGCGATATTTGCGCTTTATTGAAGTCGAAATCTGCTCGGGCAAAATGCCCGGATGTTCCATCCTCGCCTATCACGGATGGTCGCTAAGTCTGCAAGAGACTGCCTATAGCCTTGGCACTTGGCTGCTCAATTGCTGCAGCATATGTTCTGAATGCAATTGCGCCGGTGCCAGCCTCTGATTCATCTGCATCCGCTATGGTGTTGCCGGATTGCTGGGGCCGAACCAACGTCGACGGAAGGCGCTATTGAGGCGTGATGGTTATAGTCAACGTATCGGCATAAGCCCCAGCGACTAATCTTTGGCTGTTGAGTTGTGGAACGATAGCGACAGAAAGCGTTCCGGATGGCGTGCTGCCCGATGTGGATACGGGACTACTGGATTCTTGCGCGCCGGTCCCCGGATTGCTTGCAGTATCGAGAGATGCAGATGCGCCAGCGAAGCTCGCCGAGACGCTGTAGTCGATGAAATTCTGCAAACCCGCTACCGCGCTCGCTGTAGTCACCGCTCCGTTCTGCGAAGTCAGCTGAAGGTTTGACGGAGTATTGCAAAGCGCATTCGCGTAAGACTTGTTGATGGCAGCCGTCACGACCTGACCACCAGCCGTCACAGGGATCGTGGCGGTATCGATGGATGGGTAGAACAATCCTCCGATCGTGCAGGACTTGGCGACCTGGCCTGTGACCGTAAAGGTTTGGCTCGAAATCTGTCCCTGCAAGAGCCCCGCGAGCGTGCTGGAGAAAACGCGAACCGTCAGGCTGTCGAGATAGCTGCCCGCCTGTTGAGGATCAACCGGTTGGGCTAGCGCCCATACAGTCCCCGTCACCGAAAAATTCGCAACGCTCAAGGTTGAAGCGGGGAAATTCAATAGCAAAGAGTTGGACTGGGCGGGAAGGCCGCCGCCAGTGTAAAGCAGGCTATTGCCGCCGGAGGAAGCCGACTGAAGCGCATACGGCATAGAGGCTGCGCCGCCGGATGCGAGCGCCATCGATGCCGGTAAAGAGGAACGATTGAATGCGACAGCGATCGCGCAGCCGCCAGCCAGATCTCCAAGTGTCGCCAGAAATGTGCCGCTGACAGTGATCGTGACAGATTGCGGGGTCGGCGCATTCGGCGGGGAATACGTTCCCGTGCTAACGCTTAGCGGAGTGACCGAAGCACTCAGAATTGCGCACAGCGCCTGCGCGTGTTGCGATCCGATTGCGCAAGCGAACGCAACTGCGAAACCGAAGAGTGCCGAACGGAAGATCGTTTTGATTTTCATTTCGGATGGAGTGTTCCCGCTTTGTATAGACCTTTGGTTCCGGCTGGCACGTCGAGGACGAATGTTGTCGGCGTACCGTCCGTTTGCATTTCGATAAGCCAGCGCCCGGGTGCTAAACCATCGGCGCCGAAGCGGCCGGCCGCATTTGTAAAAATCGTCACCGATTTCTTTGTGCGCTCGTTTGAGCGGGCGGTTCCGCTCACCAGCGACAGAGGAGTGCCGTCCGCCAACACGAGCGTTCCATATGCCGACACCGAGTAATCGGATCCGACTTCGAGGGCGTATCCAGCCTTGAAAGGCGCGAATGTATCGAACGCTGCTGCACCGAGGCTATATCCAATCGGTAAATCGCCGGCGTCCACTGGGATGGTGGCAGGCGCGTAAGCTGGCAGGGACGTCACCAACGCCGGACCCCAACTGTCGGCAATGGCTTTTACATTGTTATTGTCACCGACCGTAATCTCCTTGTCGGCGATAGACGCGTGAGGATAGACAATCGCGAAAGCGTCGCCGGTTATCGGCGCGCCGACTGCGATCTTGCCGTCTGCGAACGCGATCGCCGTTCCCACCTGCAGGGAGGTTCGCTCCGGCCCCGGTTCGACTGAGAAGCGGGAATACGAAATGCCGTCAAAACCGGAATTCTGAATGAGCCGAACCTGACCACGGTTACCATAGTACCCGGCACTCGCACTCACGGACGCCTGAGCGTTGAAATCGCTGTGCTGTACATAGACGCTCGTATCCCAGCGACCGAGCCCGTTGCCTTGGCTGCGGTAAGCTGAAACATCTGTCTGCGCATCGATTGAATCATAGCCGGCGGTAACGCTAGTAAATTCGTCCGGCCTATCAAAAAGACGGACTCCGATCCGGAACTCGGGATCGGGATCATGTAAGCGATCAAGAGTAGCCAAAAAAGTTTCGTTGGAAACACCGATGGTCAGACTGCCTGAAAGCGAACGGGTGAGAGGACGGGAAAATGTTACGTCGGCGCCGTACCGATCACCGCTCCAATCGTAAATTTGCCGGCCAAAGTCTGCGTTGTTGACGAATTGGTAGCGCGCAGAGAGCGCCACGGTCGTATCATGACCGATGGGTGCCGACCACGTCGCGTTGAGGTTGAGCCAATAATTCCATTCAGGAAAAGCAATGCCCGTGTCAGCGGTGTCGATATCGCCGGGAGAGTAAAAATGAGGACTGCGGTACTCGCTCGATAATCGAAAGCTCTCTCCTCTTGCCGCGAACAGTCCCGCGAAGTTTACGACACTCCAGTCCAGGCCCAATGCTACGCCTGATCCAGGCCGCCCTCCTGACATCGCAGTCCGCAGATTGACAAGCCCGAGACCGGTGTCGATCAACGCGCCGGTGCCCGCCATCACCACAAATTTATTCGCTTGAATATCTCCTTCGGCCGTCACGCCTTCGTAGATCCCGTACCGAAGATAGGCGGTTCCCATGTAAAGATCTGGAAGATAATCCCTACTTTCATCGCGTATGTATGACGGGACACCGCCCGTCACGCCCCACTCACTATTTCCCCGAGCAAGCAGGTTCGTGTCGAAAAATGAGGTGAACGTGACGACCCTTTGGTTTCCCGCGTCGTCGGTGATTATGACGTCAATGTTGTTCGCGCCGGTCGTCAGTTGCAGATCTCTGAGATTGTATCTTCCTGGATCCAACCGGAGTTGCTGCTGAATAATTCCGTTGACGCGTATTTCAACTCTCGACGGATGATCGATTGTGAACGACCCCCCGCCCGTCGGCGCCAACGTATTTCCCGGACTGAGCTTACGACTGGATTTCTCGATCGAGAACCCTAGAAGCTCCGGCGACTGCTGAAAGCCGACGCCCAGCGGCTCGACGTCGCCAAATTCTGACCGAACTCGCGCGGCGGGCATATCAAAGACGAGGCGGGACATTTGACGCTTCAAACCGGGAGTATGCTGATACGTGCACACAGCCTGTGTCGGACAGACGTTGACATCGACAGATCCCGTCAGAACACCGCTATTTTCAAATACGAACTGGCCGATGCGCACGGCGGAATTCATTTCTAAACGGCCGCCCGTTTCCGCTCGCTCAGGCGTTGGAAGGCTCGATGCCCATTGATGATCAATGCTCGCATATAGATTGACGTAGCCGGACGCGTGCGCGGGCTCCGCAAGCGTCGAACTCACAGTTGCGCGCCCCCGGTTGCCCAAGGTGATGTCAGTCGTTGCCAATTGTGCGACTGCCGGTTTGAACTGAAGCTCCTGCAAATACCGATCAAATCGAATGTCAAACCCAGCGGCTTCGACATCAGCCAACGCGACAAAGGATCCTTGGGAGCGGATTGAAGCCAAATCTTCGCGCGATTTCCCGTCGAGCTTATCGGCTAGCATCGCCATGATCCCCTCACGGTTGATCAACAGCGTATCGTCCGCGTTGATTCGTATCGCGATGTCGCCCATCTCTTTGCCGTTTGTGGTAATCGGGACCTCTATATCGATCGCTCTTCCACTCGAATTCAGGCGCGTAGAAATTGGTTTCGCGTATTGCACGGTGTCTGCCGCAGCAACGCTCACGTCGAAGACGCCGCTCGAAATCGCTGCAAGCGCAATCGGCAGCGGCAGCACCGCATATCGAAATATCCTTCGCGATCGACCGGCAGCCTTCGTGATGTGAGCAGCGGAAGACACGACCCATGCCTAACGCTGCGGCTTAAATTGAAGTTTGCACTGCACCGAAGCGGCAGCTGCAGGCAGAACGACCGGCAACACGAAGCGCCGCCGATGGCCCGGTTGCACCAGGCCGATGCCTATGAACTGCGCGAGTTCTCCGCTCGATATCGTTTCAGACCAACTTCCGCTCGAAACTTGCACGGTGGATTGTGGGAATAGCGCATGCACGCGCGTGGGATTTTCCACCGTGATAGCAGGATAACGCCGACCGCTTTTATCTATCACGATGCTACTACCGACGACGTTGAGTGCGGGCACGCCTCGTGGAGGAGCGACGTTCGCCATCACTCCGACGCTGAAAACCAGCTGCACGTCATGGTGGCGACCAGACAGTTTGATGGGAATTTGATTGACGTAGAAAAAGAAACTTTCGCTTTTTTCGAGCAGCGGTTCGCCAAGCCATTGAAGACGAAAATTTTGGGTCGCACCCGGAGCGATCAGCGCTTGCGGAGGCATGACGAGGAACTCCTCGCCCGCGTTGGAAAGTCTCGGCACACCGCGTTGATCGAGGCTTGCTCTCTTGATTACGATCTCGACCGGGAGAGGAAGCTCGCTGTCATTGACGACAGTGATTACGCCGCGACTTTGCCGCCCAATCGACGACATCTCGATCTGCATGGGCGTCACAGTCATCGCAGAGGCGGCCGAGATCCCGCAGAATAAACAGAAAAAATAAGCAGCAAGTCGTTGGCCGGGAAATCGCATGAGTGCGCCCTTGTCTTAACGTCAAATTTTTGAAACTAAAGCGAAACGATGCGACTGAAATGCGCTTATTGAGGTGTCAAAAGTACTGTAAGCAAATCTGTGTATGTCCCGCCGACGAGCGGAGAAGAATTGGCTTCGGGATTAATCGTCACGGCCAGCGAGCCCGATCCTGCCGCAACAGGTTGGGCGGTCCCGGATTCCGTTCCGCTGGCAGTCGGAATAGTCGCTGTATCGATCGTCGCCGTGACACTGTTCCAAGTCGCGGACGCCTGATAATCGATGATGTTCGTGTAACCGGAAGGCGGCGACGCCAAAACAGTCGTCGGTGACACCGAACCCAATGGCCTCCGAATCTTATGAGCCGAACGATGCTCTACAATGATGCGTGTGCTTTAACCAACTGCTTACCATCGAGGCGCACACTCAGCTTCGAAAAATTTCATGCCAGGGCCGAACGGACTACCGCACCATTAGGCGGATGAGCAGAAGTCGGCACAATTAATTTCTGTATCGCGTCGCAATTCATTCCTACTTTTATTTGGAGATGACCATCGTGTTTACGATTGGCAAGAGCGCACGCGCGTCTTCTGAACTTGAAGCGAAAACCAAAGCCATTAGCCGGTCAATGGGCGTCATCGAGTTCAATCTCGACGGCACGATCATCTCGGCCAACGAAAACTTCCTCGCGGTCGTCGGCTACAGATTGGACGAAATTGTCGGCAAGCATCATCGTGTTTTCGTAGAGCCAAGCTACGCCGACAGCTCAGAATATCGCAATTTCTGGGAAAAGCTTAACCAGGGAGAGTTTCTGTCGGACAAGTTCCGCCGCATCTCCAAAAGCGGCAAGGAAATTTGGATTCAAGCCTCTTACAACCCGCTTCTAGACGAAAGCGGAACGCCGTTTAAGATTGTAAAATTCGCAACCGATATTACGCCCGTCGAGACAAAAACAAAGGAAATGGAGGGCGAAATTGCAGCCATCAATCGGTCGATGGCCGTGATCGAGTTCAACCTTGACGGCACAATCAGACATGCAAATCAAAATTTTCTTGCGGTCGTCGGCTACAGCCTTGCCGAGGTCGTCGGCAAACATCACAGCATGTTCGTCGAACGCGCTTTTGCCAACAGTTTCGAATATCGCCAGTTCTGGCATCGCCTGAGCAACGGCGAATTCTTTGCGGACAAATATTGTCGAATTGGAAAAGGCGGCAAACAGGTTTGGATCCAAGCATCGTACAATCCGGTACTCGGAACTGACGGCAAACCTTTTAAAGTCGTCAAGTTTGCATCCGACGTCACTGAGATCGAGGCCGAACGGCGCCGCGCGGAGGAAGAACAGGCTCTCAAAATTGCGCAGAGCAAAGTCGTTATGAAGCTCGGCGTCGGATTGCGCGAGCTTTCCGAAGGAAATCTGACTTACCGGGTCGAAGAGGCTTTCCCCTCCGACTACGAAGAGCTACGCAGCGATTTCAACTCGGCGATGGTGAAGCTGGAAAATGCGCTCACTGGCATCGTGACGAGCGCTGAGGCCGTCCGGTCAGGAGCTGGAGAAATTGCCGGTGCTTCCGACAACCTCTCCCGTCGAACCGAGCAGCAAGCCGCCGCGTTGGAACAGACAACCGCAGCATTGAGCGAGATCACCAAAACTGTGGCGAAGACCGCTGGAGGCTCGAGGAAGGCAAACGACGCGGTTTCCACGGCTCGCGGAGAAGCTGAGCAAGGGGGTGTGGTCGTAGGTCAAGCAATCGACGCCATGGACCAGATTGAGCATTCGGCGCAAAAAGTTGCGCAAATTATCGGAGTTATCGACGAGATCGCCTTCCAAACAAACCTGCTCGCGCTCAATGCCGGCGTCGAAGCGGCGCGGGCTGGCGACGCAGGACGAGGTTTCGCTGTGGTCGCTAGCGAAGTACGAGCTCTTGCCCAACGCTCGGCGGAAGCCGCCAAGGAGATAAAGGGGCTCATTCTGACGAGTTCCACCCAAGTCGATGCTGGCGCCAAGCTCGTCAGCGAAACGGGTAAAGCCCTCGGCCGCATCGTGAGCCGGGTAAATGAGATCAGCGCATTGGTCGCCGACATTGCGTCCGGCGCGGAACAGCAAGCAACAGGTCTCAGCCAGATCAACTCAGCAGTTCAGCAAATGGATCAAGGAACACAGCAAAACGCCGCGATGGTAGAAGAAAGCACGGCCGCTGTTCATGCGCTCGCTAAAGAAGCAGACGATATGTTCGACCTCATGTCGCGATTTAGTCTCGGCGATCGTCCACGTAACGGGATACAAACAGAGCACACGAGCAGCGCTCCGTACGTGCCCGCATACTCCGTCCATTCGCGCAAGGCCATGGACTGTGCCCGCCGGCACGGCGCACGCCAACCCCTGGCGCCACCTCGTGCTCCTCTTCGAACACTCGCGAAGTGAGCTTGCCAGATTGGCGGAGAGAGTGGGATTCGAACCCACGAGACCCTTGCGAGCCTACACGCGTTCCAGGCGTGCGCCTTCAACCACTCGGCCATCTCTCCGTCCGGTGCGTGGAAGGGGCGCACTATACGCATCCGCGTTCCAAGCGCAACGGCGCCCTGAAATGATTTTCCTTAGCTTGACCTTGAGCCGCAGGGGCCGCAAAACTGACACTGGCCAATGAGCAACAACCACCTATGACCAGCTCCGTGCTCCTCAAGATTTTTTCCGCTTTGGCAGCCGCCTCGGCGGCCGCTTACGCATGGCTTTGGTATACTTCTGGAGAGCAGCCAACGGCTTGGCTGCTCCGTGTTGCCGCTACCGCGCTGCTGATCGCCGTGATTGCAGGCTTCGTGAACCCGGAATCCCGTCCGCGCCTCATGCTGCGGTTTCTCGCCGCGCTTTTCGCCCTCTTCACCCTGATCTCGTTCGCCGCCGACGTTTCGCGGCCGCGGATCGACGGCGAGGGTGCAATCTCGCTGTTGCAGCACCTTCATAACCTCGCCCCGGCTTTCGTCGCCGCTCTTGAGCATACGGTCACCCGAACCGCCGGACCGGCTGGCTGGGATCCGGTGCTGACCTCGATCCTGTCGCTTCCCGCGACGATGATCTTCCTGCTCTTGGCCATCGCCTGCGGATTTCTCGGCCGTCCGCGCCGCCGGATTCGAATTTTCGCCAACGACTATTGAAGCCCGCAATCAGCGCGCCATTTGCACCCGCAGGCGAATGCACGGGCCGCATGAAACGAACGGGGGACCGCCATCGTATATTGGGGCATCCACCCCAACGATAAAAAGGAGTTAATCCATGTTCGCACGCAAGCGCGTCGTCATGCCGACGGCGGAGACTGCCCCGAAGGGCCGTCCGAACCCGATCCTCTCCGCCAATGCCGAGCACTACCTCTTTTCGCGGCCGTTGCACGGCCCCTACCCGGCCGGCCTGGAAATCGCGGTTTTCGGCCTCGGATGCTTCTGGGGCGCCGAACGCTTGTTCTGGCAGTTGGGTGACGGCATCTGGATCACCGCAGTCGGATACGCGGGCGGCTTCACACCGAATGCGACCTATGACGAGGTCTGCACAGGCGCGACGGGCCATGCCGAAGTTGTCGTCGTCGTCTACGACCCAAAGGTCATCTCCTACGACAGGCTGCTGAAGACGTTCTGGGAAGCGCACGACCCGACCCAGGGCTTCCGTCAGGGCAACGACGTGGGCACCCAGTACCGGTCGACGATCTACACCACCACACCCGAGCAGTTTGCAACGGCCGAAGCTTCCAAGCAGGCCTACGAGGCTGCAATCGCGGGCAAGGGCTACGGTGCGATCACGACGGAGATCCAGCCGGCTCCGCCGGTCTACTTGGCCGAGGAATATCACCAGCAGTACCTGGCGAAGATTCCGCACGGCTATTGCGGCCTGAAGGGTACGGGCGTCTCTTGCCCGATGCCCGCCTCTGAAGTGACGTCCGAACCCGCGAAGGGCTAGCGACGTCCCAATCCGATGCCATCCTCGAGACGAGTCCGAGGATGGCAAAGTCTCCATTATGACGTCATCCCGGCGATACCGGGATCCAGCCAAATCGATAGACCGCACGAGTTATGCTTGTCTGGGTGCCGACCTCCGTCGGCATGACGTTGTTGCAAGATCACAATCTCAGTAACGATCAACGCTGACCTTGCATCATGCCGGACTTGTCCGGGAATCGGTCGGGCAACATGTCCTGCGGAATCGATCCTCGGCATAAACCCGAAGATAACATCTGCCCTACTTCGGATCAGCCGTCTCAGCTTTATGCATATGCGGACGCAGCGCCGGGCTCTTCGCGAGTTCTGCCGGCGAACCTTTGGCGCTCGCGGCGGTCGACGCCTTGTAGAGAGCCATGTTTACGGCGGCCGCCTTGGCCAGCGCTTTCTTCACTTGCACCCTTGTCATCAAGGCCGCCGGCGGAATTTTGATCGGATCAGGCCCAGACGCCAGCACCACCTGACACTCCTTCGGCAAATCCGCGAGCATGATTGGTGGGCTCGGCGCCCTCGGCGGCCCTGGCGGGCGCGGCGCAGGCGGCGGCCCCTTGGCCGGAATGACCTTCGCCAACCACTGCGTCACTTCCTTGCCGCAACCATCGTCCCCCGTTGGCGGCGCTTGCGGCGTGCATCCACTTGAACCCGGCGGGCATTTAATGCGCATGTGGAAGTGATAGTAATGACCGTACCACGGTCGCACTTTACCGAGCCACTTGCGGTCCGTGCCAGCGACCTCGCATAGCGCTTTCTTGATCGCCGGATGAACGAAAATCCGCTCGACCTCCGGATACGACGCCGCGCGCTTGATGAGCGCTACCTGCTTTGACGTGAACACCTTCGGATCGACTTTCAATCCGGTGTCATCGAGCATTGATGTTGCGTTGAGCGTCTCGCGTTCTTTCCGGGTGAGCCGTTTCTTGGGCATCGGCGTCAGCCAAAAGTCCGCATCAAGACCAATCTGGTGGCTGGCATGCCCGGTCACCATCGGACCGCCGCGCGGCTGCGCGATATCACCGACGAGCAACCCCGGCCAGCCGTCGAGCTTCTGCGCATCCTTGGCAAACCGCTCGATCAGCGCGATCAACACCGGATTGCCCCAGTTGCGATTGCGCGAGAGTCGCATTTCCTGCCAAGCCGGGCCGTCGATCGGCAGCGGCACACCGCCCGCCAGACACCCGCGCGAATAACTGCCGATCGAGCGCGCCGCCATCGGCGCGGGCTTCTTGGCTTCGCCGAACAGCGACTTCGCGCCGATAATGGTCGGCCATGTCGGCTTCTTCGGCGACGTCAGACCTGGAATTGGTTCAACCTTGATTTTGACCTTGATCGAAACCGGTGGCTTCTTCGCGGATTGAGCAGGCACAGGTGCGGCGCTCGCGGGATCGGACTTATCGGAGACCGAGCCTGTCGTCGTTGTGCCGGAGGCGGAAGAAGAGGCGTCGGCCGGCGCCGCTGGCGCCTCGGCGTCGTCACCCGGCGGTTCGCTCGGCTCGGAATCGGACTGGGTCAACGCCTGCGGCTGCGCCACGAAAGCAGGCAGCGTCGAGCCTTTCGAGGGATCCGGCGCCGACGGAACATCGATCGCGTCGTCGCTCTGACCGGACGCAGCACCCTGCGCGGATTCCGCCTGCGACGGCTGTATGAAACCAACCAAACTCGGCAAACCAATCGCCGCCGATGCGCAGACGACCGCGAGCGCCAATACCCTTGCGGCTCTCATGCTTCGTCCCCGTTTACCTCATGACTTCTACTTTAGCTCAATCTCGGGCGAAAATCAGACGCGGACTGCAATTTTAAGACGCAAGGGCGCACCTGTCACATCCACGCCCTGCAATATCGCTGGTGCGCCATCTGTCGGCACTGTATCAGCTCGTTCTTTTCGTATCGTGACCACCATGACCCGCGTTCAAAAACAATCTGGAAAGACGGCACAAAAGGCCGTATCGCCAGAAATTCCGGCTTTCCGTATCGACCGCGGAAGTGCTGCGGCCGGCACACGCCTGATCTTAGCGCATGGCGCAGGCGCGGGGATAAGTTCGCCGTTCCTGGAAGCGATGGCCGAACGGCTCGAAGAACGCGACCTGTCTCTCACCCTGTTTGAATTCGCCTACATGGCCGGACGCCGCACCGGTGGACCGAAGCGCCCGCCGCCGCGTGCGGAAGCCCTCGTTGACGAATATCGCGCGTGCGTCGATGCCATCCGAACCGACTATCCACGCGCCAATCTCGTGATCGGAGGCAAATCGCTTGGCGGCCGCGTCGCAAGCCTCATCGCCGACGAACTCTACGAGAAAAAGACGATCGCCGGCCTCGTCTGCCTCGGCTACCCGTTCCATCCGCCCGGCAAGCCCGATCAGCTACGGACCGAGCACCTGAAAGACCTGCGTTGCCCCGCCCTGATTGTCCAAGGCGAGCGCGATCCGTTTGGCAGCCACGCCGAAGTCTCGGAATATCGACTTTCTCGCAAAATTAAGCTCTCCTGGATGAACGACGGCGACCATGATTTCGGGCCGCGCGGCGCGTCGGGCTTCACGCGCAAGGGAAATCTTGCAGCGGCGGCCGATGCCGTTGCGGCATTTGTCGCGAGGATTTCTGAGGCGCGTTGACGCTTCCCCCCGGCACACCTAGGGTGCGCGCCTTCGATCACCTCACCACAAAGCAGCAGTACACCGATGACCGCACTTGTCTTCACGCCCGAGCAGTCCACCGCCAGCGCCGACTCCAAGGCTTGGCCGTTCGAAGAAGCGCGCCGGCTGCTCAAGCGTCTGGAGAAGATTCCCGGAGGCGACACCAAGACGGTCTTGTTCGAGACAGGCTATGGACCATCGGGCCTGCCGCACATCGGTACGTTTGGCGAGGTCGCGCGCACGACGATGGTGCGCCATGCCTTCGAGACGCTCACGGAGGGCAAGCGCAAGACGCGCCTTCTCTGCTTCTCCGATGACATGGACGGCATGCGCAAGATTCCGGAGAACGTTCCGGACCGGAAGGCGCTCGAACCCTATCTGCAGATGCCGCTGACGACGGTCCCAAATCCCTTCGGCGGTGACTTTGCGAGCTTCGGCGATCACAACAACGCCATGCTCCGCCGCTTCCTCGATACCTTCGGTTTCGAATACGAGTTCGCGAGCGCGACCGAATACTACAAGGCCGGGCGCTTCGACGACATGCTGCTGCGCGCCGTCGAACGCTATGACGCCATCATGAAGGTCATGTTGCCGACGCTTGGCCCGGAGCGTCAGGCAACGTACAGCCCTTTCCTGCCGATCTCGCCGACAAGCGGCCGCATCCTTTATGTGCCCATGAAGGAAGTGAACGCCAAGGACGGCACCATCACATTCGCCGACGAAGATGGCCGAGACGTCACCCTGCCGGTCACTGGCGGGCGCGTGAAGCTGCAATGGAAGCCCGACTTCGGCATGCGATGGGTCGCGCTCGGCGTCGACTTCGAAATGTTCGGCAAGGACCACCAGACCAACGCGCCGATCTACGACAAGATCTGCGAGATCCTCGGCGGCGTGGCTCCGCAGCATTACGTCTATGAACTGTTCTTAGACGACAAGGGCGAGAAGATTTCGAAGTCGCGCGGCAACGGCCTGACTATCGACGAATGGCTGACGTACGCCTCGCCCGAAAGCCTCGCGCTGTTCATGTTTCAGAAGCCGCGCAGCGCCAAGCGCCTTTACTTCGACGTCATCCCGCGCGCCGTCGATGAATATCTACAGTTCCTGTCGTCGTTCCCGAAGCAGGACTCCAAGCAGCAAATCGACAATCCGGTCTGGCACATTCATGCTGGGACGCCTCCGAAGCCAGAAATCCCGGTGACGTTCGGCCTGCTACTCAACCTCGTGTCCGTCTCGCACGCCCACACCAAGGATGTGCTGTGGGGATTCCTGCGCCGCTACGCGCCAGGCGCCGAACCCGAGAACGCGCCGATCCTCGACAAGCTCGCCGGTTACGCGATCCGTTACTACGAAGATTTCGTCAAGCCGACAAAGAAGTTCCGTGCGCCCGACGACGTCGAGATCGAAGCACTCAAGAGCCTCGACGCCGCGCTTGCTGCGCTACCGCCCGATGCCGACGGCGACACAATTCAGAACGCGCTGCTCGATGTCGGCCGTGCTATCCCGCGCTATCAGGACACGACCAAGACCAGCCCGAGCGGCGGTCCCGGCGTGAAGCTCGATTGGTTCCAGGCGATCTATGAAATCCTGCTTGGCCAGGAGCGCGGTCCGCGTCTCGGTACCTTCGTTGCGCTGTACGGTATTCCGGAAACGCGCGCACTGATTACGAAAGCGATAGGCGGCGAACTTGCCGCCGCTTGAACGCCGAGTAGCCCGTTCCCTTTAAGCGAGATGCCGTAGCGGCTCGGTCGGCTCGTCAATCTCCACATCGACAGGCTTGAGCGGCGGCGGGCGTACGCCCTGCCGATGCCCAACAAGGTCGATCCGCCAGAGCTTGTCGATCAATCCGATGAGCCGCAACTCGCGCTCTTCGATCTGCTCTTTGCGCCACTCGGTTTCGCCTAGAACGTCGCGCGTGATCGCAAGCAGCGGCACCCGGTTCGAAGCCTTGGCATAGATCTGCTTCTTGTCGTCCCACGAGGCATTGCGTGCCCGGTCGTTCTCCTGCTGGGTGATCAGCACGAGATTGCCGAGGCTCTCGACGAGCTGCGCGCGCTCTTCCGAACTGGAAAACTTCTGACGCCACGGGCTGGACGCCGCCGGGCGCTGCGGCAGCACGTGCTCTATCGTGTAGAGATCTGGATCGACCAAATCCATCTCGCCTGCCAGCTCATCGCCGAGCCGCATCAGAAGCAGCTTGCAAACCTTCGGGTTGCGTTTGTGGAAATCCTTGAGGTGAAAGGCGACACCACGAACTTCATCGCGCGACATCTGCAGAACCGGATGCGACGCGTCGATCGGCACGCCGGACCTCATGACTTTGATAAGTTCCGCAAAGCGGCGCACGCGCTTGCCGGACCCGGCGCAGAGCAACCGCGTCAGCATCGCCAGTCGTTCGATCTCGTCCAGCAAAAAGGCAGCGCGCTGCGGATCCTGCTTCCAATCTTTCAGCGCGACGATTGCCGCAGGAGCCCAGTCGGCCTCAGGCAGCCGATTGAGATAAGTGAGCGTCCGCCGCATGCCGTGCGGCAGCACGTCTGCACCGTTATTCCTGACCAGAACATACGATTTCGCAAACGGCAGGAACACGTCCTTGAAGAACGCTTCAGACCCGCCACTGTCGCGAATTACTTGTCGCACGCCGGAAACGATTTGCAGACGGCCATGGCCATAGATCGTGCGCAGGTGGCCGAAGAACGGCTCGAACCCTTCGCCGAGAGCTAGGCTCACGTCATCCCACATCTCGACCGCCCACTTGGCGTCGCTCGTCGACATGCGCGCCAGAATGTCGGACTTCAGGATGTCGTTGCGTTGCAGTTTCTTACCACGCTCGTTCAACACCACGAACATTTGGTGCGAACGGTCGATGTCGTTGCCGACGATCACGACCACATAACAGCTATCGGCGATGAAATCGGCCAGCGTTCGTCGAGCCGTATTCGTCAATTCGGACAAAACGGCCTTGAAGCGGTCACGCACCTCCAGCAGCGTCGCTTCCGGCAAAGACGGCGCGGCGAGATAGGTCGGCAGGACCGAGCTTCCAGGCAGCAAAATGTGATCTTCAAAAACGGCCCGCTCGCGAGTCGAAAGGTGCATTCGAAACCGTTCGGTACGGAAAAAACGCGTACCCAGTTGCGCGATCAGCATATTATGCACGCGCTTGGCGAGCGGCTTGCGCGTATCGGTCTCGAGATCGCGTAACACGGCAAGCAGCGTCATCAGCGTGACGAGCCGCTGCTGCCCGTCGATCACTCCGAACTCACGAGGGGTCATTTTCGGGGTAAGCTTGGAAGTCTCCGCACCCGGAGCGTCCATCAGTACGACCGCGCCGAGAAAATAAGTCTGATCGGCTTCGCCGCCCGAGCAGACGCCCGCGGCCTCCATCAGATCATCGAGAAGCTGCTCAGCCTGCTCCCGTCCCCACGAGTACGGACGTTGGAATAGCGGAATGTTCAACAGATAGGGTCCGAAGAACAGTTCCGAAATCGTTAGCGACGCCGTTGGATACACGAAAACGAAGACCTCTATCTGCCATTCGCAGGAACCGCATCCCCGCGACCCGAATCCAAAACCCGCGACACATGAATCGGGTTGCACGCGTCTGCAGCCGTGATAGCAACGGCCTTGCATCGGCGCCACGCCACCGCGTGTCGCTGCGGCGTAATGATATCAGTGAGAGAACGCCATCAAAATTCAAACTCTGCAATGAACCAAATCGTATTCAAAATTGTCACCGATCGTGAATGGTCTAAAGCAACCATTGATGGAGTATATACCGGATCGGCAGACGATCGTCGCGATGGCTTCATACATCTTTCGTCGCAACACCAGCTTCGCGGCACATTAGAAAAACATTTCAAAGACAAAGGCGATCTTGTTCTCATCGCGTTTGAGGCCTCGTCGTTAGGCCCCGAACTCAAATGGGAACAATCCCGCGGCGGCGATCTTTTTCCGCACCTCTACGGCAGCTTATCTGTCTCCGAAGCGCTGTGGCAGCGTCGGCTTCAAAACGACGAGAACAGCATACCACGAATTGACGAGGAATGGTTCGCGTGCTGAAAACCTTTTACCGCTTCGCGCGCTCCGCGCTTTTCGCGCTCGCACCCGAAGAAGCGCATGAGGCTTCCCTCAAGGCATTGGAATGCGGAGTTTACCCGCGCCCACTCACAACCGACGATCGCGTGCTGGCGCAATCCGTCTTTGGTCTTGAATTCCCCAACCCCATCGGCATCGCCGCCGGCTACGATAAAGACGCGCGCGTACCCGATGCAGTCCTGGGGATGGGCTGCGGCTTTGCCGAAGTTGGTACGGTAACACCGAAACCGCAGAGCGGAAATTCACGCCCGCGTGTATTCCGGCTCATCGAAGACAATGCGCTGATCAACCGGCTCGGCTTCAACAACGGCGGCCACCACGCCGCACTCGGCCGCCTCGAAGCGAGGCGAGATCGCGGCGGCATCGTCGGCGTCAACATCGGCGCGAACAAAGACAGCGACGACCGCGGCGAAGATTACGTTCTGGGACTGGTGCGATTCACGTCCCTCGCCAGTTATTTCACCGTCAACATCTCCTCGCCCAACACGCCGGGCTTGCGCGACCTCCAGGCGCCGGAAGCTCTTGACGAACTTCTGACGCGGATCATGTCCACACGTACTCGGCTGGTCAAAGATGGAGCGTTGCGCCGCCCGATCGTCGTCAAGATTGCCCCCGACATCGCCGAAGCCGACATCGCGCCGATCGTCGATCGCCTCATCGCGCACCGGGTCGATGGCATCGCCGTTTCGAACACGACGCTGACCCGCAACGGCGTCAAATCGCCGTTAGCGCACGAGGCAGGCGGCCTGTCGGGTCAGCCGCTGTTTGCGCGTTCGACAGCAATGCTTGCCCGGGTCTATAAGGCAACCGACGGCAAAATTCCGCTCATCGGCATAGGCGGCATTGGCTCCGGCAAACAAGCCCTGGAAAAAATCGAAGCAGGCGCCACATTGTTGCAGCTCTATACGGGTCTTGTGTACGAAGGGCCAAGTCTCATCGGTGAGATCAAGTCCGCACTCACTGATGCCCTGAAAAGCAGCGGCCAGTCGAGTCTCGCCGCGATCCGTGGCCGCCACGCCGACTACTGGGCGAAGCAGCCGCTTTAGAGGTAGATTATCCGCGGGAACGGGACAGTCGAACGCTCATCGCAACGAAGTCTGATACGTGCCGCGTAAAACCACCGACAAGCCCGCGCGAAAAGCGCGCCCGCCAGCCCGGCGCCCAAAGTCAAAGCCGCGCAGCGCTGCATTGGTCGCGCCTGCCGCTAAAAAGAAATCGCCTCGCGCTGAAGCTGCTCCAGACCCGACACTTCTTCCATCTGATATCTCGGCTTGGTTCGCCCGTCGCGGCTGGACGCCGAGACCGCATCAGCTCGCACTTTTGCAAGCCGCCCGCGAACGCCGCTCGACCTTGCTCATCGCCCCGACCGGCGCTGGTAAGACGCTCGCCGGTTTCCTGCCGAGCCTGATCTCGATCCATAGTGGCGGTCGAAAGAAAGCCGGCGCCGGACTTTACACGCTCTACATCTCTCCACTCAAAGCGTTGGCCGCCGACGTGGAGCGCAATCTCAACACGCCGATCGAAGAGATGGGCCTGCAGGTCCGCACGGAGACACGCACCGGCGATACGTCCGTCTCCCGCCGCCAGCGTCAGCGTGTGAAGCCGCCGCACATCCTGCTCACGACACCCGAACAGGTTGCGCTGCTGCTAAGCCACCCTGACGCGCCATATCTTTTCGCCGATCTCGACACCATCATCCTTGACGAGCTTCATGCCCTCGCGGCTTCAAAGCGCGGCGATCTCTTGGCGCTGGACATCGCCCGCCTCAGAAAGCTCGCACCGAACGTCATGACCATCGGACTGTCGGCGACGGTCGCACGTCCGAGCGAATTGCGCGGTTACCTCGTAGCGCAGAGCGAACCCGAAACGATGACGAACCTCGCCGATCTCGTCACCGTCAAAGGCGGCGCCAAGCCCGTCATCGAAATCCTCGAAGCTGAAAAGGATATTCCCTGGACGGGCCACACCGCTCGCTACGCCATGCACGAAGTCTATGACGCGATCCGCGCGCACAAACTCTCGCTCATCTTCGTCAACACCCGCATGCAAGCGGAATATGCCTTCCAGGAACTCTGGCGCATCAACGACGACAATTTGCCGATCGGCCTGCATCACGGCTCGCTCGATGCCGCCCAGCGTAAGAAGGTCGAAGCGGCTATGGCCGAAGGTCGCCTCCGCGCCGTCGTCGCGACATCCACGCTCGATCTCGGCATCGATTGGGGGGACGTCGATCTGGTTATTCATCTCGGCGCGCCAAAAGGCGCAAGCCGCCTGCTGCAACGCATCGGCCGCGCCAATCACCGCCTCGACGAGCCCTCACAAGCGATCCTCGTTCCCGGCAATCGCTTCGAGGTCTTGGAATGCCGCGCCGCCCAGCAGGCCGCCGAAGCCGGAGATCAGGACGCGCAGCTTTCACGCAGCGGAGCGCTCGACGTTCTCGCTCAGCACGTACTCGGCATGGCCTGCGAGGCCCCGTTCGATCCCGACGTCCTGTTCGATGAAGTCCGCTGCGCCCTCCCCTATGCAGGCCTGACTCGCAAGCAGTTCGACCGCACCGTCGATTTCGTCTCGACCGGCGGCTACGCTCTGCGCTCCTACGAACGTTTTGCGAAACTCCGCCCGACCGACGACGGTAAGCTGCGCGTCACCAATCCTGCCATAGCGCAGCAATACCGCCTGAACATCGGCACCATCGTCGATGCCCCGCATTTGAAGGTACGCCTTCTCGCCCATCGCGGCGTTAAGCGCTTACCGAGCATGGACGGACGCGTGCTGGGCGAAGTCGAAGAATATTTCGCCGAACAACTGACACCCGGCGACACATTCGTCTTCGCCGGACAGGTTCTGCGCTTTGAAGGCATCCGCGATACCGAAGTTTTCGTCACACGCGCCAACGCGGAAGACCCTATGGTGCCGAGTTACGACGGCGGCAAGTTCCCGCTTTCCACGCACCTCGCGCGACGCGTTCGCGATATGCTCGCCGACCCGAGCGTCTGGTCGGCGCTTCCCAACCCCGTCGCCAATTGGCTCGAGTTGCAGACCGAATTTTCCGTCATGCCCGCCCCCGACGAGGTGCTGGTCGAAACCTTCCCCCGCGGCAACCGCCACTTCCTCGTCGCCTATCCGTTCGAAGGCCGCCTCGCGCACCAAACGCTGGGCATGCTGCTGACGCGTCGCCTCGACCGCATCGGCGCCCAGCCTATCGGCTTCGTCGCGAACGATTATGCCCTCGCGGTTTGGACACACCGAGATATATCCGACCTCGTTGCAAACAGCCGTCTGTCGCTCGCCGAACTCTTCGACGAAGACATGCTCGGCGACGACCTCGATGCGTGGCTCGCCGAAAGCGCTCTGATGAAGCGCACATTTCGTCTCGCCGCCGTGATCGCCGGGTTGATCGAGCGCCGACACCCCGGCAAGGTCAAATCCGGCCGTCAAGTGACGATCTCGACTGACCTGATCTACGACGTGCTGCGCCGCCACGATCCGGACCACCTTCTGCTGGAGGCGGCGTGGGCCGACGCGGCCACGGGCCTGCTCGATATCAAGCGACTGGGCACGTTTCTCGCTCGCATAAAAAACCGAATCAGGCACCAAATTCTCGACCATGTGTCGCCGCTCGCCGTGCCGGTGCTGTTGGAGATCGGCATCGAGCTGGTCTACGGTCAGGATCGCGATGCTGTTTTGCGAGCGGCGGCCGACGAATTGATACGCGAAGCGACGGGGGATGCAGAGCAATGAACATGCTGAAACCGGAGCGGATCGGCCTTGATGATTTCGCCGATCAGCCGGTCAACATCTGCGGAAAGACATTCCTCGCGCACAAATTCGGCGCACTCTACTGGCCTGCCGAACGCGCACTGATCGTCTCCGATCTTCATCTCGAAAAAGGCTCAGCCTTCGCGGCGCGCGGCCAGATGTTGCCGCCCTACGACACCCGCGAGACGCTGCGCAAGCTTGCGGCTCTGATCGATCGCTACCAACCCGAAACCGTCATATCGCTCGGCGACAGCCTCCACGATTCCGATGGCGCGGCGCGCATGGATCAGGCCGACATCGAAAGCCTCCACATGCTGCAGGAGGATCGCGATTGGATCTGGATCACCGGCAATCACGATCCCAAGATTGACCGCACGCTCGCAGGTTACGTCGTCCAAGAAATCATCGTCGGCGGTATCGCGCTCCGTCATGAGCCACGTTCCGGAGCGGCGACGCACGAGATAGCAGGACACTTCCATCCTGCAGCCCGTCTCGTTTTTCACGGCACATCACTTCGGCGCCCGTGCTTCGTCGGCAACCGCCTGCGCCTCATCATGCCGGCATTCGGAGCCTATACGGGCGGCTTGAATATTCTCGACTTAGCCTTCGAGCCGCTGTTCGGCACAGACGGTCTCGATGTCTGGATGCTCGGCCATGAGGGCCTCTATCCCGTGGCGGCCAGACTATTGCGCGATGATTGACGTTTCCGCGTCATCCGTTCTTCCGGAACGCAAACGCCGCCGCCAAACCTGAAGACGCCGCCAGTAGCACGGTCACAATGCCGTAAAGCAGCGGTTGGGTCATCGCAGTCCGATGAATATATCGCTCGACGCCTTCACGTTGCAGCATAACGCGGTTGCTGTATTCACCAAGCATTTGCCCGCCCTTGAACAGATAGACGTGCGCCGTCAGCGGCCCAACCGGCACATTGGGTGGCAACGCAATGGTCGCTCGGAACAGGCTGCTGCCGATGAACGCCACACCGAAATCCGATTTGACGTAGACGCGCTCGCGCTCTTTCAACCGGATCAGCGCTTCCTTGAAAGTTTGTAACTCGGCTGGATCCGTTGCATCCGTCCGGCTCTGCGCCGCGCGGACCATCCGCACATGATCGAAGCCGATCCCTTGTGCATCGAGCACTGCCTTGTCCGCGATCTCGTCTATGGGCCGTGTGGAGGCAATGGCATAGTAGCTGGGCACCGACGCAAAACGCATCGACTGCGTGTTGATCCAGATTCCGCCGACGCGCGACTTGTGACGAACGACGACCGGAGCCGGAATGCCCTCGACCAGGACAATCACATCGTATGTTCCGGCTTCCGGACTTGGCTGCACGCTGTTGGTGACTGCGCCGAAGACCAGAATTTCCGTGCCAGTAAAGCTCGAAGTGATGGCGACCTGCCGCGTCGAAGCATCGGCTTCCACGCCTTCCTTCGGCGCGTCCGCCATAGCTGAGTCTGCTAAACCAAGCATCACGACCAAAGCTGCCAAAAGCTGCCGCATCAGGATGCCCCCGCCACGGCCGCAAGCGAGAAAAGATCGGCAGGCGGAACGACAAGCTCGTAGGCCATCCGGGCCGCAACGAGCAGAATCACCGCACCGAGCAATGCGCGAAGATGCTCGCCGCGCAATTTCTCGCCGACCATCGTGCCGAATTGCGCACCGATCACGCCGCCGACGATCAAGATAAAAGCGAGCACGACGTCGACCGTCTTGTTTTCGACGGCGTGCAACACGGTCGCCAGCGCCGCCACGAACACAATTTGAAACAGCGACGTGCCGATAACGAGCCCCGTCGGCATACGCAGCAGATAGATCATCGCCGGGATGATGACGAACCCGCCGCCGATGCCCATGATCGCCGACAAACAGCCGATGAACATACCGATGATGACCGGCGGCACCGCGCTCATGTAAAGCTTCGAACGCGGAAACCGCATCTTGAACGGCAGGCCTTCCATCCACCCGTGCTGTCCCGATTTTCTCGCCCCTGCCGCACCAGCCGAACGCACTTGCCGCGATGCATTGATGCCCTCGACAAAAATAATCGTGCCGACAACACCGAGAAAAACGACGTACATCAGAGCCACTGTGAAATCGAAGTATCCCAGACGCCGGAGAATCTTCACCGCGCTGACACCCAGATAAGTCCCCGTCAGGCCGCCGGTCAGCATGACGAGCCCCATTCGGATATCGACATTGCCGCGGCGATAATGCGTAATCGCACCCGATACGGACGATGCCACGACGTGAGACGCGCTGGTAGCAACGGCCACCGCCGACGGCACGCCGAGAAACGTCAGCAGCGGCATGAGCAGAAAGCCGCCGCCGACGCCAAAAAGACCTGAGAGAAAGCCTACGCTCATCCCGAGAGCCAAAAACACGATGACGGAGACCGACATCTCGGCAATCGGCAGATAAAGGGTCATCCTCAATTCCGATGCGGCGGGTGGTGCAGGCGATTGAACTAGCGTCTAGCAGGAATACCCGCCAGGAGACACCACACGGCGCGTCACGGCAAGCTTAGCCGTTGACGCCGTTCCGGGGATTTTTCTTCCACAGATCACCGGCAATGAGCGCATCGTTCAGCGAACGATCCGGCGGCGTCATCTGCCAGGCTGAAATCATCTTATTTGCGACGGTGATATCCTGCGCCGTCAGTTTGCCACGGAGAATGTCCCGGCGGCGAACGGCATCGGCGTCGCCGCCTTGCGCGGCGAGAGAAAGCCACATGAACGCCGTCCTCAGATCTCGTGTAACACCTAGACCGTTTTCATAGAGAACCGCCAGATTGAATTGACTGTCGGGCAGGCCGCGCTTGGCGGCTTCCTCGAACCATTGAGCGGCCGTCGTGTAATCTGGGGCGCGGTCGGACTGGTTGGCCGCCAGCACAGCGAGATTGTGCATGGCCTTGATGTTACCCTGCTCTGCCGCGCGCAAGTACCAGGTGCGGGCCTGCTTCCGGTCGACTTTCAGACCGAGACCGCGCTCATAAAGCGTACCAAGACGATATTGCGCCAAGGCGAAACCTTGGTCGGCCGAGCGCTGATACCATTTCGCGGCTTCCGCGAAATTCTGCGGCACGCCTTCACCTGCAGCAAACCGCGCACCAACTTCGAACTGCGCCGACGAGTCTCCGTTGGCCGCCGCAAGCCGAAGCGACAAAGGACCGATCATCGCCTGCGGCATGTCGAGCCGCGACGACGTCGTAGAGCCGAGCGGCGGGCTTGAATTTTGCGTAGAGGGCGCGATGCCTTCCGTTTCCGCTTCCGTCGGAATCATAGACGCCGGAACCACCGCAGATTCACCGGGCCGCGCCGCAGAGCTCCCGAGCTCGCCCGAGAGATTGGCCATCGCCTGATGTCGCCGCGCCGTAATGAGTTCAGCTTCCGTTACTGGACGATCGAGATCAACCGCAACGCCAAGCATTGGCAGCGCAGTGCGAGGCGCGGAAGCTTGATCGATCGAAGCAGTCGTCGAAGGAGCGCCGCCCTCATGCGGACCGAGATCGCCGCGTGGACCGTTGACGCCGCCCTGTGCGTTCGGATCTTGGGCGTTCGGCTCGGCGGCAGGAGCCGACGGCGCTTGCGGCCCGGACGATGGCTCGGCAGCGGTCGGTGTGGCCTGCTGCACGGCGGCCGGATGTGGTCTGCTCTCAAAGCCAAAGGTGTACCAAAGTCCGACGAGCGCCACGAGCACGAAGCCTGCAAGGATCATCAGCCGAGGCGACGGTGCGGACGGTCCCGACGTGTTCTTGTGAAGCGCGCTCGACGGCCGGATTGGCCTACTGCCAGAGGCCGCCGAACCGGCAGCATACGCTGTCCGCGTTGCGGATAGCGAAGGCACGGCAGGAGCGTCAATGTCGTCGCCCTCGGCGCTGAGACGCATCTTCGCGCGACGCGCGTCTGCGATGAATTCCTGCCGCATCTTCTCGCTGCGTAGCGCCATCTCTTCCGGCGACATTCCCGTGTCGGTGCCGGCCGCGAACGGTGGCGGCGAAGAGGCGCCGGAAAACGCCGCATCGCCTTCATCATCGTGGAACGCAGGTGGTGCGACGGCAAAATCTTCGTCGCGCGCCAAGTCGCTGCCGAACATTCCCGTTCGGGCGTCGTAGTCGGCCGGATGGTCGGCCTCGAAGATCCGCGGCGGCGGTTGCGGCGGCGGGAAATCAATCGCTTCTACCCGATCCAGCAGACGGACCATCGCTTGCTGCATGGTGTCGAGAAGCATCGAGGTGTGCTCGCCACCCTGACGGTTCTCCGCCATCAACTGCTCGATCAGGGGGCGAAGCTCATCCGCCGCTGAATTGCGCTCCTCCGGCATCCGGCTCGCAAATCGCTGCGCCGTTTCCTCTGCTACCGCACGAGCGACTGCATCGATATCAGCAGTTTTCGCGTTTGCGGCCTGCATCTCTGCCAGCGTTTGCGACACGTTCGCAAGCTGCGCTTCGATGGTGTTGAGCCGGTCGAGCTGATCGTTCGCCTTTTCGAGGCGATTGACGATCTGTTCCATGTGCGCCTCGATCTGCTGAACTGCAGCGAGGTCGTCATGTGTGGCAACGCCTGTAAACACTCTGGCAAACTGGCGTTCGAACTGATCAAAACGCTGATCGAAGTCCGATAAATTGCTCTCGGGCTTTACGTGTGCGAGCGAATATTCGATGCCGCGCGCGATCTCGGCAAACCGGCTCTCAAGCCATGCCTCATCGATATTCGAAGTACCACCGCCGTTCTCGTCGACATCGCGGGCAGGTGCAGGGGACGGCGGATAGGCCGACGCTTCGTACACACTGGCAAGCGCTTCTGCGTCGTCCTGATCCCAAGGATTGTTCACATCGGCATGACTCGAACGCGCCGACGCCCGGTGGTGGCGACGCGCAGCACCACGCGTTCCCACGTGGTCCGCTTCGACCAGGCGATGAGCCAGCTCTCCGATGCCCGCTTCGATCTGTTCGAAGGCAGGCGCGAATTGATCGGGAATGCGCATCCGCAGGAGATCGGCCTCGCGCCCCATCCCCGAAATCCGGTCCTGCATTTCGTTCAATGCTGCCGTGTGCCGCCGGTCAGCGTCCTGGAGCTGGGAGGCAATCGTATCAAGGATTGATTTCAATTCGTCGCGGCTGTCGTCGCCGGACTCGTGCGGGTCCCTTCCCTCCCGACGCTCAGCGCTCATTTCCGAATTTGACATCATCCCCTCGAGACAGCGCGATTGCGAACGTCCGGGAGAGCGCAGCCGCCGCGCGCTCGGGATATCGGGGAATCCGTACCGCGCAGGTCAAATGCGATCGTTGGCGGACGCGGCACAAATCAGCTTAGGGTCAAACTTTTGGTCGCCGCGAGTAAACGTCGGGTTAAGGAACGTGCCAGGATGATAAAAATTTCGCCTTTTCAATCCCTTATTAGACGAAACACTGGCACGGGTTGTCTCCCCGCCGCCCGCCCGAACAAACTGATTCGCGGAAACTGCTTCCGCTTGGCCGTCTTGCCGTAGCTCGGGCCCATGACCATCTCGCACTTAAAGAACAGCGGAGGACGAGCAATGATCTTGAGAGCGACGCGGACGGTTATGCTCGGTCTTTCGATTTTGCCGATGCTGGCGGCAGCTTCAGTTGCGGAACCATCGAGCGAAGCCGCCGAACGGTTCACAATGTCTCCCGTTGATGGCGGCTTCCTCCGTCTCGACAAACAGACGGGCGCCGTTTCGATGTGCGCCAAGAGCGGCAACGAATGGGCCTGCAAATCCGTCGAAGATCAGACCGGCAGCGCACCCGGCGACAAGCTCTCGCGGCTACAGTCGGAAAACCACGATCTGAAGGCGCGCGTCAAAGAGCTTGAAGACATGATCGAGTCTCGGCCGCCGGGCCCTCCCCCGCCGCCCGGACCGCTTGCCGATGCGCCTTCGCCCGACGGCAAAGTCCAGCTGCCGACCGACGAGGAAGTCGATCAGGCCCTCGACTACATCTCGCGTGTCTACAAGAAGATCCGCGATCACGTCAGGGATCTGGACAAACCTCTACCGCCCGACGAACACGCCGCGCCTCCGCCGCCGCCACCTCCCGCACCTCCGGCAGCCGCACCGGCTCCGAAGGGATCGCTGTAGAAACGATATCAATCCGCAAACTTGCGCGTAGCGCGGATAAGCTCGTGCACGATCCCCGGTTCCGTCATGGCGTGCCCGGCGTCAGGCACGATGCGCAGATCCGTGTTTCCCCACGCTTTGGCGAACATCACTGCATTCCGCACAGGCGTCACGACATCGTAACGGCCGTGCGCAATGACGCCGGGTATGTCCTTCAGCCGATGGGCTTCAAGCAGCAACTCGCCATCCCTGCGGAAAAAACCGGCGTTGACGAAGTAGTGGCTTTCGATCCGCGCGAAGGCGAGCGCATAGCTGTCGGCGCCGAACCGCGCCACACGATCGGCTTCCGGAATGAGCGAAAGCGTCGTTCCTTCCCAGATGCTCCAGGCACGCGCCGCTGACAGGCGCACGCTGAGATCCTCAGAAATCAACCTGCGATGATAGGCGCCTATCATATCGTCGCGCTCGGCGAGCGGGATCGGGCGCTGGAATTCCGCAAAGGCTTCCGGAAAAAGCCAACTGCACCCGTCCTGATAGAACCACCGCAACTCTGCCCGCGTCAGCAGGAAAATGCCGCGCAGGATCATCGCGCTCACCCGCGCGGGATAGGCTTCCGCGTAGGCAATCGCGAGTGTCGATCCCCACGAACCGCCGAAGAGCTGCCAACGGTCGACGCCGAGTTCGCCGCGTATGCGTTCGATGTCGGCGACGAGATCATGCGTCGTGTTGTGATCGAGAGAGGCATTCGGCGTCGAACGCCCACACCCACGCTGATCGAACAGCACGATGCGATAGCGCTCGGGATCGTGAAACCGCCGCATCGTGGGATTGCAGCCGCCGCCCGGACCGCCGTGCAGAATGATGACAGGCAGCCCGTTCGGGTTGCCGCATTCCTCGACATAAAGCGTATGCCCGCCGCCGACCGGCAGCCGGGTCTCGCGATACGGCGTCAGCGGCGGATAAAGATCGAGGCGGTCGCGAATGGTCATGGCTTGCTCTTTAGAGGCCCCGGAGGGCCTGAGCAATCCTGAAAGGTCGGCAAAGCAGCGCTCAAGCCGTCACGTGCGCGAATGCTTGCGAAGCTGCAGCCGCTGCATCTCGCGATCATAGATAATCTCACCGCCCGGAACCCGGATATCACGCACCATCTCGACGGTGTGACGGCTGACTTCCGGCCGCATCAGGCTGATGCCGATGGCCACGGCGAACGACACCGGCAAACCGAGAATGCCAGCGATTGCGCCGGGTGTCGAAAGTGCCCCCATCTCGCCCATCAGGATGGCGAACGCTGCTGCGGCGAAGCCGGAGATGACCCCGAAGATTGCGCCGCCGACCGTCAGTCTCTTCCACCAGATCGACAGGACCATGACAGGGAAGAGGCTCGCACCCGTCAGCGACAATGCCCACAACACCAGCCGCAGCGGATCGCTCGGCGCTGTGACGCACAGCATCGCTCCACTGAAAGCGACGACCGCGATGAAGCCACGCACAATCCACACCCGGCTCTGCGTCGTCGGCGGCTCCCACGACATGCCCTGGACAACATCCTCGCCAAGAACCGCCGCCAATGACACCGTCGTCGCAGACGCCGTGACCAATGCAGCAGCGACAGCGCCGGCAAGCAGGAGATAAGAGAACGCCGAGGGCAGATCCACCAGCAGCGGCAAGGCAAACAGCACGCCGTCGCGATCGAACTTCAAGCCGGCAAAGCCCAGCCGCGTCGCCGCCTGATCGAACGTTACGATATGATGCGCTGCTGCGTTGTGCAGCCATTGCGGCAACGGCCCCAACCGCTCGCTCATCACAGCTTGAAGTGTAAAATCTCGCAGGAAGATTGCTGCAGAAGATATCGTAAGCAGGGCGAGGCCGGAAAAGACCGTCGCCCAGCCGAGTGACTTGCGCGCCTCGTAGACACCTGGCGTCGCAGCGACGCGCGGCAGCAGCCACGGCGCGGTGCTGACCCCCGTCGCAATCGCGAAAATACCGATGATGAAAGCCAAAGGCCCGAGCGAGCCGAACGGCTGCGTGTAGGGTTTCGCCAGCGCCGAAAAACCCTCCGGTGGCAGCTGGAACGCCATTGGCCAGACTTGGACGAGCGGCAGTCCCTCGTTGACCTCATTCCGCACCAAGCCACGCACCATCGGGCCGTTCGCCAACTGCGGAATGGGCAGGCTTGTGACCATCACGCTTATGGTCGTCGCCACGCCAAGCACAGCGAGAAACAGCGCAATCGATTGTGCAACGCCAGTCCAGGTGAAAGAGCGCTTTCCCCCCGCCGCGGTCGATATCGCGATCGTCAGCGCTAGGAGAAACACCAGATTATTGACGCTGCCGCCGACGAGGCGTTGCGCGACGCCACCGCCAATGCGCAACTCAGCCGACAGCACCAGGAGCATCGGAACAGCTGCAACGCCGGCCGTTATAACCCTCAACGCCCGGCTCTCGAAACGGCGTCCGAGATAGCTCGGCAGAGTGAACGCGCCAAACTTTCGATAGAACGGCGCGAGCCCGATCGCCATGATGACGAAGCCCGTCAGCGTGCCCATCAGCAGGATGAGGGCGTCAAACCCTGAGAAGAAGAAAGCGCCCGTGCCCGCCACAATGAATGTGCCGCCCAGCGTCGAAGCGCCAAGCAAAAGGCCCGTGTACGCAGCCGGAACCCGGCGACCGGCCGCGAAATATCCGAGGATATCGTTGGTACCGATAGACAGGCCTATCGCGGCGTAGATGATGATCGGTCCGGCGAGGAACGCGATGCGCAGGAAACTCTCATCGAACTTCAGCTGCTCGAAGATCAAGACGAGAAGAAACAGCGCCGTGTAGAGCGCTGCAAAAATACTGAAATACGTGCCGAGGCGCGGATTGATCAACTTCGCGCGCGCACCGAACGCCATGCTCCCCGCCTCACATATCTTCGTGCGCGCCGTGCCAGTGATCGATGGCATTCTGGCGGTTGACGTAGCTCGCGACCGTCACCAGGGCGATCACGAAAAATCCGTGAGCCGCAAGAAAGTACCCCAGCGGAAATCCTAAGAACCTGTTGGAGTTTAATTGCTCGGCATAGAGCGGCAAAACGATGACCAGTGCCAAAAACGGTATGATGCTCGCCAGGACCTGCCACTTGGTGTGACGCCAGTAGGGTTTGCGTTCCTTCCGTTCGATCATCGTTCCGGATCCCCCAAAGCCGTCGCTGCCGCGTTCGGCACCCCACCGCCTGACGGCTTATTATGCCCGGCGACCTGCGCCTTTGTCCAACGGTACTCCGGCGAAATTTGGCCTGCATTCCGTTGTCCGGAGCCGCGTCATCCCCTACCATTTCGCCGCGGGAATCGGGCACCGACCCGCGAGTAGACGGTCGGGACGTCACTCGAACGGGAACGGCATATCAGCTGGGAAGGACAATCAGCATGAGCATAATTGACGAATTCAAGGAATTTGCCATGCGAGGCAACGTCATCGACCTCGCCGTAGGCGTGATCATGGGCGCCGCCTTCGCCCCCATCGTTTCGTCACTCGTCGACAATGTCGTCATGCCGCCGATCGGCTACGCGATGGCAGGCATCGACTTTTCCAATCTCTCCGTAGCGATCCCGACACCGACCGACCCGGTGTTGATCAGGTACGGCGTCTTTCTCAATGCGGTGATCAAGTTCCTCATCACCGCCTTCGCGATCTTCCTGCTGGTCAAAGCCGTCAACACGATGAAAAAGCCGAAGGCCACGCCTGCGACACCACCTCCGCCTACCCCCACGGAAGTATATCTGAAGGAAATTCGCGACCTGCTCGCGAAGAAGGCCTAAAGCCCCGTCCCGTCGTAAAGCTCTCGTCGCGCGCAGCCACCCGACTGAAGGTGGTTGCTCGCCGAATTCATGCCGCTCTCCGATCAGCGAGCACGCTACTTCATGTTGTATTGCACTTGCTGATCGACCCAGCCGCTGACGCTGAGACTGACGGTCGGCTTTTTCTGCTGGTCGATAGCCGTGCGCGTCGATTCAAGATCCCGGACGCGCGCATCTAAGTCCGAGGACGACTGTCCGCCCGATCCAACCGCCTGGTTGATCTGCTGATCGAGGGTCGCAGGCGCACGCTTGGCCGTGCCCGCATCGTCGGCAGCCGCCTGAGCAACGAGCAAGCCGCAACAGGCTCCGATGGCAAGCACGACAACGGCCGAAAGTGGTTTAGCGGCCCACGTCATTCATCCCTCTCCCCCGACGTTCGACGCACCACATTTAGCATCTTCGCCGCTCCGGCCCGGATAAATTTTTGTAAATACTATCCCCGAGCACTCAGTCATCATGGATCGGAGGGGAAGTGGCCCTGGTCTTTAGCGGCTCGGGCTTTTCAGGTTCTGGCGTCACCACGGCGGAGATGACCATTTCCGACGCTCCGTGCAGGAGTGCTCCGACGACGCCGCCGAGCAGAACCTCGGCGCCGCGCTGAAAACCCACGACAGCCAACGGCGTCGCCGCATCGCTACTTAGAAACACGATTGGACACGTCCACATGCAGACCCTGAGCATCGGATAGCGTCGGGCAATGACTGCCGCCACCGCGACCGCTAAGCCCATCTGCACGACGACATCGGCATGAAGTGGCCCAAGCAGCGAGCCAATTGTAACCGCAACGGCAACACCGACGACAGTGCCGAACAACCGGCCGACCGTGGCGCTCCGTGTCTCGTCGAGCTTCTCCTGCCCGACGATGACGCCGGACATTGCAGCCCACACCGGGTGCGGAAGCCCGATGGCGTTCGCGAGCATATATGAGAGCGTCGCTGCACCCGAGCAACGCAGTACGAAAGCAGCGTGCCTCGCCCATGCTTCACTTATCATTGGAACTTAATCGTCATCATGGGTGTGTTTCGGCCGCTCGGCGCTACGTCAGTATAGCGCTCTAGGGACAATGCAGTCGCCAGCGATCGTACGGCTTGCGGGAACATCGTGAAAGTGTCAAAACCCGATCAGCTGCGACCTCCGCGGGCGTAGTTCAATGGTAGAACGGCAGCTTCCCAAGCTGCATACGAGGGTTCGATTCCCTTCGCCCGCTCCAACACGCGCTGATTTTTTGATCAAATCATTCGGCATTGCTCCGATGTGTCCATCGCAATTCATCTAGAATTGTTATTGATCGAAATTCCCCCACTCATTTTTTGTCTTCGTGAAACGCAGGGCTGATATGCCGTGTCACCATCATGATTTCGCTCAACAATAGAGAATGCGGGAATTCGTGCCGAATATTACAGGCAGCATTTCCAATTGTCGCATCTGATCATCGGCAAACGCTGTTGACGCACTGCGAAATATGAACTTGATTGCGGCCGGTTGCTTCAGCGGGGCACCGTCCCGTTGCCGCAACACCCTGAGAAGACTTTCAAATCCCGATCGGCTCCAGTGATGATTTTGTAATCATCGCTGCCCGAATATATGACAACAATAATATAAAATAGGGAATTTGATGCCGGCTTCCGCCGGCGGTTGTGCACGGCTTTCGGCACCCGCCGAAGGCGTGTCGAGTCGCGAATTGGAGGACCAAAATGCGTGGAAAGATTTTAGCGGCGGGGCTGGCAATGTCCGCTTCGCTGTGTTCGTCCGCATGGGCGAATGAAAGCGTTATTAAAGCGACGAGCGACCCGAACAATTGGGCGACTCAAAACGGCGATTACGCCGGTCATCGCTATTCGAAACTCAAACAGATCACGACCGACAACGTTGGCCAGCTCCAGGTGGCATGGACGTTCTCTACGGGCGTTCTCCGTGGCCATGAAGGCAGCCCGATCGTCGTCGGCGACATGATGTACATGGTGACGCCGTTCCCGAATGTCGTTTACGCGCTGAACCTCGCCGACGAAGAAAAAATCGTCTGGAAGTACATTCCCAAGCAGGATCCGTCTGTCATCTCGGTGATGTGCTGTGACACGGTTACCCGTGGCCTCCAGTACGCCGATGGCAAGATCTTTATGTATCAGGCCGATACGTCGCTGGTCGCTCTCGATGCTAAGACCGGCAAGGAACTCTGGAAAGTCGCGAACGGTGACCCCAAGCTTGGTGAAACCGGCACGTCTGCTCCGCTCGTCGTCAAGGACAAGGTCCTCGTCGGCATTTCCGGCGGCGAATACGGCGTCCGCGGCTCTCTGACCGCCTACGATGAAAACACGGGCAAGAAAGTCTGGCGCGCCTATTCGACGGGTCCGGACGCTGAAATGCTTATCGACCCTGAGAAGACGATGTCGCTCGGCAAGCCGGTCGGCAAAGATTCTTCGCTCAAGACGTGGAGCGGCGATCAATGGAAGATCGGCGGCGGCACGACCTGGGGCTACATGGCCTACGATCCCGACCTGAACCTCGTCTACTACGGAACTGGTAACCCCGGCACGTGGAACCCGGTCCAGCGCGCAGGCAAGGACGGCAAGCCGATCGATCTCAAGTGGTCGATGACGCACTTCGCTCGCGACCCCGACACCGGCATGGCTAAGTGGGCCTACCAGATGACGCCGTTCGACGAGTGGGACTACGACGGCATCAACGAACCGATCCTGGCCGACATCGACGTCAAGGGCGAGAAGCGCAAAGTCGAGGTCCACTTCGACCGCAACGGCTTCGCTTATACGCTCGACCGCGTCACAGGCGAGCCGCTTGTCGCCGACAAGTATGATCCGGTCGTCAACTGGGCGACCAGCATCAACCTCGACAAGTCGAGCCCGGATTACGGCCGCCCCGTCCGCGTGAAGAAGTACTCGACCTTCGCGAACGGCACCGACTTCGACACCAAGGGCATCTGCCCTGCGGCTCTCGGTTCGAAAGACGAACAGCCGGCTTCCTTCTCGGAGCTGACCGGCCTTTTCTACGTGCCGGCCAACCACGTCTGCATGGACTACGAGCCCTTTAAGGTCTCGTACGCTGCAGGTCAGCCGTTCGTCGGCGCGACACTCTCGATGTTCCCTGGCCCGGACAAGCCGGAGCGCATGGGTAACTTCCTCGCTTGGGACGCTGGCAAGGGTAAGATCGTCTGGTCGAAGCCTGAGCAGTTCTCGGTGTGGTCGGGTGCTTTGACGACCGCTGGCGGCGTCGCCTTCTACGGCACGCTCGAAGGCTACTTCAAAGCCGTCGACCAGAAGACCGGCAAAGAACTCTATAAGTTCAAGACTCCGTCGGGCGTCATCGGCAACGTCTTCACCTACATGCATGGTGGCAAGCAGTACGTCGGCGTTCTCTCCGGCATCGGCGGTTGGGCCGGCATCGGCCTGGCAGCAGGCTTGACGAACCCGAACGACGGCCTTGGCGCTGTCGGCGGCTATTCGGGCCTCGCTTCCTACTCGAACCTCGGTGGCTCGCTCACCGTGTTCGCACTGCCCTAAGGTATGATTTGCGAGATGGCCGGGCACACGGCTTGGCCATCTCCATCGACACGACAAAAAATTAAAGGGAGAGGACCCTGTGGCCCTCTCCCTTTTTTTGCTGCCAGCCGTGACAGTTGGAATGTGTTGGCTCTACGCCGCCAGTTTGGTCTGGGACGTCACATGCCTGCCTGCCTCGTTGGCAACGGGCTCCGCTGCTTGCGATTGCTTCCAGCTTTTCCAGCTTGTTGCGTTGTAGCCCAGCGCAACCGCGAAAAGGCAAAGCGCTCCGACACAAAGCGCGAGATAGTAAAACTCGATTGTTGTCATCGTTGCCTCCCAAAGGATTGAGGAAGCCTACGTTTGCGACGGGCAAAACAATTGATCGGGGTCAACGGATACAGCGGTTGCCGCATCAATAGTCAGATCTTCGTCAGATTTTCTGCGATCGGCGGGCCGAGCCGGAATGCGCATCAGGCCGTTTTGACTGCGGTACTACCTTTGCGCGTCTGGTTTGCGTGCTGACTGAGAAACCGCACGAAACTGCGCACAAGCTGCCGGTCGCCATCGCTTTTCCGGTAGGCGGCGAAATGGCTCGACACGAATTGATAGGTTTGCGGCCGGATCTCACGCATCAGACCCTGCTTCGACCAAGTCTCACCGATATGCCGTGGCAGGAAGCCGATGAAGTAACCCGATAGGATCAGCATCACCTGCGCCTCCATCTGAATGACGTTGCCAGATGCCCGCGGGTGATCGGCGCGATACAGGTCGTCGAACTGCCGATAGCCGCGGACCGAGAACTGCGCCTTCTCGATCGCTTCCCGCGTGATGGCCGACGTCGGCGCGTCGAATAGCGGATGCCCCTTGCCGCAATAGAGACCGTGTGGCTCTCGATGCAGCGAGACGTAGGTTACGCCCGGCGCCTTCTGTGAAAACGGTCCGATCACCACATCGCGGCGGCCGTCGGCGATGGCCTGCTCCAAATGATGCGGCGTCCCCAGTTCCAGATCGATGAAGACATTCTCGGCGTTTTCCATGAACCGGCCGACCACGTGCTGCAGCCCCAGCGCCGAATTTGTGACGATGCCGTCGACGATGCCGATGCGCAGCCGTCCAACGAGTTGCCCGTTGTATTGACCCACACGCTCTTCGAACGAACTGATCTCGGCAAAGAGCTTCTGCGTCGCGACGTAAGTCGCCTCTCCGAACGGGGTCAGCCGAAAACCACGTCGTCCGCGTACGCACAATTGCGCCCCGAGCCTGCGCTCAAGCGCCGCAAGGTGGGTGCTGAGAGTCGGCTGTGAGAGATTAAGCGCGATCTGAGCATCGGCGAAGCTACCAGCTTCAACCAGCGTCATAAACACCCGCAATAAGCGAATATCGATATTGTCGAGCCGACGCATCGGAGACCTCTCGCCCAAACCCACGGCAATATACATCAACGGTTTTCAATGTATCGTTCAAATAATCAATATTTCCATGGATGTTATTTTGCCCAACTCTCCGCTGCGGAAGTGGTGTCGTCAGCGAGGGTTTATGACCATGCATATGGCAATAGGTTTCCGCCGGTTCGCCGGTATCGGTCTGGCAGTGGCGCTGTGGGCTGGCGTGTCGGTCGCCGCAACAACCGCCCATGCCGACGAGAAGATCCGCATTCTCTGTCCAACCTGGAGCGGATACGCGCCGGTCTTCGTCGCACAGGAGCTTGGTTACTTCAAAAAGCTCGGCATCGACGTTGACATCAAGTTCGAGGACGAGCGCGCGAACGTCATGGCCGCGATGGACCGCAAGGACATCGAGATGGATATGCGAACCGTCGGCGAATATCAGGGCAAGCCGCGCGATGCCAAGACGCCGGGTGTCATCATCGGCACTATCGACGAGTCGCTTGGCGGCGACGGCGTGATCGCGCCGGGTGACATCACATCCGTCGAGCAGCTCAAGGGCAAGACCGTTGCGTCCGAGCCGAACATTCCTGGCCGCCTGCTGCTCCAGATGGAGCTGAAGAAGAAAGGCATGACGCTCGCCGATCTTGACGTGAAGCAGATCGCGACCGCCGATACTGTCGCCGTTTTCGCCGATCCGTCGATCTCGGCCGTCGTTTCCTATCAGCCGAATCTTTCGCAGGCTCTCGATAAGATCAAGCAGCGCAAACCACACCTGCTGATCTCATCGGCGCAATATCCCGGCATCATCGTTGACGTGATCATCGTCCGCCAGGACGACTTGAAGGCGAACCCTGAGAAGTACAAGAAGTTCATGATCGGCATCTTCAAGGCGATCGACTACTTCAAGAGCAACAAGGCTGACTTCATCAAGCTTGCGGCGCCCCACTTCAATCTGACGCCGGAAGAATTCGCCGCGTCAATTGACGGCAGCCTCGAATACACGGGCTATAAGCAGACCGCAGGCTACTTCGGCAAAGCCGGGGCGCCTGGATCGCTCTATAAGGTCTTCGACGAAGTCATGCAGCTGAACCTCGAAAACGGCGCCGCCGATCACGAGCTCAAGGCGGCAGAACAAATCGACAATTCGATCGTCTCCGGCATCACCGAAGCCGACCTGAAATAATTAGCCGCAACTCAGCCGAGCCAGGCATCTCGTGACGAGCAAAGCAACAGTATCGACGGCGGCGATGGTCAAGCGGGAACCGGCGACAACGCCGGACGCCAACATACCCCGCGCGGCGCGCCGCTCCCGGAACCAGTTCTTCGCGTTCCGAGGCACGCTGTCGAGAAGGGCGCAGATCCTCACATCGATCTGCGCCAGCCTGTTCGTTATCGCTGCATGGGAACTCTCGACCCGGCTCGGCTGGATCAACTCGCTCTTTCTGCCACCCCCTAGCGTTACCGTCGAAACGCTGTGGACCATGATCACGCAGAAGCATTTGCTGTGGAATGCAGGCGTTTCGACATTGCGCGTGTGGGTAGCCTTCGCGCTCTCCGTCGTCATGGCGATTCCGATCGGCATTGCGATGTCGAGCTTCCGCGGAGTCGGTGCGGCTCTCGAGCCGATTGTCGATTTCATCCGCTATCTTCCGGTCCCGGCTCTCGTCCCGCTGAGCATCATCTGGTTCGGCGTCGGCGAAACGACGAAGATCTTTCTTCTTTGGCTCGGCACCTTCTTTCAACTTGTTCTCCTCGTCGCCGACGACATGCGCCGCGTGCCGCAGGAATACGTCGAGATCGCCTACACCGTCGGTGCGCGTCCCTTCCAGATGCTGAAAGACGTCGCGTTCCGCGCTATGTTGCCCAACTTGTTCGACAACTTGCGCATCACCCTCGGCTGGTGCTGGACCTATCTCATCATCGCCGAAATCGTCGCCGCCGATAACGGCCTCGGATTCGTCATCTGGGCGGCACGGCGCTACATGAACACGTCCGAAGTCATGGCGGGCGTCGTCACGATCGGGTTGATCGGCCTCCTGACCGACCAGATCCTGCGCCTCATCCACAAGCGCTATTTCCGATATCTCTGAGAGGCGCGCCGTGGCACCAGCTCCCTACCTCGTATTTGACGGCATCGCGAAATACTTCGGCGACCTCGAAGTCGTCGCGCCGACATTCGACCTTGCCGTCAAGCGCAACGAATTCATTGTCTTTCTCGGACCCTCCGGCTCCGGCAAGACGACGCTGATGCGCATGGTCGGCGGCCTCGAAACGCCAAGCACCGGTGAGATCCGGCTGGACGGCCAGCCGATCCGCGAACCCGATCGCGATCGCGGCATGGTCTTCCAATCTTATTCGTCCTTCCCTTGGCTGACCGTCGCCGAGAATGTCGCCTATGGCATGAAGTACCGCCTCGACTTGACGCCGGAACGGAAAGAAGCCCGACTGGCGCATTACCTGCAGCTCGTCGGCCTCAGCGATTTCGCGGACTCATATCCGAACAAAGTTTCAGGCGGCATGCGCCAGCGCATCGCTATCGCCCGCACGCTCGCTGCGGGGTCCGATGTGCTGCTGATGGACGAACCTTTTGGCGCGCTGGACGCTCAGCGGCGCGAAGACCTTCAGATCGAACTTCGCCGAATTCAACAGCAAGATGCCAAGACGATCATCTTCGTCACCCACGACGTCGACGAAGCCGTTTTTCTCGCCGACCGCATCATCGTCTTCTCAAAGCGGCCCGCACGCATGCTTGAGGAAGTCGATATTGCTGCCGCTCTTGGACCGGATCGCACGCTAGAGCTTCGCGACAGCGAACGCTTCTTCAAGCTGCGAACGGAAGTTTTGAAATTCGTCCGCGCCGCAGCGGGTCACGACAATTAAGAGCGCAAAGCGCCGCAGGAAAGCAGATGTGTATCGATCTCAAAAATAAAAGCGTCCTCGTGACCGGCGCAAGCCGCGGCATCGGCTTTGGCATAGCTGAAGGCTTCGCCGAAGCCGGCGCCGACTTGGCGATCCTCGCCGACGACGACACCGTGCACGAGGCCGCGGACAAAATCTCGAAGGCCTATGGCCGTCCCGTTCGCGCCTTCGTCGCCGACATCACAGATAAGTCTGCGGTGGCGAATGTCTTTGCGCAAATCTCAAGGCTCGACGTTCTCGTCAACAACGCCGGCCTCGAATTGATCACGCCGCTGACCGACCCAAGCGACGAGGTCGACGAGACGTTCGCTCGCATCATGGACATCAACGTTCGCGGCACCTGGAACGTCACGCGCGCCGCGCTACCGCTTCTGAAACCGGGCGCGCGCATCATCAACACCGCATCGGTTTGGTCCAAAAGCGCCGTCGGCGAATTTGCAGCCTACATCGCATCGAAGCACGCCGTCGTCGGTTTGACGCGCACCTTCGCACGCGAACTCGGGGCCCGCGGTATCACCGTCAACGCCGTGTGCCCAGGCTGGGTTCGCACCGTCGCCTCTGTGCGCTCAGCCAAAGTCATGGCGACGAGATCCAAGCGCAGCGAAGCCGACATCTTCGCCGACGTCATCGCCGCCCAGTGCCTATCGGGCCTGATGGAGCCGCAGGACGTCGCCGGTCTCTACCTTTTTCTCGCCAGCGACCTTGCAGTGAACGTCACTGGTCAGGCCATTGGCGTAGATCGCGGAGAATTTCTCGGATGAGCAAAGCATTTAAAGATATGAAAGTCGTCGTCTGCGGTGCCGCCAGCGGCATCGGGCATGCGACCGCCGATCTTTTCGAGAAGAATAACGCGCGCGTCGCGCGCCTTGATTTCGAACCGATAGAGAAAGGTCTCTCGTTTCAGGTTGACGTGACCGACGAGATCCAAGTTGCAGAGGCGGTCGCCGCGGCCGACAAAGCGCTCGGCGGCATAGACGTCATGGTCAATTCGGCCGCCGTCTTTCGTTACGGTCCGCTGCTCGACACGCCGGTAGCCGACGTCCGCAAGGTCTTCGACGTCAACCTCGTGGGCACGTTTCTCGTGACGCGCGAAACGGTGCGGATGATGAAAAGTCGCGGCAAGGGCGGCAAGATCATCCTCTTCAGTTCCGAACTGGCCCAACTCGGACGCGAACATCACGCGGCTTATTGCGCAACCAAAGCCGGCGTCAGCGCCATGGTGCGCTGCTGGGCGAAGGAATTCGGCCCCGACATTCTCGTCAATGCCGTGGCGCCCGGTCCGACCGACACGCCGCTTCTCGATTTCGAAAACTTAGCTGACGAGTGGAAACGGCTTGAAACAGGCAACCCGCTCGGCCGCATCGGGAAGCCGGAAGAAATCGCAGAAGCCGTTCTGTTTCTCGCCGGTCCCGGTGCTTCGTTCATCACCGGCCAGGTTCTCGGCGTCAACGGCGGCGCCTCGATGGTTTGAAGGAAAGAATATCCATGACCGACCGCAACTTTATGAATGAGATGAGCTGGACGACGTACCAGAAACGCATCGAAGACGGTGCGATCATCCTGCTTCCGACTGGCGCTACAGAGCAGCATGGTCCGCATTTACCGATGGGCACGGACGCTCTCCTTGCAACCGCCGTCGCGGCAGATGTCGCGAAGCAGATCGATGCCGTCGTCGCGCCGGTGCTGTCATTCGGTTACAAGTCGCAGCCCAAGATGGGCGGCGGCAATCACTTCTGCGGCACGACCAGTCTCGACGCCGATACACTTGCCCATGTGCTGCGTGACGTCATCAAGGAGTTTGCACGCCACGGCGCGCGCCAGCTCGTTCTCATCAACGGCCACTACGAAAACATGATGTTCACGATCGAAGGCGTCGATCTCGCCCGACGTGAGCTCGCCTATATGGGCATTCACGATTTCGAGGTCATGCGCCTCGAATATTGGGATTTCACCAAGCGTGAGACGCTCGACAAGATCTTTCCCGACGGTTTTCCCGGCTACGATCTTGAGCATGCCGCCGTGATGGAAACGTCTCTGATGCTCCATCACCATCCTCATCTCGTCGATCTGTCGGCGTTGCCCGACGACAAGCCCGCAAGCTTTCCACCCTACGACATGTACCCGACGCGTACAGGGTTGGTGCCGTGCTCCGGCGTGCTGTCGCCAGCGCACGGCTGCTCGGCTGAAAAGGGCAAGCTGCTCGCAAACGACTATGCCGTCGGAGTCGCCGCCGCGATCCGCAAAGAATTTCCAAACGTAAAGGGGAAGCCATGAGCGATATCCAAATCGTCCCAGCGCGCCAGGGCCGCGCCGTCGCGCTCAAAGCCGGACAATCGATCAAGATCATCAACACGCATGGCCATCAGGTCGTCGACACCTGGGCCTTCAACGCTAACGATCTGGGCGAGTTTCTGTCGATGGAGCACATGCGCGCCGCGATCGACCGCATTCGGCCGATGCCCGGCGACAAACTCGTCACCAACAAGCGCCGCCCGATCTTGACGCTCGTGGAAGACACCTCGCCTGGCATCCACGACACCTTCATCGCCGCGTGCGACATCTATCGTTATCAGGGTCTGGGCGTCACCGACTACCACGACAACTGCGCCGACAATCTGCGCGCCGGCATGGCGGGCCTCGGTCTGACACCGCCGGAAGTGCCCTCGCCGCTCAATCTTTGGATGAACATTCCGGTGAAGTCCGATGGCGCCATCGGCTGGGAAGAACCGGTTTCAAAACCCGGCGACTACGTCGTGCTGAAAGCCGAGATGGACTGCATCGTCGCCATGTCCGCCTGCCCGCAGGACATCATCTGCATCAACAAAGGTGCGCCGACGGACGCGCACTACGAGGTTCTGGCATGAGCACGACGACTGTCTCCGTTCCTTGGGGACTCGATTCCGAAACCGGCGTGCTCCGGCATGTTCTTCTCGGCAAGCCTGACTTTTTCGAGTGGAGGCCCGTAGGGGCCGTCTCCCGCCAAACGCTTGCGCTCGGCCTGCACTTCGACGCGCAGGCCGCCATGTCGCAACACCGCGAGATGGTCGATGTCTTTGAGCAAGCCGGCGTCACCTGCCACTGGCTCGACGCGCGACCCGAACTGAAATACGGCGTCTTCGCCCGAGACTCGAGCGTGATGACGCCCTTCGGCGCCGTCATCACCATGTTGCAGACCCGCTACCGCCGCGGCGACTATGCGTTGGTGTTGAAGTTCTACGAGGAAGCCGGCATCCCCATCTGGAACATGATCACCGCCGGACACTTCGAAGGCGGCGACTTCATGGTCGTCGAACCGGGATTTGTCCTCTGCGGTTACGGCGGCGAACGCTCCGAGAAGGAAGGCGCCGAACAGATGTGCTCGTGGTTCCGCGAGAAAGGGTGGGAAGCTTACGCTGTGCCCTTCCCGTCGCACTTCGTGCATCTCGACGTGTCGGTCGGCTTCATCAACAAAAAGCTCGTTGCCGTCGCCCCCGACGCGCATCAGCCATGGTTTCTCGATCTTTTGAAAGCGAAGGGCTATGAAATCCTGCCCGTCTCTTATCATGACGCAACCCAGCTCGGCACGAACATCGTCGCCCTCGGCAACGACCGCGTATTGTCGACCGCCGCAAACAAAGATCTGAACGCTCGTATGCTGTCACACGGCATCGAAGTGTTCGATCCGGACCTCCGGATGTTCACGCTCGGCGGCGGCGGCCCGCACTGCCTCTGCCAAGCCCTGAAGCGCGACCCACTTTGACGCGCGCGAGCCCGATCTCACAACCGAAAAGCGCACTGACAGCGATTTACCGCTTGTTCATTTTATCTGCGAGATCGGCCCGGATCCGACTCGCCAAACGATTCCCATTTGTTGCATATGAGGCCGACGTGATACCTGCCGGTCATTCTCGGCAAAGAATTTGTCGGTATTGTCCGGGCTATGATTCTACTCGACTACAATTCCTTGCTGATCGCGTTGAGCTTCTGCAGTGCAGGGGTGGCGCTGACATTTTTTGTGAGCTGGATGGTCTCACAGAACGACCGCACCCTGATGACGTGGTCGCTCGGATCGACGTGCCTTGTGGTCAGCATCTCGGCCTACGGCAACTTCGTCTCCCAATACTCGCCCTTTATGGGAATCGTGGCGTTCTCGGCGCTCCAAGTCGGTTTGGTGTTTTTTCTCGCCGCTGCCTACCAATTCCGCACCTCAGTGCTACCGGTCAAAAGGTTGATGATCGCCGCGCTTGTCGCAAGCGTGATCACCGCCGCGCCGATGGTCATGGGCTACGACGGCCTTTGCTACATAGTATTCAATCTGGCGGCGATGCTGATCTTGTGCCTGACAGGTCTCGAGTATTGGCGCTGCCGCATCGAATCCACCCTGCTGCTGACGACGCTCGCTGCGCTCTACATCATTGGCGGCTTGTCCTTTGGCCTCTGCGCATATGCGCTGACCCGGCAGGGCGAATGGGTCATGAACCGCCCGCCGGACGATTGGGCTGAAAATCTCAATCTGATCGTATGCCTCGTTGACACCGCCGCCATCGGCGCTCTCTCGCTAGGTCTCAATCAAATTCGCCTGACGCGGCGCCACAAACGCGAGGCCGAAACCGACTCGCTGACGGGCCTTTATAATCGGCGCGCTTTCTTCGATCGCGCCGCCGAACTTCGCGTACCGACACCCATCGTGGCCGTCGTCTTCGACATCGATCACTTCAAACAAGTGAACGACATCTACGGCCATCAGATCGGCGATACCGTGCTGCAGAAGTTCTCCGGTATTCTGAGGGACGCCGTCCGCGACGGTGATCTCGCCGCACGCCTTGGTGGCGAGGAATTCGTCGTTCTACTTCCCGACGCAACGCTAAAAACGGCTCTGCTCGTCGCCGAGCGGATTCGCAAGAAATTCGCCGAGAAGCGTTTCTTTTCCGACGAACAACTGTTCAGCAGCTCGGTCAGCGTCGGAATATCCAAAGTCGGCGACCATAAGATGCTGAACGACTTGATCGTTCAAGCAGACGCCGCGCTCTATGTTGCCAAACGCTCTGGACGCAATCGCGTCATTCTCTTCTCAAGCCGAGAGGATGTCCGCCAGCAGAAGGACGGCAATGTTCGGATTGATCTGGCAGGATCGGACGACGAGCACTCGAACGTCTACGATGCCGTGGCAGAAGCCGCGCGCAGCCATTCTCAACGCAAAGCGCGCTTGACACGCCGCATTTAGCGTCCGGCCAGCAAAAATTCCGGGCGCTCTACCTCCCTGCCAGATGCTGTGAAGGCTGCACCGAGCCCGCGATGTAAGGCCCCGATGCAGGCGCCGGATGTGCCATCAAGCTCGGATTGGGATCGTCCAGCATCGGACGCAGCGCGCCACACACAAACCAAAGCGCGAGCGAAAATCCGACCAGCAGCAGAATGATCAAGACGTCGATCACACCATCGCCTTCGCGCATGCCAACGCCGAATCGAGGGTTGTCGTCTCGGTCGCCGCCAGAATAGAGTGCCATGGCTCTTTCCTCGCTTCGTCTCTCCCTCGGCAGTTCGCAACCTAGCGGAAACCGATCGAACCCCCATGTCCGATCGCGCAAAGGGCTGCACTGTTGAATGTGCGCTCTCAAGAGCGCGGCGAAAAGACCTCGGACGGGCAGCACGGGATTAAAATCGATGACTTGACGACAAAAATGACTGTTCACCGTAGCGCGCTCGGCAATTGCCTCACAACTCCACGGGGCTGAGCAAACCGAGCGTCTCTGCAAACGCGCTTCTCGGTTCAAAAGCTCGGCTTCGCGCATCCCATCAGCAACAACAGCTCACTTCAATGCTGGATGGAACCAAAGCCACGTAAGAACGTTTTATTTCGAATTTAGCTTTGGATAGTACTCATGACCGTTGAAAGCATCGCAGTAAGTAACAATCAGCCGGTAGAACTCTTCGATGCCCGGTCGCGGATCGCCCACCTTGAAGCCAAGGTCGAGCAGGCCGACTACCTGCTCGCAGAAGCTATTGAGTCGTCCGCCGACTATGAGGACATGCTGCGGAAGATGCAGATGGCCCAAAAGACGCTGAAAGAAGCTCTCGGCCAAGAGCGGGAACTTATGCGTTTAGCCTAAAACCCGCCCTAAGCCTCTGTTTCAAAAGTAACTTTGGTGCAGTTCAGCTTGCTCGACGCGGTAGCGGTACGGCAAGTCGAAGCAGTAATGGGCACCGGCCTTCTCGGCTTCTTCCCAGGTTGCAAACTGGGCGCCGATAACCTCAGACGATCCCCCGAAACAGCCTTCGTCGTCTCCCCGACAGGATTCACACCAGACGACGACACGATATTTGTCCATTGCCACCCTCGTATGTCCGTGCGCGAGTATTTTAGCTGCATTGCAGCATGCACTCCTTTTTTCTGCCCGTACCGATGAATTGACTATGAACGCGCCTGTCATCTGCGCGTTAATCCCGCCTCGGTTGCCCTGCGGCATCGTTTGCATTCTGCCTGTGACCAAAAAGGCGCCCCCACATCAGACGCTTTATTTTCGGCCCAGCAGCGAGCTGCGCCGTTCACTGTCGTCCCTACGCGAAGCCAGAACGCCGTACTCGGACGAAGCGCCGCAGGCACCACGCGCAAATGCGGCCGAGGTTTCGGAAGCCCGCAGCTTGTATGCGCTCGCAAAGAGCTTTATGTCGCCCGCTTCAGATGAGAAGGCCTATTATTTGTTGGATTCCTGTATGCAAAAGCATGCCGCGAAAATTCGTGTCTGTGAGAACGATCATCACGCGTCTGACGGATATTACGTTCTCGTATCCCTGGTCTGCGTGGTGGTCGCAATGACGTGTGCTCTGATCATGACATACGGAATTGAAATGCTGATCTAAAAGATCGCCATCGATGACATTAACGTCTCATGTTAATCGACCGCTGCTAAGGACTGAGGTGCGATTGCCTCTCGCCAAACTTTAGCTAATTTCGGTCCAAGCAAACTGCACCACAACTGTGACTCTGCATTTCGGAAAGACGACGCACGCGACAAGATAATGGTCCGTCAGCCATCAAAAACAAATCGCTTCGCCATAAGTGCGTCGAGCCGCTTCGTTGCCGGTCTTATCCGGACCGTCCGGCGAACGTCAGCCACCGTTTACGAGCCGCCCGACTTCTTTGATCGCCTTCGCGCCCAGGTGCCGTTCATCATGGCCATGTGGCACGGGCAATTCATGATGCTGCCGGATCTGAACACCCGCGAGTATCGGGTCGAAGCCATGGTCGCCCGCCACGGCGACGCAGAGCTCGTAGCCCAGGTTCTGGCCCGCTTTGGAATTTCTGCGATCCGCGGAGCGGGTGCCGGCGGCCGCAAGCGGGATCGCGGCGGCGCCTATGCACTGCGCGCAGCGGTGAAGGCGCTGGACAACGGGTCCATCGTCGCCATGACGGCCGACATTCCGCCTAGGCAGCCACGGATCGCCGGCGACGGCATCGTGACGCTCGCGCGAATGTCCGGGCGCCCGATCATTCCAGTTGCCGCAGCGACGTCGCGCTTCCTCGTGCTGAATACCTGGAGCAAAATGACTGTGAATTTGCCCCTGTCGCGGTTGGCGTGGGTTGGAGGAGAGCCCATTTTCGTCTCCTCGAATGCTGACGACGAAGCGCTCGAAAAAGCCCGACTCGAGGTCGAGACTTCGCTCAATGCAGTCACGGCGCGTGCTTACGAACTGGCAAAAGCAAGCGATCGTCAGCCGCTGGCCGACGCCAAGCAGAGCGGATCAGGACGCCTGTTTCTCTAACAGCGGAACTCGCAGTTATTCGGCCGCAACCGTGTGCTCTGATTTCGACTGTTTTTCCCGCTTACGCAGACGGGCTTCTTCCGCTGCGATGTAGTCGCGGGTTCGTGGCACTGCATCGATTTTTTTGGCGAGTTGGATCTGGAAGACCATCAAGCCACCGTACCGAAAACCGGCCTCACCCGCGGCAAGGTAGAACTCCCACATTCTGCAGAAGCGCTCGCCGAGCACCGCCGCGGCTTCGGCGCGTCGTGCCATGAAACGCTTTCGCCACGCCAGTAGCGTATCGGCATAATGCAGGCGCAAGACCTCGACGTCGGTGACGATCAAGCCAGCCTTCTCGATTGCCGGAAGCACCTCCGCCAGAGACGGAACGTAACTACCGGGGAAAATGTATTTCTCGAACCACGGGTTCATCGCGCTGCGCCCGTCGAGCCGTCCTATTGAATGCAACAGCATGATGCCTTCGTCCTTGAGACTTCGGCGGACCGTCTCGAAGAACGTGTCGTAATCCTTTAGCCCGACGTGCTCGAACATT